>NZ_JBHDYC010000011.1:0-173464 GCF_041894845.1 Natrinema sp. H-ect4
GTCCGTTTTGGGACTAGTTATTTCAGTCTCGTTTTCGTCGCCGCTGCTTTCGTTGGAGCCGGTCTTCGGGTCGGTTTCGGTGAGAGTCCCGTCACAGGGATTCGGCGTGGTAGCTGCCGCACCGTTCGTCGTTCCGTTCTCGAGGCGTTCGTTATCACCACATCCTGCTGTGACCGTCGAATTGGCCGCACTCTCCGTATCAGCGTCGTGCGGACCGCGGTCATCAGGGGGACCACGAGCGTCACCGTTGGGTGGGCCACCCTCGTACTCGTCGACCGAAACGTTGCCGGCGACGGTGACCTCGAGTTCTTCGGTGTCCGTGAACGCGCCCGTAGTGTAGCCGACGCTCAGAGCGCTGCCGACGAACACGATCGCAACCAGCGTCGCTACCAGCGGCTTACTCGTCATCGGTATCACCGCTGGGACCTCCGTTATCGATCGCATCGCCGCGGACGGCCGTCCCCGTCCCGGGACTCGGTGGGTCAGCCTCCGTCTGTTCCGGAGACCCGGCTCGTGTAACTTCCGCCGGTTCGTCCGGATCGGGCCAGTCGAACGTCGACGGGGACGGTCCGTTCTGTGAGACCGCCTCCGGCGTGGCAGCATCGTGGTCGTCGGGTTCGCCACGAGTCGCATCCGGTTCGACCACACCGTCCGAATCGGACGCGTCCGAATCAGCCGAGGTCGATGGTTCCGAGTCGTTCGATTCAGTCTCGTCCAGTCTCGACCCGTCGGGGAGCCTCGAGCGCGCCGCGAGTGCGAGGACGAGCGTCGTCGTCGAACCGGTGAACACCGTTATTGAGACGACCGCCGGTGCTCCGGTTCGAAGGAAGCTCGTATAGGTCGTCCACCCGCTGTAACCCACGAGAACCGCTAGAACACCGATCGAATACAGCAGGTCCGATTTCGTGACGACGTATCGGTCCGTCGACTGCGACGCCGGTGCCGGATCTGTCGACTGGGTCAGACCGTCACCTTCCGTCACGATCACTCCGCCGTTTCGAGACCCGTCGCTCCCGTTTTCGGCCGGTTCGGCCCTGCCGCCCGACGGGGGATCGACCGACGCTTCTGGGTCGTCCGAGTCGTCGCCCTGACGCTTCGAACGGAGTTCCCAGGCCTCAGAGAGGACGAACGAGACGAGCGGGAGCGCGACGAGCAATCCGAATCCGACCGGCGTGTTGACGAAGGTGATCACGTGACCGATCTCGGGGATCGTAACGGTCACCCGGCCGATAAGCTGGTCAGCGGCAATCGCGGTCTGGTCCGGGTCATCGTTCGCGTCCCCTTTCGTTCGGAACTGCACCTCAGTACCGGAGTCGTCGACCTCGATCACTCGATGGGTCGTGGGACTTTCGCCCTCGGAGCGCTGGTAAGTGATTACGTCTCCCTCTTCGACCGCGTCCGGTTGGACGCCGGCGACGAGGACGACGTCTCCGGGTGAAATCGAGGGTTCCATACTGCCGGAGAGCACGACGAAGCTGTGCTCCGCGCCGGCGACCTGCGGGACGGCGTACGCGACGAACGGCAGAACGAGCGCGATGAGGAGAATCAGACCGACGATTCGCACTGCCCGCCACACCATCGGTCGAAGATCCGCGAGTCCTCGAGGTGTGGTCGGGTCGATCGATTCGTCGTTCTCGGTCGGCTCATCGCTCTCAGTTTCGATTTCGGCCGGCCCGTCGACATCGGACGGCTTCGGTCCATCGGTCGTGTCGTTGTCGTTCATTTCAGTCGCACCTCCCGTCGGCCGCACAGATCGCGACCGTCACGTGGCTGATCGCATGATAGTCGTCCGGGTCGCTCCCCGATTCAGTCCGGTGTTGGGCGAACAGCAGTCCGCCGGTTGCGTCCGTCAGAGCACTTGTCGAGGCCTCGAACGGACCCTCGCTCGAGGGCCTGTACGTTACCGTTCCGGGACCGGGGCCCAACCCTGGACCGCCAGCGACATCGACGCGACAGAGATCGGGCACTGACGCGCCGTCGTCGGAGACGAGTTCGAACGCCATCGCGACCGTCTCGCCGCTTCCTTTCGTTTCGGTGTCCGTCACTCGTAGCTCGTACTCGGCAGTTCCCTCGGTAAACGAGTAGGTGCCCGGTTCGATCGCGTTCTCCCCGATTCCCGGTGGGTCGCCTGCCTCGAGTTCGAGTTTTCCGACATCGAGACAGCATGGACACGAATCGGCGGGCGGGCAGCCGGCTCCCGGCGAAAACGGCGGGGAGGACCGCCCGTCGTGGCGACATTGACTACCGATCGCCGCGAGCGAGACGGTCGCCGACTCATCGCCGACGTAGCCCTGGAGGTCCCACTCGAGGCGGAGGCACACCGGCGCGTCCGGCTGCAAGCAGTCCGTCCCGTCGGATTCGGGAGCCCCGTCGAGGGCGAGCCCCGTCGTGAGATCCTCGAAGACGTCGCGCATGGAGCCGCTCGCCAGGAGGCGAGTCGGCTCACCGGTGTCGCAATCGGCGGACGAAAGCGTGACCGTCGCGACTTCGCCGAGCGTTCCGAACGATTCCGGACACGATCCCCGGAGCCAGATCGCCGCCGGGTTGTTCCCGTCGACTGCCGTGTGAGCCACGCGGAGTCGGATACCACCGCTCCGGTGATCGGCGTCGTACTCGATCGGAATCCGGACCGCTCCGTCGCTGCTACCACTGAGCCCCGTCCTGGCCCCCTCGAGGACGTCCCAGTGGACCTGCAAGTCGAACGCTCCGGCCTCGAGATCGATTCCGGCCCGCTCGGTATCGCCCAGGAACTGCTCCGCGGCGACTCCAGTTCCGATTCCGGTCGCTCCGGCAGCGCCGAGCGCGGAAAGAAGTCGCCTGCGGGAAACGACTCCCCGGTTTCCGGTCCTGTCGGTTCCTCGATCGGCGGCCCCGTCGGTTCCCCGATTGTCGGCTCCGTCGGTATCGGAATCTGACGTTCGTTTATCGGTCATGGGTCTCCGGTCCCCGTCCGTCGCGGTGACTACCGACCGCGTTACGGTTGTTCGAGATCGATTCGGATCGGTCCAGTTTCGTCCCGGTCGGCTGTAGCATCGCCTCGTCGCCGCTCACGAGCAACTCGTCGCCACTCATCGGATCACGTCGTCTCCGCCGTTCGATCATCTCGTACATGGATCCCTTTCCATTGGTTCGGTGTCGCTCTCGTCGGGTCTCTGGGTACCACTACCCGATATGTATGATCCCTATACCGGCGCGTATACCGAGTATACCGACCCATATACCGAATATACCGGCTCGAGACCGGATACAGACCGGTCCGGACACCGACCCCGAACGGCCGCTCATCGAGTGGGTCGCATCGTCAGTCAGTCCGCCGTCGATCCGGCGCCGTCGTTGTGCCGGCACTGCTCGCCGTAGAATCCGACGTCGAACGCGACCGAGTCGGTCTGGACCTCGTTTCCGACGTCGACCGGCAGTTCCCACTCGAGACTGACGCACGTCGTTACGCCCGGTTCGAAGCACGCACGACCCTCGCCGTCGCCGGCCGCGGGTGCGCCCGCTTCGACCTCATTGTACTCCGTTTCCCGGTCGCCATCGAGCGGGATTCCGAGGTCCGTCTCGAGGATTCCCATGAGCTCCGCGAGCGTCCCTTCGAAGATGACTCGCTCGCCGGCGATGGCCTGACCGATCTGACTGAAGGCGTCGATCAGTTCGTCGTCGTCTGCAGCATCGAAGTAGTGGACGTCCCACGGATTGCTTGCCATGGACTGTAACGTCGAGGCGTCCGCCGACCCGAATCCGACGGTGTAAAGTTCAGTGCCGTCGCTTTTCGCGTCGTCCGCAGCGACGACGGGATCGCCGCTCTGGTTGTGTTCTCCGTCGGACATTACGACCATGATCTTGTCGGCACCGCTCCGAGCGTTCGGGCCGTTGTGCAGTTCGTCTTGGGCCTCCTCCACACCGTCCACGATGTGGGTCTGCCCGCCTCCCGACAGCCCGTTAATAGCCGATTGGACGTCGCCGTGGCTGCCGGTCAGTTCCTGATCGAGCGACGCGCTGGTCGAGTAACTGACGAGACCGACGTTCGCATTGCTGCCCAGTTCATCGATGAGTCCGTTCGCCGCGTCCATCATCGCACCCATCGATCCGGACATCGACCCGGACCGGTCCAGGACGAGGACGACGTCGATCTCGCCGCCGTCCGCTCCCTCCCGATCCAGCTCGCAGTCACAGTTCTCGTCGTACCAGACGCGAGTTTCGACGGCGTCGGCGAGGTCGCCGTCGCCCTCGCCGCCGGTGTCGTCGACCGCCGATTCCGGTTCGGTCAACCCGTTGTCGTCGTCTGCCACCAGTTCGCCGTTCATCCAGATGTACCCCGGATTTGAACAGAGGTGGAGGCTCGTCGAGAGGCAGCCGGAGTCTCCGGGTTTGACGTCCTCGAGATGGATCGGTGAGACTTCCTGACCGTTGACCAGCATCTCACGGGCGTCTTCGCCACAGAACCCGTTGTTCAGGACGTACTCGTCCCACTCGTCGATATCGCCGGTGTCGGGCACCTCCTCAAGGAGGTAGGTCCCGGCTTCGCCCTCGAGTTCCGTTGCATCGTCGTACCCCATCTCCCGAATGTCCTCCAGACGGCCCGGGCCGCCGTGGTACGTGGTCTTGTAGTCGAGCAGGAGATCGAGCTCTCCCGATGCGAGACTGTTGTTTCCGAGCATTTCATCGTCGCTAAAGTATGCGGTCGTGCCGAGGCCGACACCGGCTGATGTGACTCCGATTGCGCCGAGTCCGCCCAAGAGCTGGCGCCGCGACAGACCATATTTGTCTTCTTTCATGATTCGTCTCTCCCCGTTAGGGGGAAGCCCACCGGCGGAGTCGAACCGCCGCAACGGCCGATATCGGCCAGAGCAGCCTGCCGGGCAGGCGCTCGGTCCGTCACGTGGGTAAGGTGGTGTGTGATTCGGACGCGGTTCGATCAGCTACTGTACGGGTTGTTCGTGCCGTCGTTGTGACGCGACTGCTCCGCGTAGAAGCTGAATTCGAACTCGACCAGGTCGGTCTGGATCTCGTTGCCGACCCCGACCGGAATCTCCCAGTCGAGGTATATACAGGGGTTATCCGCATCCTCGCCGCCGTCGAACGGTGCTTGTTCCCCGGCTTCGACGCCGTAGATGCCGTCGCCGTCGAGCAACACGCCGCTCGACGCCGCGGCGAGCACCTCGGTGAGCGTTCCCTCGACGATCACGCCGTTGGCCGGATCGTCGCCCTCGTAATAGAGTGTCGCCTCGATGCTGTCGGCGAGTTCGCCGGCACCGTCCGGAGCGCCGGGATCATTGACATCCCCGGCGCTGTCGGTCTGGGGTTCCGGTTCCGTGTACCCGTTCTCGTCGTTGACGGTCAGTTCGCCATTGAGCCACAGGTACGCGGGATTATCGATGATCCGGAAACAGAACTCCGCCCCGCCGCTGTCACCGGGCTTGACGTCGTCGAGCGTGAGCGAGACCGCATCACCCTCCGCGACGTCGTCGCCGTTTTCGTCGACGACCTGCACGTCGCCGTTGATCGTTCCGCTCGTCCCGCCGGAGCCGGCGCTTCCCTGATCGTAGGACAGTTCGTAGTCGACGAGCAAGTCGAGCTCGCCGGCGGAGAGCGTGTTGTCATCGAACGATTCCTCGTCGCTGAAGTACGCGGTCGTGCCAAGGCCGGCCCCCGCGGATGCGACGCCGATCGCGCCGACGCCACCGAGGAGCTGCCGCCTGGACAGCGAGTGTATCTGTTTGTCCGTCATGGTTGGGTTCCCCGCCCGGTGTCCGCGATCGAATCCGCCGATCCGGCCCGGAGGGGCTGGTTTATTCCACAGAGGGACACCCTCTTATCTATGAGTCGGTTCGATACCACTCAACGACCGATTCGGTGCGTTCTCTCTCGAATTCCACGTCTCGAACGGACGATTTTATCGATTGAATCGGTCGTTATCCCGCGTCAGACGGCCTGAGACGGGCGACTGACGACTGCGAAGGAACCGTTCTCGCTTCCGCCGACAGCTGACCGACTCGGTGGGGTATACCCGGTATACTCGAGTACAGGGGAGCAGTCACGACCGGCAACACGGTCCTCCGATCCGGTATATCGCTCATACATACGGATCCCCGATTCACTCTCCCCACTAGCGGGGAGGGATGTCGACAGATGCTATCGAGAACACTCGCAGTTCCGGAACGTGAGATTCATCAGGTGTTGAGCAGCGCGCGCCGTCGCGAAGCGCTCGAGCAACTCAGGGGGGCGGGCGGTTCGATCACGGTGCGCGAACTCTCGGAGCGGGTCGCGTCGGCGGAGTCGGGCACGTCACCGGCCCCGCGAAACGTCCGCGAGAGCGTCTACAACTCGCTCCATCAAACGCACCTCCCGCGACTGGACGAGCTCGGGGTCGTCGAGTACGACGATGATCGAAAGATCGTCACGGCCCGAGACGGGGCGCGTCATATCTCGCTGTACATGGAAGTCGAGACCCCGATCGGCCTC
Source organism: Natrinema sp. H-ect4 (assembly GCF_041894845.1). Taxonomy (NCBI): domain Archaea; kingdom Methanobacteriati; phylum Methanobacteriota; class Halobacteria; order Halobacteriales; family Natrialbaceae; genus Natrinema; species Natrinema sp. H-ect4. The sequence continues at coordinate 6,463 of NZ_JBHDYC010000011.1, forward strand.
AGCTGGGCCGAATACTACCGGTCGCTCGGCGTCGTCGGTCTCTTCGTCGTCGTTGCGTCCCTGGGGGAGTTGCCCGGCGTGGCGATCGTCGATCCGCTCCTCTGGGGGGTCGCGTTTCTCGTTCTCTTCGGGCTCTCGACGGGCTATCAACTCTGGCAAAAACGCGGGTCGCTACTGCGGGTACTTCGATCGTCAGAGACCCGCTGAAACACTGGCGTGGCCCTCACCGACCGACCGTTGAATCGATCCTCGAGTACCGCAGCCCCGTTCGGAAGGTATCGGGCGTGCAGTGACTGTCACTGGCTACTAGACGAGCGATCCTCGTTCGTCACCGCTCTCGACGCGCGTCGACGGCGTGGGCGCTCGAGACGAGTGCGAAGACGGCCGCGACGAGGAACGCGACGGCGAATCCGGAGCGGGAACCGATCGGTACCAGCCCGGACCAGGCGAGACCGACACCGACCAGACAAAGGGTCGCGACCGCGATGGACACGTCGCTCCACGCGATACCGTCAGCGGCGACCGAGTCGAGATACGTCCCGAACCGTTCGGTCGTCTCCGTCCGTTCGATCAGCCCTCTGTCCCTGTCGTACTCGACAATACCCAGATCGTCCATCTTCTCCAGATGTAACTGGTGGAGGGACGTGTACACTCGCTTTCGCTCCTTGTACGTCACGTCCTGGACCGAGGTGTCGTTCTCGCGAGCGGCGACCGAGGCGGCGAGCTCGCGGATCGGAACCGGCTCGCTCCCGTTTTCGTTCAGATACGTGATCGTGTGTCGACGCCGACGATTGGACAGAATTCCGAACACGTCGTCGACCGGCAGTGTCGGTGATCGCTCCGCCGTATCACTCGATACCATCGACGCGTCTCCGCTCGCCGTTCGATCGTCGGTCGTCGACTCGGTTCGGTCTCCCGATTTCCCGCCCCGAGATCGCTCCGTCACTGGCTCGAGCTGTGATCGTGCCATTTTCCCATTCCCTCGTGACAGTCACACGAATTGAAGCATACTAAACGCAAGCTAACCAGCCCGTAAGCGCCAAGCTGAGTCTGAAGTAAGTTACTTCGCAGAGCATATCGCATCCGATAGTGTATCGAAAAACGCAGTCGACGAATCCGGGCCGAGCACGGGTGGAGAGCCACCAGTGAGACGAACCGATACGAGTGGAACGACCATCACGGAAACCGCCGGCCAGTCGGTTCGTCGAGGGGGACGATCCCGCATCACTCGTCGGCCGCCGACTCGAGAGATTCGAGCCGAGAACGAGCCTCGAGGTACTGCGGATTCGACTCGAGTGTGTCTCGAGAGTACACTGACCGAAACAACGATAGTTTGGCGGTGATCGCCGCCCGTTCGCGCTGTTCGTCGGGTTCGTCGATCCGCGATAATTGCGTCTCGATCGCCTCGAGTGCGGTCTCTCGAACGATCGGTTTCCGGAGCACGTCGTCGCACTCGAGCGCGAAGAGATCGAACGTCGGCCGGTCACCGACGAGAGCGATCGTCCGACAGCGGTTGCCGACCGACTCGATCACGTCGTCGGGAGCCGCTCCCGGAAGTCCAAGTTCGAAGACGACGACGGTCGGTCCGTCTTCGAGCGCGGATTCGAGCGCTCGTCCGTCGGGCGCGCGCACCACCTCGTACTGGTCGCTTAGCCAGTCGCCGTACATGTCCAGAAGCCGCCGGTCACCGTCCGCGATCAGGACCGTCGGCGCGTCCGTCTCGAGGTGGCGCGTCCCCCACTCGGAAAGCGCCGCGAAGATCGGTTCCATCTCTTTGCCAGCGCTCGTGAGTCCGTACTCGACCCGAAGCGGAGACTCGCTGATGACTGTCCGCTCGATCAGCTCCGCCTCGACGAGCGTCTCGAGCGTCTCGGAGAGGACCTTTCCTGAGATGTCGGGGATCACGTCCAGAAGCTCGTTGAATCCGCTGGGACCGTGGTGGGTCAAGGCGACGACGACGACCGGATGCCATTTATTCGAGAGCAGCGACAGGGCGTCGAGTGCCACGCGGGCATCGGCCGAGACATCGACCCGTGGGCGGCCCATGTTTCTCGTTTCACCCCTAGCTATAAAATTGTTGCCTGTGAAAACAGTCACGAAACTCTACATGGTGTCAGTTAATGGTGCGACAACGAAATAGTCGGACATTCGTCAACCGCTTGCGCACACGGACTTCGATCGTCTCGCGGCGGCTCCCCGCTCGAGTCACGCGAACGGGGTTATGACTGCCGGGGACGAACGCGGCGTCGACCTTCTGCTGGTCGAGGACAACCCGGACGACGCCCGGTTCGTCCAGCGGCTAGTGAGCAACTACCAGTCGGAGACCGAACCCCGAGAGACCACGGGGCCGATCGTGATCGACGAACTCGATCACGTCGATCGCCTCGTCGACGGACTCGATCGAGTGCAGCGACGGACGCCCGACGCGATTCTCCTCGATCTCATGCTGCCCGACAGCTCGGGGCTCGAGACGGTCGATCGGATGGTCGAGCGCGCGCCGGCGGTACCGATCGTAGTGCTGACCGGGCACGACGAGACCGAAATCGGCGTCGAGGCGATCCAGCGCGGCGCCGAGGAGTATCTGGTCAAGGGATCGATCACCGCGACGGTGCTGGTTCGCACGCTCCGGTATGCCATCGAACGCAAGCGGAATCAGCGCGAACTCCTCGACCGAAACCATCGGCTCGCACTGTTGAATCGGATCATCAGAACGGACATCCGAAACGACGCGAGCATGATCGTCGGTCGGGGCGACCAGCTTCGGGACCGAGTCGACTCGAGCGACGAAGCGGCCCTCGAGGCGTTGCTCGACGCGGCCGAGCACCTCGTCGAACTCACGGACACGTCCGCGGACCTGATGGACGTCCTGTCGCCGGACGACCTCCAACGCGAGCCACGCGATCTGAACGCGGTGCTTGACGCGGCGGTCACGCGAGTCCGGCGGGAGTCCGACGTCCCAATCACGATCGAACGAACCGACGCCGTTGACGACCCGATGACGGTCTACGGCACGCCGATGCTCGAGTCGGCGTTCACGCACCTCCTGTCGACGGTCGTCGATAGCGCACGCCGGGAGTCGTCACCCGTGAGCGTACGCGTCGACGCGTCGAACGACCGGGTATCGGTGGCAATCGCCGGCGACGGGGTTCGGCTTCCCGACGCTCAGCGCGAACTGCTCGTCAACCCGTCCTCCCGATACGAAGACGGAGCGAGGATGGGGATCGGACTGTATCTCGTTACGACCGTCCTCGAGGACGTCGACGGCGAGATCGCGGTCGAGGACACCTACGCCGCCGGAACGACGGTGACGACGACGTTCGAGCGGGTCCGCCGATCATAGCGACGCCGACCGCTCACGACCGGTCAGGGGCTGGCAATCCGCGAGTCGGCCTCACCACAACTCCCGCGTTCGCGCCTGTTCGCCGTCGGGAATCGTGAACGCGATCTCGGTCCCCTCCCCGGGCTCCGAATCGATGTCGATCGTCCCTCCGTGTTGTTCGACGATTTTCCTGCAGATCGCGAGCCCCATCCCGGTGCCCGATTCGGGGTCGGTGCCAGAGCCCTGCATGAAGAGATCGAAGACCCGATCGAGTTCGTCCGGTTCGATCCCGCTGCCGTCGTCGCGGACGCGGAACCGCCACCCGTCGTCTCGCCGACTCGCCGTCACGCGAATTTCCGGCGATCCGCTATCGGCGTGTGTCAGTGCGTTCTCCAGTAGATTCTGGAACAGTCGCCTGAGCAGGTGTTCGACGCCCGAAACGGTCGGCAGATCCCCGACGACGACGGTCGCGTTTTGTTCCTCGATTTCGAACCGGAGCGTCTCGAGGACCGCCGAGACGACCCGATCGCAGTCGACCGAATCGAAGGCTGTCGCCGACGGCCCGATTCGGGAGTACTGTAACAACCCGGAGATCATCTCCTGCATCCGTCGATTGTTTCGCCGTGCGACCGCGATCAGTTCCTCGCAGTCCTCGTCGGCCGTCTCCTCGAGCGACTCATCGAGCAGGCGAAGGTAGTCTTCCGTCGTTCGTAGTGGTGCCCGAAGATCGTGGGAAATCGCCCCGGTAAACGCCTCGAGTTCGCGTTCCCGCCGCCGTCGTTCGGTGACATCCCTGAGGACGAGTACCCATCCGACGATGTCGTCGTGTTGTCGAAGCGGTTGGGACCGCACGTTGAGATACTCCGTTCGTCCGGAGTCCGAGGAGAACTCGACCGTACGACTCGACGCAGTAGTCACGTCGAGCGCCGGCAGTTCAGCATGGGCCGGTTGGCCGACGATGGACGCAGACAGTCCGAGCAACGAGTACGCGGTCTCGTTCGCGTGAACGATTCGCTCGGCCGAGTCGAGAACGAGGACGCCGTCCGGGGAGCGTTCGACGACAGTCGAGTACGCGATCGGCGGGAGATCCAGGAGTTGGTACCTGAACGTCGCGATTCCGAGGGCGATGGACGAAACTGCTGCCGTGGCGGGCACGAGGTTGACACCGTCGTGGTCGAACGGTGCGACGCCGGCCGAGGTGAGGAAACTCGCGGTCATCGGCGTGACGATGGCGATCGCCAGTAGCGCGGCCTGTGGGAGATAGGAACGGCCGAGACGGACGGCTTGGTGGGCGATAATTCCGAGCGCGAGCAGTGCGAGGGTCAACACGTACACATAACTGAGGACGACGTACGCCGGGCCGTTTTCGGCCCGCCAGACAACTAGCCCGTCGATCTTAACGATCCGCGTTTCGACGATAACGAGATCGTACGGGTTCGTAAAGAGGAGCAGCAGGAACGCGACCGGAACGACGAATAACCCGACGACGACGCGGCGACGCAGCCAGTCCGTTCGATCAGTGTACGCGAGCGCGAACAGGAGGAGCAACGGAGCGATCAACTCGCTTCCAACGTACAGCAGTCTGTACAGTTGAAACTTCACTTCCGGGGTCGTACTCAGGAGTTTAATCGCCGAAAATCCGGTCCAGATAGCCACTGCAACGTTCATCGTCCCGAATATGAGAAGTACTGGGCTGTGGCCGTGCTCACGTCGACTCCTGATCGCGTACGCCCCCAGACCGAGTGAGACAGCGGTCGCGAACAGGATCGGATAGGCGTATATCGTGTGCTGCCACCCCATTACGTGCTGAAACGTTACTCGAGGAATATATAGATACAGGTCGGTTACTGTCCTCTATTCGAACGAGGCGTAGTGAGACAGTGCCTGTGTCTCGAACCGGGTACTCAGATGCGATTTCCGCTTTTCCGTGGGACAGATGGCACCTCGGTGTGGTGTGACCACCGTTGGTTCGGCGATGTTCGCGTCCCGGTATGTCGACACGGCTATCACGCGGGTACCGGTGGCCACCTGAACGATTCCGAGACGGAGGATGGGTGGCCCGGAACGTTGCAGGACCACTGCGAGGAGAGCGGAATTACGTGTTTCACACGGACGAACACTCGGAACTCGAGTTTATCGAGTCAGTCTACGCGCTTTTGAGAAGCGAGCAGGTCGGAGAGCGAGTTTGGACATGCAACTGCAGCATTGTTCAGATTAGCTGGTTCCAGCAGTATGCGTAGCTCTGCAACCATGTTTCAGCGGTGGCTGGATCGGCGTTTCTAAAGCAATTTCCGAACTGAGTGGTACGTCGTTTTATCTCTTTGAATAGATGTTTGACGGCATTCCGATTTCCATATTTTTCGTATCGAAATCGGAGCCCAAGATGATGGAGTGCGGCTTTAAGTCACGGTGCTGAATCGACAAGAAACACGGTATCTTAGATATCGTGTTTCTCTCTCAGTTCACTCAGAAACATCTCCGTAAGTACGGTTGTACGCGTTGGATAGAGCTTAACGTGGAGAAATTCGTTCGTTTCAGGGTCGACAGCAGCATACAGCCAGTAGCGCTGATCGTCGAGTTGGATCACAGTTCCGTCGAGCGCAACGTGATCCCGTTGGCTTCCCGTTGTCGGCTGTAGATTGGCTTTCTGTACCCAATTATGGATCGTCGATCTCGCCCGTTCGTCACCGAATCTCTCTAAGACAGAAACAGTATCCGAAAGTGATAATCTCGACAAATGGAGCTGGATACTCAATCGCATCAGCTCGCGCGGTGTCGCTTCTCGCTCCACAAAATCTAATTGAATGCCGCTACTAGCGCCGTTGAGGCGGCTGAATTCGGGCATGGACACCTAGAATTTTGACCGCCTCGCTTTTCAGACCTTATTTGAACAGCGCCTGGAATTCAGCCCAAAGGCTCTTATCAGAGGTGGTGTTAGTTACCGAACATATCTGATATGCCCTCTCGTCGCACTATTCTCAGCCTGATAGCGGTGAGTGGAATCGGAGGGATTGCCGGGTGTAGCGATGTGATTAGCGCAGAGAAACCCGCGCACACTGTGAGTGTCTATTTGCATAATCGAAATGCTGTCCGTGATGTCACCGTCACGATCAAAGAGGATGATGGAGCGGTTGTGTTCGAACGAGATTACTCCCTTTCCGACGACAATGAAGCTCATGAGGACGCAACGTTCCCTGAGGCAACCGATCCACATACCGTCGTCGTGACTGTCGATGGAAAACAGTTCGAACAGCCGTGGCCGGAATTCAATGACCCGACCAATCAGTGTTCTAAAGGGAACTGGAAAGGTATCGAAGTCTGGATTAAAGGTGATCCGGGGGAATCCCCGACTATTCTGTTAACGGGAAATTGCCAACATGTTACGCTTGAGGGATGACGATATCTATCAAAAGAGTAAACACCATTTCTGAACGGAGTTCTATACATATCGTGTATTGATCACTTCCGTTCATAACAAACATCGTAGCGGATCTGCTTCTTTAAGTTCGATAAGGCGGCAGCCGCTAACGCACTCTGCGACTATCCAATGAAACAGGGAACGGTTCTATGACCTATAGTAGCCACTGAAAGTCACTGCACACCTGCTCGCACGACTGCGTTGCGATCAGTGTGTAAATCGTTTCAGTGGCTACTATAGAGCACGTCCTTCTGAGCGAACCGTATCCCGTCACTGGGTTCGGGCAAAAAGAAGTGCTGACTGCATGAAATTGAATCCACTTTTAACAGAAAATCGCTAGACAACTCGGCTACACTGTCCTTCAAAACCAGTGAGAAGTTTGATGGGTTGGGGCGGATTTGAACCACGAGGACTCGCTTCGCTCGCCCTCTGGGCTCAAATCCGTCCGTTACAATTTTTCCGACGCGGACTCGTCACTACGCTCCTCGTCGATGCGTCGGAAAAATGGGTTGGGGCGGATTTGAACCGCCGACTTCCTCCGTGTGAAGGAGGTATCATAACCAACTAGATCACCAACCCGCACGAGGGAATTCCCGTGCGTTTGACTTAAGGCTTCCTTTCAGCGGTCGTCCGTAACCGCCCTCGAGCGGCCCACGCGATTACGCGCGGAATCGAGCGCTGCGAAACCCCTCGTCTTAGCTCGTCGCTCGAGGCCGGTCACGTCCTCGCGGACCCGGTCGATGCGGCCGGGTTCCGGGTCGCGCTCTTGGCCGAGCAACGATCGGACCCGATCCGAGACCTCGTCCGTCTGCTCCATTACGCCGAGTTGAGCGTGCTCGGCGGCTCGTCGCAGGTAGTACAGGCTGTCGTGGAAGTGTTTGTTCATGTGATTCTCTCCCATAGAAAGGCCGGACAAGAATATAGTTCTTTCGCGGGCAACAAAATTCGAGCGTGCGGTACAACAGCGTCGTGACAGGACCTCGAGCCGGTGAGTGAAGTGACCCGGGTTCACGAACGGCTACCGTGGTTGTCCGCTCGAGCCCGAGCGCTCGAAGCGGATGGGATCTCGGGCTCGAGCAGCCCATGTCGCACGGCAGCATTCGACGACCCAGATCCTACGATAACGGGCGTTTCACCCGGTAACGCTTCCGTTAGCGAGACTATATCGGGTTCGGATACGAACCAGCTAACGTAATGAAACTACTATCGCGACTCGAGGCGCAGACCCGACTGCAGCGGAGTTACTCACGACCATCGACGTCCTCGCGGACGGCGGTGAGTCGCTGATGGCGTTCGAGAGCGGCATCGGCGCGGCGCTCCTGCTCGCCGGACGACTCCTGTTCGGTGGTCTCCTCGTGTACCAGGGACTCAATCACTTCGTGGCGACGGAGATGCTGTCCGGCTACGCGCAGTCGAAGGGGGTTCCCGCGGCCGGGTTCGGCGTCGTCGCGTCGGGCGTGATACTGGTTCTCGGCGGGCTCGGCATCGTCTTCGGCGTCTATCCAGTCGTCGCCGCGGGGATGCTGGCCGTATTCTTCCTCGTCGTGACGCCGTTCATGCACGACTTCTGGGCGGTGCCCGAGGACCAACGGCAAGGCGAGATGACCCACTTCCTCAAGAACGTCGAACTGCTGGGCGCGTCCCTGATCATGCTGGTCATCGCCGGCGAGACGTGGGGCCATGCGTTGAATATCGGTCTGTAACCCGTCCGGACAAACGAAGTCGTCTCTGCGGCCAGTAGAGAGAGCGTATTGACCGAAACCCAGTCCGCGCGCCGTGTCGACCGGCGACGAAATCCAATCTGTTTTGGAGGGCAGTTCAAGCAGTCGGTCGTCAACTAGTGGAGTATGGCAACGAACGAGACGGCCTCTGGCTCCCGAGAGCGGAAACAGTTCCTCGTGGAATGCAACGGCTGTGGATACGAGCAATCGGCAGACGGCCGCGACGAAGCGACGCGAATCGGAACCGACCACCGACGAGAGACGGGACACGATCTCGTCGCTATCGAATTACCGCCGATGACCGAAACCGAGCGCTCGTAGTTCCACGCCGTTCGGGGCCAGACGCGGTCCGCGATGAGACGATACTGATCGAGCCGATATCGAGTACCAGAGCCGTCGTCTCGAAAATAGCTGCCACGGAAATCAAAGCCGATTTTCTGACCGGTTGCATCTAGTAGTCCGGCGCGTCTTCCGGTTCACCGTTGCGAGCGTTAACCACTCGAGCGAACGTGAACAGGCCGTCCGAGAGCCGGTTGAGGTACTGGACCGCATCCTCGTTGATCTCCTCCTCGCCGGCGAGCGCGACCGCCCGCCGCTCCGCTCGTCGACAGACCGTGCGAGCGTGGTGCAGCGCCGCCCCGTGTTCACTACCGGTCGGGAGGATGAACGAGGTCAAGGGCTCGAGTTCATCGTCGTACTCGTCGATCCAGTCCTCGACGGTCTCGACGTGATCGGGACGGATCGCGGGGTCGTCCTCGTCCGGATCGGGATTCGCGAAGTCCGCCTGAACGACGTGGAGGTGGTTCTGGATCGCCGCCAGCCGATCGTCGATATCGTCGTGGTCGGTCGGTCGGATCGTCCCGAGCAGGGCGTTGAGTTCGTCGACGGTCCCGTAGGCCTCGATGCGGGCGCTGGATTTCGAGACGCGAGTCATGTCTCGAAGGTCCGTCTGCCCGTCGTCGCCGCGACCGGTGTAGATCGACATGGCTGAACCGACGGAGGGATCGCACTTAACTTCCCTGTCACTCGACGCGCCGCGAGTCGTGTCCACTCCGGAGATTCGATTCAGGCCTCGAAAATCAGTACGTTAAACTCGCTTCGCTCTCTAGGGTCACGTATGGCTCTGGAACTCGTACACGAGTGTCCCGATTGTGGGGGCGAGAAGACGTTCTACCGCGCCGCCAGCACGATGCTCCACCTCGGTGAGAAGGTCAAGTGGCACTGCCCTGACTGCGACTACGGATTCGTCCGGATCGGCGACAACGGAACAGCCGTGGACTCGAGTACGGCATAGAGTCGATCCCGAAACCAACCGCCTCTGCTCGCGTTTTCTGCGGAGACGTCTGCTGATCCCCCTCCCGTCGACGAAACGGCGACCGAATCCACAGACCGTACCGACGGGGCGGTGACTCGATCGAAACCGTACGACAGAACGAAGACCGCGAACCGATCGATCGCTTAGGAGTCGTCCGAAAGCGCCTGCCACGACAGTCGCGGGTTCCGCGCGGCGCTCGTCTGGTCGATTCGACGGGCAGTAGTGCGTTCCGGCGCGGCCTCGAGCGTCGAATCGTCCTCGCCGGCGACTCCGTTGAACGCGGCGGCGAGCCGATCGAGGGTGTCCTTGCTCTCGATTTCGGTCGGTTCGGTCATCAGGGCCTCGGGGACGATCTCGGGCCACTTGGTCGTCGGCGGATGGACGCCGTAGTCGAGCATCCGCTTCGCGACGTCGGCGGCGTCCTGTTCGCCGGCGCTGGCGACGAACTCGTGGTGGAACGGGCCGTAGGGGATGTCGTACTCGATCCGTTCTGCGAGGTAGTTCGCGTTGAGCACCGCGGAGGCGCTCGCGTCTGCCAGTCCCTCGTCGCCGAGGCGGGCGATGTAGGCGAACGTCTTGAGGAGCACCAGCCAGTTGCCGTCGAACCCGTGGACCTTGCCGATCGTGTGGTCGGGATCGAACCGCTCGTAGACCGGATCCCCCTCGTTCGAGCCCTCGTCGCGCTCGCGGACGCGCGGCGCGGGCAAGAACGGGGCGAGTTCGTCGACGACGCCGACTGGACCAGCACCCGGCCCGCCGCCGCCGTGGGGCGTCGCGAACGTCTTGTGGACGTTGTAGTGCATCACGTCGAAACCCATATCGCCCGGCCGAGCGCGCCCGAGCAGGGCGTTCAGGTTTGCCCCGTCGTAGTAGAGCAGGCCGCCGACGTCGTGGACCATCGCCGCGATTTCGGTGATGTCGCGCTCGAACAGCCCGAGCGTGTTCGGGTTAGTCAGCATGAGCGCCGCGGTGTGCTCGGAGAGGGCGGCCTCGAGCGCCTCGAGGTCGACCCGTCCCTCGTCGTCGCTGGGCAGGGAGACGACGTCGTAGCCACCGAGCGCAGCACTGGCGAAGTTGGTCCCGTGGGCGCTCTCTGGGATGATGACCTCGTCCCGATGCCCCTCGTCGTTGTGTTCGTGGTACGCCGCAGCGACGCGGATTCCGACGAACTCGCCGGCCGCGCCGGCGGGCGGCTGGAGCGTCACCGCGTCCATCCCGCCGATCCGACCGAGGTAGTCCTGCAGCCGATAGAGGAGTTCGAGCGTCCCCTGGACGGACCCTTCGGCCCGATCCGGGTGGACTGCGGCAGACGGAAGCGCGGCCACGTCCTCGGTAAACTTCGGGTTGTACTTCATCGTGCACGACCCCAGCGGGTAGGGCCCGCTATCGATCCCGTAGATCATCTGCGAGAGCCGCGTGTAGTGGCGCGCCAGTTCGGGTTCGGAGAGTTCGGGCAACTCGAGCGAGTCCCGCGTCAGGTCGTCGGGAAGCGGTGAGCCGATGTCTTCGCTACCGGCGCCGTTGCCGTCGTCCCCACTGGCGCCGATCTCGACCCGCGTCTGATCCTTCTCGGAGAGCAGCGGTTCGTACTCGCCGTTTTTGACGTATCGGGCCTGGTCGTAGCGCGACTGTGCGGCGTCGCGGTCGTCGGATCCGTCGTCGCTCATCGTGCCACCTCCTCGAGGGCCTCGACGAATCGATCGATCCGGTCGTCGGAAACGCCGGCGATACAGAGCTGAATCTCGTGGTCACCGAGGACGTGAACCGCAAAGCCGAGTCGCTCGAGGTCCTCGGCGACGGCCCGTGCGGGCTGGTCGACGCGGGCGACGAACTCCCGGACGTGGTGGCGGTCGTGGACCGGCGCTTTGACGCCGACGATGTCGTCGAGGCGCTCCGCGAGGTCCCGGGCCCGGATGACATCGCGTTTCGCGAGATCGACCATCCCGGTCGACCCGAGAACGGCGGCGTGCATCGCAGTTCGAAGCGCGACCCAGGCCTGGTTCGTACAGATATTGCTCGTCGCGCGTTCCCGGCGGATGTGCTGTTCGCGAGTCTGGAGGGTGAGCGTGAACGCCCGGCGGTCGGTCGCGTCCTCGCTGACACCGACCAGTCGGCCGGGAACCTGGCGCAGGTACTCCTCGCGCGTCGCGAAGAGACCGAGTCCCATTCCGTAACTCGTCGGGAGACCGAGCACGCTCGCGTCGCCGACGACGACGTCGGCACCGATGTCGACGGGCCGCTCGAGCAGGGACAGCGCGATCGGATCCGAGCCGAGCGTGTAGAGCGCGTCGTTGTCGTCAGCGAGGTTGCCGACCGCCGCGAGGTGCTCCTCGATCGTCCCGCGCACGGTCGGATTCTCGGCGTAGATCATCACGACCTCCTCGTCGACGGTCGCCTCGAGCCCCGCGAAGTCGACGTTCCCGTCGTCGATTGGATACTCCTCGACGACGAGATCGGTCCCAGCCACGTAGTTCTCGAGCGTGCTCCGCCGTTCCGCCCGCAGGAGTTCGGGAACGAGCACGCGGTGGCCCGTCGTATCGCGGACGCGGTCGGCCAGCGTGGCGGCTTCGCCGAGCGCCGTCGCCGCGTCGTAGATCGAGCAGTTCGCGATCGCGAGGCCGGTCAGTTCGACCAGCAGCGACTGGTACTCGAACAGGGCCTGCAGGAACCCCTGGGAGATCTCCGGCTGGTACTGCGTGTACGACGTGAGAAACTCGGAGCGGTCCGCGAGGTGGTCGACCAGCGACGGAATGTAGTAGCCGTAGTGGCCGCGTCCGAGCAGTTCGGTCACGTCGTCGTTGCGATCCAGGATAGATCGAACCAGTCGTCGCGTTTCCCGTTCCGTGCGCGCGTCGATGCCGAATTGGTCCTCGAACGCGACGTCGGCCGGAATGTCGAAGAGGTCTTCGACGCTTCCCGCACCGACCGCCTCGAGCATCGCCGCGCGGTCCTCGTTCGTGTGGGGAGCGTACGGACTCCCCGTGGCGTGTGATCCGTGCATGATTAGCGGTGGTCCCGATCGATCGCTCCGGTCTGCCCCCACCCGCGTCGATTGCGTCGTTCGATCCGAGACACGATACACGTCTCTAGCGGGCACGGGGTTATGAACACACTCGTTTCGGACTGACGGGCCGGTCGTCACCGTCTCTTCCACCCTGCAGGCGCTACACGGACCACTATAGCAGACGCCAGTGTCGGAGGGGCGCATGGTCGACGCAGGCGATGAGACACGTGCGGACGACAGTGAGACTCGAGACGGGGAACTCGAGGGAGACGGTGGGGAGGACCGGGACGCTCGAGACGGCCCGCTCGATCGCGGCGATCAGGAGATCGGTGCGACGGCCGCGGCCGACACCGACTCACTGCTCGGCGTGCTCCCTCACTTCTATCGCGGAGAGGTCAGCCAGGCCAACAGCGCGCAGGACCGAATCGATCGGACGACCGACTGGGCGATCACGCTCCTGGCCGCGTTGCTCTCGATCGTCTTCTCGAGCCGGAACATGCCCGCCTTCTTGCTCCTGATCGGGATGTTCGTCCTCTCGATTTTCCTGTTCTACGAAGTCCGGCGCTACCGGTTTTACGACCACTGGCGCGCCCGCGTCCGGTTCATTCAGGAGAACGTGTTCGCGAACGCCCTCGAACCCGTCGGCGTGGAACATCCGGCCTGGCGCGAGGAACTGAGCGACGATCTTCGGCATCCGACGTTCAAGGTATCGACTCGAGAGGCCCTCTCTCGGCGTATTCGTCGCGTGTACGGGCTCCTGTTCACGGTGGCCGGGGTCGGCTGGCTGTTCAAAGTCACGATGTTTACCCCTGAGCAACAGTGGACGGAAGCCGCCGAGTTACCGGGGATTCACGGTACGGTCGTGGCGGCAGTCCTCGGTCTCTTTTTTGTGACCGTAATCGCACTCGGGCTGTGGCCTGGGGGGCGGGAGGCGAAAGGAGAGATTCACGGCGCAAAACCCGGCGAGTGGAAGAACGAGTAACGGCGTCAGCTGTGGTACGTTCGATTACGAGTCGGAACGCAAGTCGTCGTCCGGGTCGGCCGCTGGCTCGATATCTCCGCCCTCGTCCGACTCGATCGCGGATTCTGGTTCGCCGGCCGGTTCCGCGGGGCCAGCGTCTATTCCCTCACCTTCAGTGATGGCTCCCGCGATTGGCTGATCGGTGTGCGATCGAGCGAAGCAATCGAGGGTGAGTTTCGCGCCCCCGAGGACGACCGGGCCGATGAACAGCCCGACGGCACCGAAGGCGATGAGGCCGCCGAAAATCCCCACGACGACGATAGCGGAGTTGAAGGCGCTGGTCCGGCCGATCAGCGCGGGGCGCAGATACGAATCCGAGAAGGTGACAAGCAGCCCGTACACGGTCATCGCCGCGCCAGCGGTCGGCCGCCCCATCGCGACCAGGTAGGCCGCCGCCGGAATCCAGATTCCGAACGCGCCGACGAGCGGGAGCAGCGTCAGAACGAACGTCGCGACGGTGAGGAAAACGACGGCGGGGACGCCGGCGATCGCTAGCCCGACCCCGAGCATCACCGCCTGAATCGCCGCGACGGCGACGTTCCCGACGACCGAGGCCCACATCAGCCGATCCAGCCCCGTGCTGAGTTCGTCCAAAATCTCGTTGTCGATCGGCAACACCCACTGGAACCACGCGACGAGTCGCTCCCCGTCCCGCAACAGTGCGAAGAGAACGAACAGCGTGACGGTCAGACCGATGAACATACTCGGCAAACTACCGACGAGACCGATCGCCCCCGACGTGGCTTCCTGGATGGCGGTCGCGATTCGACCCTGATTCGACTCGTACAGGTCCACGAGATCGACGGCATAGCCATTGGTCTCGAGCACTCCCTCGACCGTCTCGACGTCGATCTCGCCTTGCCTGATCGAGCGGACCAGCCCGAGCGACTGTCGAACCGCGACGGAAATGACGTAGACGAGCGGGATCAACACGACGAGTAACGTGGTGATCACCACCGTGATCGCCGCGAACGTGGGTCTGATGTACTGCTCGAGGCGTTGCTGGACGGGCAGCAGAATGTACGCGAGAACGACGCCAAACAAGACGTACTGGAGATACGGGAGGAGAACGAACAGTGCGAGGAGACCGCTCAACAGTGCGAACACGGTCAATCCGGGCTGCTCGACGATCCAGTCCGGTGGCTCGGGGCTGTCTGGCATGTCCGGGTATGCAATACCCCTATAAATTAGTCCACTGATACGATTTGCGACCAGTTTGATTTCCAAGAACTCTGGAACAATTCACAGACTCTCCTCACACCCCTAACGAATACTCAGTTCAACAACCTCTTTTACCGGGATCCTCCCTCGTTCGTTTCACTCACTCGGTCGAACCCCGGCAAAACCCGTTGATGCTGTCAGAACGCAACGCGTTCTGACTGCTAATCAGAACCGCTTTGCGATTCTGATGATGCCAAAAGACCGCCGTCACGGGGTTTCACCCCGATCCGGCGGTGTCGTTCGAAAGCGCTCAGCGCGCTTTCGTGACTGAGCGGAGCAAAGCTCCGCGAGGTCCGCGAAACCTTCGGTTTCGATTGATGCCGAGAGAGCGATGCTCTCTCGTAGCAAACCGCTCGCTTCGCTCGCGGATGCTCGGTCCTCTCCGCAGCGTTCCATTCGCTACTCTACGTATCGGTACTTCCGCTCGCCCATGCGGCCCCAGCCGTCGAAGACGAACTCCTCGGCGGGCGTCGTGAACTCCTCGACGTCGACGTCCATCTCGTGATTGTGGGCGTCGTGGATCTCCTCGTAGTCATCCCACGACATCTCGTAGCGATCCGCGAGCTGTTCGTCGACGTTCAGGGCGTCGATCTCTTCGGCCCACCCCTCTCGAATCGTCTCGGAGTGGATCTCCGCCTGTGCACCGCTGCCGTAGGAGCCGATGAGCATCTTTTCGCCGGTCATCTCCCGGCCCTGCTCGCGAGCGTGTTTGAGCGCACTCGCGCGGGCGACGTGGACGGAGCCCGTGTACCAGTTGCCGACCTCGCGGGCGATGGTCAGCGTCGGATCGATCGTCGTGTCGTACCACTCCGCGTAGCGGTCGGTGTCTTTGAGGAGGTCCATGTACTCCCGGAGCGCATCGTGGTACTCCTCGTCGGAGTCGAATGCCTCGGGTCGGGGCTGCCGACCGATTTCCTCGGCCAGTTCGTCTTCGATTTCCGTGTTCCGGGTGATGTGGCGGAACGCGAGCAACGCCGCCTTCCGGACCATCCCTGGGAACGGCGTGTGGAACGGCGCGTAGACGAAGTCCTCCTCGTGGACCTCGCCCGCGACGCTCTCGTAGTCCTCGAGGGCCTCGCGCATCCGTGCGAGGTAGACCTGCACGGAGCGTTTGCCGTCGACGGACGGGAACTGCTGGTTCGGCTTGAGGAAGTCCGTCTCGTCGGCCGAGCCATAGCCCTGCTCGGCGGAGAGTTCGACGAGGTTCGGGTCCTCGCTGATGAGCATCGCGACGGCGCCGGCCCCCTGGGTCGCCTCGCCGTCGTCGCCGCGCGCGTAGAGTGCGGTGTCGGTCGCGATGACCAGCGCCGAGCGACCGCGATTGCGGCCCGCGCGGATCCAGTTGTAGGCGTCGTCCAGACTCTGGGTCCCCGCGATACAGGCGAACTTCCGCTCGCCCTTGTTCGCGTGGTGGAAGTCGTCGTCGTACACCTGCTCGAGGCAGCCAGCGACGTACGTCGAAACCGGCTTCGAGTTGTCGAAGGCGCTCTCGGTCGCGACGTCGATTCGACCGATATCGGCCGGCTCGAGTCCTTTCCGCTGCATCAGTCGGTGAGCGGCGTTCGCCCCCATCGTGACGATGTCCTCGTAGCTATCGGGGAACGAACTCGCGTTGAGCCCGAGCCCTTTCGTGTACTTTTCCGGGTCTTCGCCCTTCTCCGGGGCGAACGTGCCGGGGAGGTCCAGTTTGAGGTTCCCGGTCCAGATCTCGACGGCGTCGATGCCGACTGCAGTCATGTCTCGTCAATACAGGTGATGATACAAGGTATTGTCGTTCGGTGTTTCGACGATCGTCGATTCGAATACGGAAGGGAATTAGCCATTCCACGGTACTGTGCGCGAGTCTCGGGTTGTCCCTCCGGAATCACGCAATTTAACCTCAACTTCATTGACCTGATTACCACCGCTGATGGTATACGTTCCACTGCTAGCAGTAACAGTTGT
Organism: Natrinema sp. H-ect4; assembly: GCF_041894845.1. Classification (NCBI taxonomy): domain Archaea; kingdom Methanobacteriati; phylum Methanobacteriota; class Halobacteria; order Halobacteriales; family Natrialbaceae; genus Natrinema; species Natrinema sp. H-ect4. Next base: position 23,426 of record NZ_JBHDYC010000011.1, read on the forward strand.
GCTATCACGGATACCACTATCCTTCCTGCTGGTAATAACCATATCAGCCCCCGAGTCTGTCGTGTCTACATCGACCATAACATCGATATCGTTACCACCTCCTGAAGAGAGTGACACTGAGCGAATGTCGTACGTCTCAGCAGTCGCATCACGGGATATCTCGAGTTCAATCGAATCACTGTCACTGCCGCTTGAGGTGTACACGGTGACTGTGTCACCGTTGTTTGCGTCCGGATATATTTGAAATCTCGTCGTATTCGTCCCGTCGTTCGCAGTGGTTCCGGTGTATCTCGAGAGGGAGCCTACAGTATGATCACTTACTGCATAATCGACGCTGGCATTGACAGCAGTTCCGCTTGTTTCCATCGTCAACGTTGTATCGGCCGTGACGACACAGGACTCAGAATTGCAATTATCGCCGTTGGCACCCGGCTCCGACGATGGGTCCTTCCAGTCGACGATATAGGCCGGGCCGCTCGTCGGATCGCTGGTTCTATCCTGAACGTTGAAGGAATCATCCTCGGAAGCAGTCGCATCCCCGACACCGATCCGTGCCATCTGGAGTTCGTACTCCGAGTCGGCTGCGAGTTCGACAGTCAACGCTCCGCCAGAGTAGTCCGTAACTTTCGCCTTCGCCTGGCCGGAGTCCGACCCGAACTTGGTGCCGATTGTCTCGTTCCATGCGGTCGGCGACGCCGTCGGAACCGTGATTGTGATATTGTCACCATCATCTCGAAGATCGATCGGATCAGTCGGGCCACTTATCACTCTGGTATCAACGGTCGTCGCGCCGCTCGAGGACGTCGACAGGTTGCCTTCGACGAGGACGATAGTGATCCTGTCACCGTCGATCAGCGGTTGCTCGGTGAGCGCGACCGTGGCGTCACTAAAATCGTTAAACGCGAAGCCATGCTCTAGTCGAGTCGTCGGTGCATTGCGGTACTCGTTGTACGACGGGTCGTAGCGGAGCGTCCGAGTCTCGTGGTCCGTCCCCAGAAGTGCACCCGCATCCCCAGTGTACGATCCCTCGAACTCGGCGTTGTCGATACGGACGGTTCCGGTCTCACTCGTCCGAAGTGTTCCTGTTGGATCCGATGGGTTCGTCAGAAAAGTACGGGTCGGATAGTTGGTACCGAGCGTGACCGACACCGACTCCGAACCGCCGGTCGTACCGACGTTTCGAATTGCGTTTCGCAGCTCTTGCATCTCGCCGTGGACTTGCTTGTTATGCTCGCTCTCGATCGCCTGATTCTCGGCGGGAACGGTGTTGACCTGATAGAGCGCGAGCGCAGCGAAAATAATAGCAAGCAGCAACACCGCCCCTATCTGGACGGTCACTGCACGCTCGTCTCTCCGCAATGACATAGCCGAGGATAGTCGTGATAACGTAAACGTCTGGTGGCTACGGAACGGCGAACTCACCGCCCAAAACAAACGTATCGCCCGAGCGGCCGCGCGGACTCGTTACTCGTCTTCTTCGACGACTTCCGGATCGCTCATCGCGCTCTGGAGGCTGTCGAGGCCGTTGATCCACTCCGTGACCAGTCCGTACTCGAGGTCCTCGGCGACGGTCATGTCGAGCTCGTTGCCGTCGATGATGAGCGTCCCGGCCTGGGCCGCATAGCCGAGTGCGGCGTCGAGATCCTCTTCGGCCTCGGCGTCGGCCGCGGCGCCGAGGTAGTCGCTGACGCTGCCCTCGTCGGCAGGTCCGTTGGCGACATACTCCTCGGCCGCGAAGAAGACACAGACCAGACTCGTCTGGACGCCGTCGACGAGGATCAGCTTCTCTTCGTCCTCGATATCGACCTCGCTGAGAACGATCTCGCGGACGTCCGCGATCTCTTCGAGCGCATCCTCCTGGTCGAGTTCGTCGTCGTCGTAGGCAGCGACAATCTTCGCGATCGCGATTGCCGTGTCGTCCTGCAGATTGAGCAGGAGCCGCGCCGACGATTCGTCTTCCGGATCGATCTCTTCGTCGTTGATTCGACCGATCCAGTTCTGCCAGCGTTCCTCCGAGTAGAACTCGGTCGGGGGATTGCTCATACAGACACCTACACCGGCCGCTTGAAATGCCTTTCTCTACACTAGCCGCCGTGAGTGACTGTTTAGTGAGACCGAACGAATACACAATACCCGACTACGACCGACCTAGTGGCCCAGATACGGCGCTTCCTGCTGTTAGTTCCCCGAACAGTCGAACCGTAATCAGCAATTACTCCGTTCGCTCGAGCGTCGCTTCCGTGTCGATCCCGTAGACTCGCTTTGGCGTCTCGACGTGGGCGATCCGAACCGCGGTATCGTGACCGTTCTCGAGCAACCACCGAACCCGCCGTGGGACCGTCTTGGGTCCGAGCACCGCTCCCGGCCGATCCGGATCGTCGATGTAGTCGGTTTCCATCAGGAACGGCTCGCCGCGCTCGGCCGCGGTCTCGAGGCGATCCTTCTCGCTCATCACGCTCGGTGTGGGCCCCTCGAGGCGGCCGCCTGCGTAGTGTTTCACGACGCGGTGGGCCGGCATGCCGGCGGCTTCGGCCCACTCCGCGACAGTTGTCAGATCCTCGCTGGCCTCGGTGTGGAGCTGGACGGCACACTCGAGGTCGGCCCCGTGGTCGAACGCGCGGCGCATGACTGCGTTCGAGGCGTCCCAGACGTCGTCGTCGACCTCGTAGTGTGGCCGGCCGGATTTCAGCGCCAGCGCGTCGCCCGACTCGACGTACTCGGCCGCGACATCGATTCCGGCCCGCATGAGGTCGCGGGCGTCCTCGGGCGCGAACCCGCGGTCGTCGACCAGCCGCGAAACGAGACCGGGGTGGACGCCGAGGACGGGCCACGCTCGGCCCTCGAGTTCGCTCGAGGACTCATCGACGATTTCGACGGTACGCTCGAAGACCTCGCGGAAGTCCTCGCCGGTCTCGGCCTCGACGCCGAGGTGCCAGGAGGGTTTGTTCACCACGAGCAGGTGGGTGCCGCCGACGCGGGCGAAGTCACGAACGGCGTCGATGCCTCGGTGACTGTCGGGATCGAGGTGGAGGTGGTCGTCCAGCACCGGCGTCTCGTCGATCATACCTGCTAGTGAGCGCTCCGCGCTCGAAAAGTCACTGATTTCCGAGTCATTTCGACGGACGATGGACGCGCCTCGATCGCCGGAAAGATGTCAACATGGACCATCAATGCAATGATTATCCACCCGTAGGAGAGGTATCGGACAATGAGCGCCGGTGAGCGCACCTGTCGGTAATAGTTATTATGGCGGCTGTAATTAGTGCCGCAATGTATCAATATGCGTGATCACGTATGAGTGACACTGGGGACGGGCCGGCCGGTGACGGACCGGCAGATCAGTTCACACAGCCGGATCAAGAGAGCGGGCCGAGAGTCGAGTTTTACGGCGGCCGCGGGATGAGCGCGTTCCCGATCGCGTTTTTCATCGTCTGGGCCATCGTCCAGACCGCACTCTGGCGGATCGGGGACACGGGCGGGCTCATCGTCGGAATTCTCGTCGGGCTCATCGTCGGCATGTTCTTCGTCCGGGGGAACTGGGAGTCCTACGCCAACACGATCTTCGAGGGAATGACCCAGCCCGTCGCGGTGACAGCGATCGTGGCGTGGATCTGGGCCGGCATGTTCGCCCAGCTGTTACAGGACGGCGGCTTCGTCGGCGGCCTCGTCTGGCTGGCCGACAGCGCGGGCGTCGGTGCCGCCCTGTTCCCCGCGATCACGTTCGTCCTCGCCGCCGTCTTCACGACGGGGATCGGGACGGGCTACGGCGCGACCGTCGCCTTCGTCGGACTGTTCTTCCCCGCCGGCGTCTTGCTCGGCGCGAATCCCGTCCTGTTGTTCGGCGCGATCCTCTCCGGTGCGATCTTCGGCGACAACCTCGCGCCCGTCAGTGACACGACGATCGTCAGCGCGGTCACGCAAGACGCCGACATCGGGGGCGTCGTCGCCTCGAGATTCAAGTACATCATCATCGCCGCGACCGTCGCCTTCCTCGGCTACGTCGTCGCTGGCGGAGCGATGGACGGCCGCGATATCGGCGCCGAAGCGCAGACGATCTTCCTCGAGGGAAGCGAAGCAATCGGCCTGATTCACGTCGTCTCGATGCTGGCCGTGATCGTCGCGGCCATCGCCGGCCGCCACATCGTCGAGGCCATCTCGTGGGGGATCGTCATCGCAGTCGCGTTCAACCTCATTTTCGGCCTCGAGGGGCTCGGCGGTATCGTCATGTTCAACGCGCCGCCGGACGCGCCGCTGGCCGAACCGCTATCGGGCCTGCCGATCCTCACGGTTGTCGAGGATCCCGATGCGGTCGGCGTCGGCGGGAGCCTGATGAACGGCGTGGCCGGCTTCCTCGAGCTGTCGATTCTGGTGTTGCTGATCATCGGCGCGGCCCAGATCATGATCCGCGGCGGCGCGTTCGAGGTGTTGCTCGAGTGGTCGATCGAGAACCTCGCGACGAACGTCCGCAACGCCGAACTCACGATGGTCGGCTCCGCGGCGCTGATCAACGCGATCATCACCATCAACACCGCGGCCGAGGTCGCGATCGGACCCTACATCTCGAAGATCGGGGAGCGATTCAATCTGAACGGCTACCGGCGAGCGAACATCCTGGACGGCCAGACAGCCGCACTGGGCTACATCTTCCCGTGGTCGGGCGGCGTGCTCGCCGGCTACAGCGCGATGCAGAACCTCCCCGGCGAGTACGACTGGTTCGACCAGTCGATGGTCGTCACGCCGATCGACGTCGTCCCGTTCGTCTTCCAAGGCTGGTTGCTCGTCTCGGTGTTCGTTCTCGCGGCGCTGACCGGGTTCGGCCGCGAGTACGTCATCGATCGCGAGAGCGAGGAGGTGGCGCGCGTATGAGCTTCTTCGAGAAGTACCTCAAAGGCTGGCAGTTCCGTGCGAACCGACCGACGCTCGAGACCGGATCCGAAATCGACGTCTTCGTCGCGGAGACGAACGGGACCAGCGGCCGGGCGTACATCGGCGACACGGAACTGGTGATCGACGGAGCCGGCCCGGAGACGGTCGAGAAACAGGTGCGGGTGCGCGTGACCGAATTCGACGAAACGACCGCGACGGGTCGCGGCGAACTCCTCGAAATCGTCGGAGAGAGTTCCTACAGCGGTTGATTTTCCTGTCCCTCGCCGTCACGGCTCGAGCGTGACCGCTTCGTCGGCCGCGTTCCGAAGCGCGTCGGAGCGGCCGTGCGTCCCGGGCGCGATCGCGATCGTCTCCACGCCGACGGTGCCCGCGTACTCGAGAACGGGTTTGAAGTCGGTATCTCTCGAGGCGATGGCGAGGCGATCGATGGTGCCGTCGCCCGCGAGCGCGGTCGCGTCGACGGCCAGTTTGACGTCGACGTCGCCGCTGGTGACGATCACTTCGAAGCCGCGGGCTTCGGCGGCCTGAATGAGACCCGGGGTCGCGTGCTCGTCGAGGTAGAGTCGGATGACGCCGACGCGGCCGAGTTCGCGGGCCGCGTCGCGCAGATCGTCGAGGTCGACATCGAACTCGTCGCGGAAGACGTTCGGCCCGTCGACGAACAGACCGACTGCCGGCTCGGCGGTGGTCTGTGAGTCCCCGAGTTGGGCGAGACGAGCGCGAACGCGGTCAAACATAACCCGTGCTTTCCGCGGCCGCGAGATAGATGTGACGAAACGCCGCGTGGGCCTGTCTGGTGAGTCCGTGAATGAACCAGCATACTCAGGCTACTCTGAACGGAAACGAACGTCGCGCTATCGGGGCAACGGGAATTTCCATGCCCTCCCGGCCGATTCTCCACACGGGTGCTTTGCACCGTCTGCTCACGAGCCGACTGTCCGTCTCCTCACGGGTCAGTTCGTTCACCGCGGCCCAGCGTGCGCTATCGCACGCAGTGTGACCAGTCCGAAGCGATCTGTTACTCGCCTCGACCGAGCAGTCGGCTACTATAGTAGCCACTGAAAGTCATTGTACGCCTGATCGAACGACAGCTGTCCGATCAGTGTGTAAATCGTTTCAGTGGCTACTATAGCTGTAAAACGGGTGAAAGCCGCTCCCTATCGTTCGATTACTCGAAGACGAAGTAGTCTCGTTCCTCGCCTTGCACCGAGATCCACTTCGGCTCGGTGAGTTCCCGGACGATCCACTCGCCGTGGTACCGGCCGAGACCCGATTGCTTGACCCCGCCGAAGGGCGCGTTGTGGTCCTCGTTGATCGGCTGATCGTTGATATGGACCATGCCCGCCTCGATTCGATCGGCGAGGTCGCGGGCGCGATCCACGTTCTCGCAGAAGACCGAGGCCGAGAGGCCGTACTCGGTGTCGTTGGCCAGTTCGATGGCCTCCTCGTCGTCCGAGAACGGAATCACGGGAGCGACGGGACCGAAGTGCTCGTTGCACGCCGTCGGCATGTCGTTCGTACAGTCCGAGAGGACGGTCGGCTCGACGAACAGGCCGTCGGCCTCGCCGCCGGTCTCGAGAGTGGCACCCGCCTCGAGCGTCCCGTCGATGAACTCGACCAGTTCGTCGCGTTGAGTCCCGTTCTGGACCGGGCCGAACGTCACGTCCTCGCTCTCGGAGGGGTCGCCAATCACGAGCGATTCGGCGTGGTCGACGAGCAGGTCGACGTACTCGTCGTACAGCGACTCGTGGACGAGGTGGCGGTTGATCGAGATGCAGACCTGTCCCTGATGGAAGAAGGAACCGAACGCGCCGGCGCGTGCAGCTCGCTCGAGGTCTGCCTCGTCGGTGACGACGAAGGGCGCGTTGCCGCCCAGTTCGAGGGCAGGCAGCGCGAGGTTCTCGCCGGCGTTTTCGGCGACGCCCTTGCCGACGGCCGTCGAGCCGGTAAAGGAGATGACGCGCGGCGTCGGGTGGCCGGTCATCCGATCGCCGATCGCCGAGCCGCGTCCGGTGACGACGTTGACGACGCCGTCGGGAACGCCGGCCGCTTCGCAGAGCTTCGCGATGAGCAGCCCACCGGTGATCGGGGTGTCCGTCGCCGGCTTCAGGACGACGGTGTTACCCAGCGCGATCGCGGGTGCGAGGGCCCGAAGCGAGAGGTGTAGCGGGAAGTTCCACGGCGAGATGATACCGACGACCCCGACCGGTTCGTGGACGATATGATTGTCCTTGTCCTCGATCGACGAGGACGGCCGAACCTCCTCCGCTGGTGGCTCGAGTTCCAGCGCCATCTCCACGTCGCCGGTCGCGGTCGCGAACTCGCCCATCGCGCGGTAGCCCGGGGTGCCGGCCTCCGTCGCAAGCAGGCCGGCAATCTCCTCGAAGTGCGCGTTGAGTTCGTCCAGCAGGTTCTGGACGATCTCGTTGCGCTCCTCCCGCGGGGTCGCCGCCCAGTCGGACTGGGCGGCCTCGGCCGCCTCGTAGGCAGCGTCGACGTCGTCTTCGGTTCCCGCCGGTACTTCCGTAAATACTTCCTGTTTCGCCGGGTTCTCCACGGGAATCGTCTCGCCGCCGGTGGCGTCACGCCACTCGCCGTCGATGTACATTCGGTTCCAGTCGGCCCGTGGCTCGAGTTTCGGAGAACTCATACGACGGAGTCTACATTAGTTTTAGGCATATACCTTCGGCAACCGGAGACGATAGTTCGTGCTGTTGTAACGACAAACGGTTGCGCAAACGAGGGTGGTAATCCGCCTCGACGAGCGATGGTCCGCGTTTGCGAACCGGACAGTTGCTCCCGAAAGAGACACTGAAACGGTTTGTGCGAATGTCACGCGGCCGACAGGCGATCAACTGTGCAGTAACTGTCAGTAGCGACGATACCGGAATCGCCAGCGAGTCCGACCGACGAAAAGACATTACTACTCCGCGGCAGATATCTCGAGTATGCCGCTTCAGACGCCGCCGTTACGTGGGTTACACGACGAGCGCGGAGCGAAGTTCACGGAGTTTGGCGGCTGGGATATGCCGGTCGAGTTCGATTCGATTCGGACCGAGCACGCCGCCGTCCGGGAGGACGTGGGGGTCTTCGACGTCTCGCACATGGGCCAGATTCACGTCACCGGCCCGGACGCGACGGCGTTGATGCAACGCCTGACGTCGAACGATGTCTCTCGGCTCGCGGTTGGCGACTCCCAGTACGCCGCGATCACTGACGAGGACGGGATCATCATCGACGACACCGTCGTCTATCGGCTCCCCGATGAAGATGGGCAGGCGACGTACCTGTTCGTCCCCAACGCCGGCACCGACGAGACGACCCACGAACGGTGGCTCAGCTACCGCAACGAGTGGGACCTCGAGGCAACCGTCGATAACCGGACCGACGAGTACGCGATGTACGCCGTGCAGGGCCCGAACGCCGTCGACCTGGTCGAAGGCGTCGCCGAAGAGTCGGTGAGCGACCTCGAGCGGTTCGAAGCCCGGTACGCGACGATCGGCGGGGTCGACTGCTGGACTGCCCGAACGGGCTACACCGGCGAGGACGGGTTCGAGTTGCTCGTCCCCTGGGCGGCAGCCGAGGAGATCTGGACGGCGCTGGAGTGCCAGCCCTGCGGGCTCGGCGCGCGCGATACGCTCCGTATCGAGGCCGGCTTGCTCCTCGCCGGCCAAGATTTCGACGCGGACACCGACCCGCGGACGCCGTATGAGGCCGGCATCGGCTTTACCGTCGCCCTCGAGACCGAGTTCGTCGGTCGGGACGCCCTAGCGGAGATCGAGGCGACGGGCGTCGAGGAGCGACTCGTCGGCTTCCAGTTGATCGATCGCGGCGTCCCCCGACACGGCTACGACATCACCACGACGGAGAGTCGCGTTATCGGCACCGTCACCAGCGGGACGATGAGTCCGACCCTCGAGCGACCGATCGGCCTCGGCTACGTACCGGTCGAGTACGCCGAACCGGGGACGACGCTGCAGGTGGTCGTCCGCGGGCAGTCCAAGAAAGCAAGAGTTGAAACTACACCCTTCATCGACACAGTACAATGAGCTTCGACGTTCCCGACGATAGACGGTACCTGGAATCGCACGAGTGGGCACTCGAGACAGACGGCGTCGTCCGCGTGGGCATCTCCGACTTCGCACAGGACGAACTCGGCGACGTGGTCTTCGTCGAACTCCCCGACGAAGGTGACGAACTCGAGGGAGGCGACGAGTTCGGCGTCGTCGAATCGATCAAAGCGGTCTCCGACCTCTACGCGCCCGTCGGCGGCGAAGTCGTCGCGATCAACGACGAACTGTTCGACGCCCCCGAACTCGTCAACGAGGATCCCTTCGGCGAGGGCTGGATGCTCGAGATCGAGGCCGACGACCTCGACGAACTCGAGGCCCTCCTTTCGGCCGACGAGTATTCGGACCAGATCGCCTGAACGCAGTTGCGATAACGGATCCGTTTTAGCGACTATCCAATCTGTCGAGAAGGCCGGACGACACACCCCACCCGTCGACTGAGCAGTCGCTCACACGACGGAGTCCCGGACTATTCGAGTGTCACGAGGTGCTCGAGCACGTCGTCGAGCGGTGCCGACGTGACGGCCAGCGAGTAGCCGTCGATTCGCGCGAGTTCCCGCGCGTGGTCCCAGAGGTCTTCCTCCTCGAGTCCGTGGAGAATCACGGCGTTCGGCGTCGGGTTGATCATCCGGAGGGCGATGCCGACGCCCTCCCCGCGCGTGACGTTGGTGAACACGAGCACGCGACTCGTACTCTGTCCGTAGAGCCGAAAGAACTCCTCGCTCGAGAGGCGGGTGATCGCCTCGATGCTGTCGATGACCGTGTGGCCGCTGACCTGATCGGTGCCGCTCGAGGCCACTTCGGTCGCCTCGAGGTCGTCGTACAGCCGCGTGAGGGGAAGCGAGGTGGCATACTCCCGGAGGTCGTAGACGATATCGCTGTCGAAGCCCGCCGAGAGGACCCGACCGTACTGTCTGATTCGCTCGCCGCCGCGTTGCTCGTCGATCTCGAGCAATCCCTCGACGAGTCGGCCGACGACGCCGATGCCGGGACTCTCCCGGCGGCCGCTCTCGTAGTCGGAGATGACCGACGACGAGACGTCGAGTTCGGCCGCGAGATCGGTCTGTGAGACGCTGAAGTCGGTGCGCCACTTCCGGAGCGTGGCCCCGGGATCCTCACTCAACGTGATCTCCCCGGCGATTTTCTCCGCGAGTTCCCGTTTGGGTCCGCGTCCGCTCATACGCGACGGTCGTGCGGTCGATCCAAGTAGCTACCGGAGACGGGTCGATCGTTCGACCGGCGGAGTCAGCGAGCGATGTCCGCATCGCCGATCGATCAGCTGGACCGGCGAGCGAGATCAGCAATCGGTCGACGGCGATAGCGGCTCGAGTGCCCCAACAGTCAAGCCCCCGCGGTTCGAGTCGCCGGGATATGCCATCGACCGTCGTCCACGTCGCGTTCGCGGGACTGCTCGGTGTCGCCTTGCTCGGCGACGAGTTCGACACGCGAGCGATCCTGTTCGTGATGGGCGGTAGCGCCCTCCTCGATCTCGATACGTTGATCGGCGTCGTCGTCCCCGGAACGCACCGCGCGGCGTTGCACAACGTCTGGATCGTCCTCGTCCCCGCCGCCCTGTTGCTGTGGGACGGCACGCTCCGCGAGGAATCGGTCGTCCGGGAACGGTGGGGGACGTACGGCCACTGCGTCGCGTGGACCACGCTCACCGCGTTACTGTTCGCGCACGTCCTGTTCGACGCCTTCTTCAACGGCGTCAATCTCTTCTGGCCGGTCCACGACCGGTTTTACGACCTCTCGGGATCACTGCTCATCACCGACCAGCGTGGGCTCGTCCAGACGTTCGTCGAACTCGATCCCGGCGACGTCGCCGAGTCGACGGCCCGCGGGACGACCGAAAACACCCACTACAGAACGGGGTTCGACCCGACCCGCGACGAGCCGGCGACGGGCGTCGAGCGGATCTTCCCCGTCGCGGCGACCGGCGAACGGTTCGTCCTCACCGTCGCCGGGCTGACCGCCGTTCTCGTTCGGATCGTCGAGGACCACCGATCAGCGTGACCGCGGACTGCCTGTGACACGGATCGACAGTGACGCTCGGATCAGTCACTATCGTCTCGTCATATCAGTCGGCTGCCAGCGAGCGAAGCTGTTCGAGGCGCGTCTCGAGCGGCGGATGTGTCGAACGAAGACCGGTACTGGTGGGCCCATCACCAACAGTCGGAAGAATAGTGATCGCATTTGTCGATCGAGCGTGGTCGCGAAGATCCGCTGTCGGTTTGGCAGACGCTGCTTCGTCGAGTTTCTCGAGCGCAGTCGCAAGTGCAGCCGGATCGCCGGTCAGCTTCGCAGCGGCGCGGTCGGCGGCCAGTTCCCGACCGCGGGAGAAGACACCGACTCCGATCAATGCGATAACACTGAGGATGTGCCCACAGACTTCGAAGACGTTTGACGTACTCCCTTCGTCCGGTGTAAGCGTCTCGGCAGCGATGAGGGGGACGAGTACCACCGTGAGTAGTCGACGATCGTCGTTGGAAATATGGGCGAGTTCGTGTGCGAGGACTGCCGATAGCTCTGACTCCGATAGCGGCTCGATGAGACCCTCCGAGACGACGATAACCGGTGTCGCGTCGTGACTGGTTCTGACAATCGGGTCGTCCGGTCGGGACGTCGTGAATGCGAGCGGCGTCGCCGTCGGATCGACTCGTATCGGCGGTTTTGGGACATCTATTTGCCTCGCGAGACGACCAACTGCAGATTCGATGTTCGACGGTTCGTCCACCGCTGTCTTCGAGAGAGGTGTCGTTCGATGGAGTAAATCGGCGCGTCCGGTTCGAACGGCGCTTGTAATCGATCGAATGAACAAAACGATCGCACAGAGGCCACAGAGCGACCAGACGACCGGCCATACCACACTGGGAAGGGTAATGTGAGTGAAACCCAGCAGATCGGATGCATACGCGGAGAACACCATCCCACTGGTGATCGCGATCACCAGTACGACGGTAAGACTACCGGCGAGCACTGCGACACTGGTAGCCGCTGCAAGCGTCGCACGGGTTATGAGTCCTCCCGGTGTCGTCAGTCGCATTTTGGATGTCGTCCTCCGTTCTCTACCAAGTATTTTCTATCGATTCTATCGAATATATATGCTTTTAGCTGCTCGTCGTAACAAATGGACTGTTTCCGTAGTCGGAGGTATGCTAGTTCCAGTTCAGTCTCTCGGAGAGAGGCGGTCAGAGATAGAGATTGCACTGTAGATTGTCCGTAAAAGAAGCCTCGTCGTCCGTCAATCCGTTACGTCTCCATCGGCCGACGGCGGCTCGGTCGTCTCGACGTGCTCCCGAAGCCACCCGATCGCGGCCTCGACCGTCTCGAGGTCAGTACTCGAGACGCGGATCCGGCCGGGCCGGTTCTCGCTGCGCGGATAGCTTCCGACGGCGACGTCGAATCGCTCGGTGACCCCCTCGAGGGCCTCGTGGAGCGATCCCTCGGGGGCCGGCGTGTAGATTGTGCGGGCGACTGCATCACCCTGGAACTCGTCGGCGACCGATTCGAACATGGCTTTCATCTCGTCGGGGATGCCGGCGAGGACGTAGACGTTCTCGACGATGCAGCCGGGAGCCCACCCCTCGTCGACGACGATCGGCGTCGCGCCCTCGGGAATCGAGGCCGCCGCGTCGATATCGAGTTGCAGATCGTACTCCTCGACCATCTCCGGATTTTCGTCCCGGAACGCGGCCGCTTTCTCGACCAGTCGCTCCTTGATCTCGCCGTGGACGACGAACTCGCGCTCTAAGCCATCGGCGACGGCTTCGACGGTCACGTCGTCGGGCGTCCCGCCGATGCCGCCGGTGACGATCACGGCGTCGAACGCGTCGCTCCACCGGGCGACGTACTCCGCGATGAGTTCGCGGTCGTCGGGAATCGTCAGGATCCGATCGACGCTGCTGCCGCGCTCGGTGATCCGCTCGGCCAGCCACGACGCGTTGGTGTTGGTCGTCGATCCCGCGAGTATCTCGTCGCCGACGGTGACGATCGCGACGTTCATGGACCGGCTTCGAGTTCCGGGTAGTTATCGGCTCCGGGACCCGACCGGCGAGCGGATCCGACTGCTGGCCAGCGTCGGGACGGTCGACCGATCGCCGAAAACCGCTCGAGCACGCTGTGGATCGCACGCTCTCGCCGATCGCCAGCGCCACGGTTTTGTAACTCGTGTGCCAACTGACTGTATGGTCGTCTTCACCGGCGGCGGGACTGCCGTCTCGTCTTCGCCGCCGAGCGATGGTTGTTGTCCCGTCGGATCGACGGTTCGGATCCATCAAATCGGAAGTCGGGCGCAGAAGGGACTCGAGGCGATAGCGACCCCTCCGCGTCGCTCACAGCCGCCGGGGTGGAACCGATGGTAGCGGTGGATCTCGCGTTCTCGTTCGGGCGACTCCTCTTTGCGTTCTTCCTGGTCTTCCTGAACGGTTTTTTCGTCGCCGCGGAGTTCGCGTATGTCCGGATCCGGCCGACCCAGATCGAGACGCTCGTCGAAGAGGGACGGTCCTCGGCGAAGCTCGTCCAGGAGGCCGAAGAGAACCTGGACGACTACCTTGCGACAACCCAGTTGGGAATCACGCTCGCCTCACTGGGACTGGGGTGGGTCGGCGAACCGGCCATCGCCTCGCTGCTCGAGCCCGTACTGGGGCCGGTGCTTCCCGCTGGCACGCTTCATCTGGTTTCCATCGCGATCGGGTTCGGTATCATCACGTTCCTGCACGTCGTCTTCGGTGAGTTGGCCCCGAAGACGCTCGCCATCGCGGACGCCGAGCGGATCGCACTGCTCGTCGCCGCGCCGATGAAGTTCTTCTACTACATCTTCATCCCAGGAATCATCGTATTCAACGGGACGGCGAACTTCTTTACGCGACTCATCGGCGTCGCGCCGGCCTCCGAGCGCGACGAGAGCCACACGCCAAAAGAGATTATGCGCATCGTCTCGCAGTCGGGAGACCAGGGAGCCGTCGACACCGACGAGGTCGAGATGATCGAGGCCGTCTTCGATCTGGGCGATACGATCGCGCGCGAAGTGATGGTCCCTCGGCCGGATGTCGTCACAGTTCGCGCCGGGATGCCCCTCTCGGAACTCCGAGGCATTGCTGCGAGCGGGAACTACACTCGGTTCCCCGTCGTCGACGAGACGACCGATGAACCGGTCATCGGCTTCGTCCACGCGAAAGACGTGCTCAAAGCGATCGAGGCCGCGGACGGAAACGGTGGTCAGTCGGGCGAGGACTCGGCCGACGAGCCGACCGCGCGTGATCTCGCTCGAGACGTCATCATCGTCCCCGAAACGCGCCGGATCGACGAGGTACTCGCGGATTTCCGCCGGCAAAACGTCCAGTTGGCCGTCGTTATCGACGAGTGGGGTGCCTTCGAGGGAATCTTGACGATCGAAGACGTCATCGAAGAGGTCGTCGGGGAGATTCAAGACGAGTTCGACGTGGCGTCGATCGAGCCCTCGATCGAGGAACTCGCCGACGGCCGCTACGAGATGGACGGTGGCGTCCCGCTGGACGTGGTGAACGAAACTCTCGGAACGACGTTCGAAAGCGACGCGTTCGACACCATCGGCGGGCTGGTGTTGAGCCGTCTCGGTCGCCCGCCCGAGGTCGACGACGCGATACAGGCTGACGGCTACGAGGTAACGGTCGAAGCCGTCGAAGGAACTCGCGTCTCGAGCGTAACCGTCAGTGAGGCCGTTCCGGAGGCCGAGGAGTCTTCGGGCTGAGCACTCGACGACGATTTTCGCCTTGAGCGGGTTACATGTCAATCCGACCCGTTACGTCCGGGCCGATGACTGTAATCGGACATAACACTTCTCCTACATTTTATGGTGCGGGGCGGACTGGTCCAGATATGGACCGTCGAACACTCATCGCCTCCGCGGGACTCGGAGTTGGACTGACGGGCTGTCTCGACCTAAACGGCAACGAAACGGACGGCGGGAACGGAACGAACGACGGCTCCGACCGTCTGGATTCCGGGACCGGCTCGGAGACGAACGGGACCGAGGGAGGAGCCGACGGTTCGGCAGCTGACAGCGACGCGGAGAACGATAGTTCCGACGGCGAGACGGACACGGGAGACGAGAATTCGGACGACGACACCGAGAACGAGAGTGACGACTCGAACGGCGAGACGGAACGAAACGTGACGTTCGACTCCTGTTCTCGAGCGACGGTTTCCGGCACGTTCGAGGCCGGCGACGTCGCCTTCGCGAGCACGGGATTCTACGCCGACGATGGCCTGTACGGCGACACCATCCTCGAGGACGGCATCACCTTCGGCGAGGACGTCGACGCCCCGTTCTCGGGAACGGTCGTTTTCGAGATTGCGGACGGATCGAACGTGCACGCCGGGGCCGACGAGATTACCGTCGAGGTGCCGGACTACGGCAGTACCGGCACCGTCCTCTCGTCGCTGACGACACGGAAAGCGGACTACCAGCGGGTGTCCGCGACCCACGAGAATCCGCGCGCCAGCGAGTGTCTCAGCGAGATCGAGCCCGACGGCGGCGACGATAGAAGCAGCGACGACGGCGATACCAGCGGCGACGCGACGTTCACGATCGGTCCGCTCGAGACGAACACGCCCATCGACTCCGGCGAGTTCCTCGAGGTGAGCGTGACGGTCGAAAACACCGGTGGGGCCGCCGGCACGCAGGAACTCGAGCTCCTCGTCGGTACCAGCGCGGAACTGGTCGAACGGCGGTCGGTGTCACTCGATGCCGGCGAGCGGACGGTCCTCTCGACGGGGTACGAAACGCCCGTCATTGCGAACGATCACGAGTTCCCTATTCGGATCGAATCCGACGACGATACGTCCGAGCGGTCCGTTCTCGTCTACGGGAGGGGGTGACAGGGCGGAGGCGGAGTGAGACGCCATCCGATTGCGACGCGTTCGCTTGCAGTACGCACCGACAAAATTTGCTGGGCTGAAGCGCTGGTCGTCTCTCGATTCAGGACCACCGGACGAGCGGCTCGTCGGTCGCGGCTCGGCGGATGTAGTCGGCTTGCATTTCGTACACGGCGTCGTCAAATCGTTCGCCAGCGTCGAGATAGTCCGCGACGCGGGCCAGTTTCCATCGACTCGGAGTCATCCGATCGGTCCAGCGTGCCTCGATCGGCCCGACGTAGTCCTCGATAGTTGCCGACGAAACTCCCTGCTCGCGGAGGCCGCGACGAGCGAACTCGAAGAGTTCGTCGTAGATTACAGTCAGATCGGTCGTTCGATCACCGTCCGCAGTAACCCACGCCATCTCGGCATCGATCCCGTCCTCGACGGCGGCGTAAAAGCTTCGTTCGGCGATGTCTCGATCGAGGCTCGAGAGCGGATGGTCGGCCGTACACAGCCCGTGGACGAGCCCCGCGACTAGGACCTGGAAGCCGATGTTCTCCGCGATGGTCGGCTGCGTGGGAAGCGGTCGGTATTCGATGCGAACCGACCAGTGGTCTCCCCGCTCGACCGGTTGCCCGCCGATGACGGCGCGGAGCCACCGCCAGTACGTTCCCCGCTTGTGATCGAGTTCCCAGAACTGGTCCGCGAACGTCTCGCGAGCCCCGTCTTCGAGCCACTCGCGGAGAAACGGCGCACACGTCTCGTCGGCGACGAGCCGGTCGACGGTGTCGACCGTCCGCTGGATTCCGTTCGGGAAGCGAACCTTCTCCCACCCGTGATTGACGGATTGCTCGAACACCGGAATCCGAAGTTCGTGATACGTTTCCTCGAGCAAGCGGGACGGATCATCGATCTCGTACAGATCCGGGGGGAGCAGCGGCGAGTTCGTCGCGAGCGCGAGCACCGGACCGAGCGTCCGGATTGCGGTGTTGTAGTAGCGCGGAAACGCCTCGACGTCGGGAATCTGGACGTGGGGCTGGATCGAGGTTGCCAACGACTCGAAGAGGATCGACGGAAACGCGCGCTCGACGCCCGGAACCGAGAGGGTGACCGATCCGCCGGCTCGCGCCAGAATGTCGTTGTCGATCGCACAGTATCGCGGCGACCGCGTCATGTTGTCGGCGATCGTCATCCCCTCACTCTCGCGAGCGGCCGTGAGGTAGTCGTCACTGCCATCCGGCGGCGGAGTCGTCCACATCGCATCCAGCACGATCTCGAGCCCGTCGCGGTCCGCGGCGCGTCGAACGGCTCGATAGTCACGCCGGAGCGTCGCCGCCTGCGTTTCGATTCCGTCGCCGTCGAACGAGTTCGGATCGGTGTGGAGTTCGACGTTGTGTCGGCCGAGCTCCTTCTCACAGCGGCTCTCGAACAGGGGGTCCGGGACTCGAGCGAGTCGGTGTTCCTCGTCGACCACGTAGGCCTCGAGTTCGATGCCGAGCCCGAAGCTGGGGTTGTCGAGTCGTCCCGCCCGAAGGGCGTCACTGAGACGGCCGGCCTGCTCGTCGACGCGCCGGTCGAACTCGCTTCGCGTCGCCTCGCGGAGCGATCGTGTGACGAGGTCGATGAACGCCGCCATCATCGAAACACAGCGGGGCCAGTCGCTTAGAGGTGGGGTACAACGCTCACCGGCACAGCGCGCAGATCGGCTGTCCCGATTCGACGGTTCCGTTCACTGATCGGATTACTACGGAGCGATAAACCCACTATTGGCCGTTCGTCCGACCACGTGCGTGGGTAGACATCAAATGAGGGGAAATTCTTATTTCCGCCCACAGTACGTTCGCGTATGTCCGATGCGACACTGGACGACCGGGGTCGTCTGACACTCCCGAAAGGGCTGCGAGAGCGATACGGCGACCACTACCAAATCGTCGAGCTTCACGACGGAATCAAGTTGATTCCGATCGCAGAGAACCCGCTCGAGGCGCTCCGTGACGAGTTCGACGATGTCGAAAAGACGGCTGACGAGCTTCGGGAGGAGGCACGCGACGCGGCGCTGGACGAGGCGGGACGCTGAATGTACGCGGAAACGGGTTTCCTCCTCGCACTCATCAAAGACGACGACTGGCTCGGAGAGGTCGCCCAGTCGGTGTACCGAGAACACCGGGATGAGTTGTGGACGTCACAATTCTCGCTCATCGAACTCCTGATGGTCGCCTACCGCGAGGAACGTGATACCGAGCGCGTCGTCTCGAACGCCGCCAACCTCGTCGAGGTATGCGGTGACGCAGAGACGGTCGTTACGGCGGCGACGTACGTGGAAGACCACGGGTTCACACCGTTCGACGCGCTTCACCTCGTCGAATCCAACGGGGATACTATCATCTCGAGCGATGATACATACGAGGACGTTACGCCTCGTCTCGACTTGAAGACGGTCACCGAAGAGTAGCGTCCGCAATCCCTAAACGCGACTCGCACCAACCGGTATCCAATGACCGACTGGACGGAGACGTACCGCCCGACGACGCTGTCGGAGGTACGCGGTAACAACAAGGCCCGCGACAAACTCGAGGAGTGGGCCGAGAGCTGGGACGACCACCGCAAGTCGGTGATCGTTCACGGCAGCCCGGGCGTCGGGAAGACCTCCGCCGCCCACGCGCTGGCCAGCGATATGGGCTGGCCCGTCATGGAACTCAACGCCAGCGACAGCCGGGGAGCCGACGTCATCGAGAAAATAGCCGGCGAAGCCGCCAAGAGCGGGACGCTCACCGCTGGCGAGGCGGGTCGACGGCTCGTCATCCTCGACGAGGCGGACAACTTCCACGGCAACGCCGACTACGGCGGCTCTCGAGAAGTCACGCGCGTCGTCAAGGACGCGAACCAGCCGATCGTCCTCGTGGCCAACGAGTTCTACGACATGAGCCAGTCGTTGCGCAACGCCTGCGAGACGATCGAGTTCCGGGACGTCTCGAAGCGCTCGATTGTCCCCGTGCTACGGGACATCTGCCGGCGCGAAGGCGTCGAGTTCGAGGAGGAGGCCCTCGAGAAGATCGCCGAATCGACGAGCGGCGACCTTCGCTCGGCGGTCAACGACTTGCAGGCGGTCGCCGAGGAGGCCGAGCGACTGACCGTCGACGACGTGGTGACAAGCGAGCGCGACACCACCGAGGGCATCTTCGACTTCCTCGACGAACTCATCAAGGAAAAAGACGCGGAGGGAGCGCTGCGAGCCTCTTACGATGTCGACGAGACGCCCGACGAACTGCTCAACTGGATCGAGGACAATGTTCCGAAGGACTACGAGGGTGCGGAACTGGCCGACGCCTACGGATTCCTCTCGAACGCCGACCGGTGGCTCGGTCGGGTGCGCGCGACGCAGGACTACTCCTACTGGCGCTACGCGACCGACAACATGACCGCAGGCGTCGCCGCCTCGCGGCGCGGCGACAAAGGCGGGTGGACCCGATACGGCCCGCCGAGCTACTGGTCGAAACTCGGTCGAACCAAAGGAACGCGAAACACCCGCGATTCGATCGCCGAACGCATCGCCGAACGGGAGGGCGCGAGCGTCGCGACGGTTCGCCGGGACATCCTTCCTTTCCTCTCGGCGATGACCCACCACTGCAAGAACCGCGATCTGACCGTTCGGATGGCGGCGGCCTACGATCTCGACGAGTCGGAGGTCTCGTTCGTTACCGGCAGCGGGAAGGACACCAACAAGGTCCAATCGATCGTGGAGGACGCCGCGGAGCTAAAAGCCGACGCCGCGGTCGAACACTCGGGTAACGCCTTCTTCGAGGCCGAGCGCTCGAGTGACGGGAGTACTGTGGCCACTGCCGATACCGAGGCCGGAGACGACGGCGACGAGTCGAACGAGCAACAGGCGCTCACAGCGACGGAGTCGGACGACGGGACCGACACCGAGTCGGCATCGGAGACCTCCTTAGCGGACGACGAACCGGACGAAGATCAGTCGGGATTGAATGACTTCTTCTGAGCGGGGCTCGTCTCTCGACGCTCGTTGGCAACGCCGGTTCTGAGGGACTGAAGTCGTACTGTGGCACGGAAGACAACACGACGGATGCTGATGAATCGGTTTTATTCGCCGCGAATATATCTATACATAAATTGATCGACACTATTACAGTGGTGAACGACGAGAGTTCCTCATGGTGACCC
This sequence comes from Natrinema sp. H-ect4, assembly GCF_041894845.1. Lineage (NCBI taxonomy): Archaea > Methanobacteriati > Methanobacteriota > Halobacteria > Halobacteriales > Natrialbaceae > Natrinema > Natrinema sp. H-ect4. The sequence goes on from NZ_JBHDYC010000011.1 coordinate 43,405, forward strand.
ACGAGTGACAAAACCACACAGCTGCCCGCTCTGTGCGGAAACGTACGACGACAAAACCGGTCTTCGGGTCCATCTCGAGGTGGAGCACCGGAAATCCGAAGTGGTCTCCTATCTGGTCGAACTCGACGCGGCAGGCACTGACATTTCGTCCGATTACGAGTCCACGACGGCCAACGAGGAGCGACCGGTACCGTCGGCCTGATCACACGGTTCGATCAGCAGTCTTCTATCGGGAGTCGATTGCGGAACGCCGGTGACAGTGCATCGCCGACGCCGGCAGCGAGGATACTTGGTTCACTATCGCCGTCGCTCGCATCCGCGTCGAGCGACGGGACCGTCTCCACCGGATAGCCGGTCATCCGCTTGAGTTCGGCGGGATTCGTCCGCTCCGCCATCGTCTCGCCGGCGTATTCGTTGACGATAACGCCGCAGACGTCGATTCCGTGGGCCTCGAGGGCGTCGATCGAGAGCGCGGTATGGTTCAGTGTCCCAAGCCCCGAGCGCGTGACGACGACCGCCGCGGCCTCGAGGTCGGCGACCAGATCGATCACGTCCCGATCACCGGCCAGCGGAACCCGCAGGCCGCCGATTCCTTCGACGATCGGAACCGACGTTTCCTCGATCTCGCGCTCGCACGCCGCCCGGATCGTCTCGTACTCGAGGCCCTCGTCGGCGACGTCGGCGGCGACTCTGGGTGCCAGCGCCGGTTCGAGATAGCGCGGGCAGATCGCGGCTTCCGAGTCCCCACAGGCCGCGGCGACGAATCCCGCATCGTCGTCCGGCGGGTGACCGGTCTGGGCGGGTTTGATGGCCCGCGCATCGTGTCCCGCCTCACGGAGCAGGCGTGTGAGTCCGGCCGTAATAACCGTCTTCCCGACCCCCGTCCCGGTTCCGACGACGGCGATCGGCTTCGTCGCGGTCACAGCAGCCCCACCTCCTCGCCCGCCGCGCGGAACGCCTCGAGGCAGTCGATGATATCGTCACGGTCGTGGGTCGCCATCGGAGCGACGCGGATCCGACTGGTTCCCGCCGGGACCGTGGGCGGCCGGATCGCCGGCGCGACGACATCACGTTCGCGGATCCCCTCGGCGAGGGCCATCGCGTCCGCGCGGTCGCCGACGACCACCGGGAGGATCTGGGAGTCACCCCGGACCGCGAACCCCATCGACTCGAGGCCGTCGCGAAGGTGGGCGACGTTCTCCCAGAGCCGCTCGCGTGCGTCGCCGTGTCGAGCGACGTGCAGCGCCTCGCTCGCGGCCGCGGCGGCCGGCGGCGCGAGACCGGTCGAGAAAACGAACGAGCGCGCGTCGTTGCACAGACACTCGATCAGTTCCGTACTACCGGCGACGTACCCGCCCTGACTGGCCAGTGCCTTGGAGAGCGTCCCCATCTGGATCTGGACCCGGTCCTCGAGCCCTTCGGCCTGCACGACGCCACCGCCGTGTGCGTACAGCCCGGTCGCGTGGGCCTCGTCGACCATCACCCACGCGCCGAACGCCTCGGCGGCGTCACAGATCGCCTGCAGCGGCGCGACGGTGCCGTCCATGCTGAACACCGAATCGGTGACGATCAGCCACGATTCGTCGGCCGGTTTGCGACCGTCACGGCTCGCTCGATCGGCTCGCTCCTCGAGCATCGATCGCAGGCTCTCGACGTCGCAGTGGTCGTAAACGACTGTCTCGGCGTCCGCGAGCCGACAGGCGTCGATGATACTCGCGTGGTTTAACTCATCCGAGAAGACGACATCCGGCTCGAGCGCGGTGATCGTCCCGACATTCGCGGCGTAGCCCGAGGAAAAGGCGAGCGCGCGGTCGGTGCGCTTGGTCTCGGCGAGCAACCGCTCGAGATCGCGATGGACCATCGTGTCGCCGGTGACAAGCCGGCTCGCGCCGGCACCCGTGCCGACGGTCGCGGCGGCCTGCCGGGCCGCGTCCTGGACGCGCTGGTCGTCGGTCAGCCCGAGGTAGTTGTTGGAGGCGAAGACCAGCGCCTCACCCGCCTCGAGCACGGGCAACTCGTCGCCCGACGGTTGGGCGAAATAGCCCCGCTCGGCGACCCGATCGACGGGCGAGAGGGCGCGTTTCAAATCGTTTGTTTCGAGCGTCTCGAGTCGGTCCTCGAGGTCGAACCCGCGGTCGGCCATTCGGCTAAACGAACTCAGCGCCACGGTTTGACTCTCACGGTTCCGATCGGTCGGTGAATTCGGCCGAGACGGTCCTCGAGACGGCCGATACGTGACGGGCTCCGGATCATCATGACTCGTATCCCATGAAAAGACGATTCACTCGCTATCGATCAGAACCCCGGCATCAGTTCGGCGGGACCGAGGACGCCGTACTCGCCCGCACGGTTCCGTCGCACGCCGGCTTTCAGGTAGCCAAGCGCGGGTCCGTTAACGTTCGCCTCCATGCTCGTCTCGTCGCCGAGCTGGAAGGTGTTGGTCGCCGTCTCGCCGTCGAAGGTCGTCCCGGTCACGCGAACCGTCGTCGTCGTCGGCTTCTCGTCGTTTCGCGCGTCGAGGATCCCGCCAACGGTGACGTCCGCGGCGTCGCAGACGCCGGCGCGCTCGAGCAACACGTCGTCGGCGTGTTCCATGTCTTCGAACTCGATGACGCCGTCGTGGTCGTCGATGATCGCCTCGATCTCCTCGTCGGAAAGGGTCCGGGCGGTCTCGATATCGTACTCGGGAAGGTGGGCAATATCCTCGCGGACGGTGCCGCGGTTATCCTCGTAGCCCGATTTGAGGCCGACGCCCCAGTGGATGTCGACATCGGTGACCTCGACGAACGACTGGGCGGCGAGTGCGGCCGCGCTGGTCAAGAGGCCGGGCGTCGCGCCGGCGCCACAGATGAACGTGATGCCGGCCTCGGCGAACTCATCGCTGCGGTCGTCGAGCATGTCGATCACGCGGGAACGCTTGAGCACGTCGATCATAACCCCGGAGTAGCCGCCCTCGGCGAAGCGGTCGGCCGTCCGCGGGATGAAGTCGTGTTCGTAGTTCGGCAGCGCGAGCAGGACGGCGTCGATTCGGTCTCCGTGATCGATACTCTCCTGAATCGGATCCTCGCTGGGTCGGGCCTGGCTCGAGGCGACGACGCCCTTGTCCTCGCCGTGTTGTTTGACGCCGCCTTCGGCAGTAGCTGCGCCACCGTCGGTTGCGACTTCGTTGTCAATATTGCCCTCCGTCGCCGCCAGCAGTTCATCAACGTCGAGGCCGTCGAAGTCGAACGCGACGCCGTGGCGATCACACGCCGCAACGGGCGTCAGCGCGTCCTTGTGCTGGCTCATTTCGAGTGCTCGTCGGCCGATACCACCGGTTCCGAGTACCGCAAACGTGATGTCGTCCATAGGTTTGATCTTGAATCGTGTGTCGTCAGTCATCGCTCGGTTCTGTGCCTGTACTCGCCGTTTCAGTCGACGATTCGGCGGCCCCGCTGTGGCGTGCCTTTACCTCCTCTGGGTCGAAATCGTTCGTGTCCCGGTTGGGCTCGAGCCCCGCACGCTCGATAATTTCGATGTCGTCGCCGGGCGATTGGCCCTCGGTCGTGAGGTAATCGCCCGTGAGGATGCCGTCAGCGCCGGCCTCGAGGGGCAGATGCTGTTCGTCCGGCTCGAGATTTACCTCGCGGCCGCCGGTCAAGCGAACCCGCGCGTGGGGGTGGAGCAGCTTGTACACCGCGACCGTCTCGACGATCTCCGACGTGCTGATGTCGACACCCTGTTTGGCCAGCGGCGTTCCCGCAACGGGGTTGAGAACGTTCACCGGGAGCGAGGAGACGCCGATGTCCTGCAGGGCGATAGCCGCTTCGACCCGGTCGGTCGGCGTCTCGCCCATGCCGAGGATGACGCCGGCACAGAGATCCATTCCGGCCGCCTTGGCGACCTCGAGGGTCTTCACGCGGTCCTCGAAGCTGTGGGAGCCGACGATTTCGGGGAAGTAGTTCGGGGAGGTCTCGATGTTGTGATTGTAGTGATTGATCCCCTCCGCGGCGAGGATTGCGGCCTCCTCCTCGGTGAGAATGCCAAGCGAGGCGTCGACCTCGAGGTCGCACTCGTCGCGGACGAGTCGGATCGACTCGAGGACCGCCGCCCACTCTTCGGGGCGGTGTTCCTTCGAGACGCCCTTCTCGGCGACCACGATCCCGAAGCGCTGGGCACCGTCGCGTTCGGCTCGTTTGGCCGCCTCGAGGATCTTCTCGGGGCCGAGGAAGCCGTAGGTGTCGATGCCGGTGTCGAAGTGGACCGACTGCGCACAGAAGCCACAATCCTCGGCGCAGTTGCCCGCCTTCGCGTTGACGATCGAGCAGGCGTCGACCGTGCCGTCGCCGAAGTGATCGCGCACGGCCGCGCCGGCCTCCGCGAGCGCCTCGACCGGCTGGGCGATCAGCGCAAGCCCGTCGGTCCGGTCGAGGCGCTCGCCGGCCAGCACCCGCTCGAGTGCATCGTCGACCGTCTCGTTTCCAGTCTCGTAAACCACACCTCTAGACGGGGTTGACGGAGTTATAATGGTTTTGGATAGTCGTGGCTGTTGTCGGGTACTCCTCGATCAGTCAGCGTCGGGTAAATTCGGCGCGTGGCCGAGTGGAGTTTACGGTCGAAACCATCGTTCCGAACAATGCTTACAGCGTTTACATCGATTCCCCAACCTTTGAATAGTGGTATGTAATATCACAGCGTATGGTCGTTCGTGTTCCAGCGGAGCGATTCGAGGACGTGCCGGATTTCGACTACGAACCGCAGTACGTCGACGTCGGCGAGTTACGGATGGCGTACGTGGAAACCGGCGGCAGTGCAGACGGCGACGAAGCCGAGGAAACGTTCCTCTGTCTGCACGGCGAACCCACGTGGTCGTTCCTGTATCGGAAGATGATGCCCACGCTGGCCGAGCGCGGCCGCGTAATCGTCCCCGATCTGATCGGTTGTGGACGCTCCGACCGGTACGAGGATCGAGACGAGTACTCCGTCGAGATGCATTACGACGCGCTGAAGACGTTCGTCGAGGAACTCGACCTGACGAACATCACGCTCGTCTGCCAAGACTGGGGTGGCGTCCTTGGACTCCCACTCGCGACCCACGAGCCCGAACGGTTCGCGCGTCTGGTGCCGATGAACACCGGCGTCCCGAACGGGTCACAGGAGATGAGCGACAGGTGGCACGAGTTCGCCGAAATGGTGGCGACAGCTGACGACCTCGATATCGGGAGGCTCGTCCGAAACGGTTGCTACCGCGACCTCTCCGAGGACGTGGTCGACGCCTACCGCGCGCCGTTCCCCGACGAGCGATACATGGCCGCCGCGCGGACGTTCCCCGGCCTCGTTCCCACGTCGCCCGACGATCCCAGCGCGGAACTGTTCGACGAAACCAGAGAGCGTCTGGGCGAGTGGGAGAAACCGGCGTTCGTCCTGTTCGCGAAGGAGGATCCGATCACGTCCCACGACCGTGATCCACTCCGACACCACATCCCGACTGCGACCGAACAGCCCGATGTCTGGATCGACGAGGCGGCCCACTTCCTGCAGGAGGACGCCGGCGAGGAAATCGCCGAGCACATCGTCGACTTCGTCGACCGGACATCGCTATCCGAGTGAAGCGCACTCCGACCCAAGAAGATCGAATTCATTCGGAGAGTACGCTCAGCGTCGCTCGTCGAAGAACGACCGGAGCAGCGGGTACCACGCCCCGAAGACGGCGCCGAACAGCAACAGAGCGTAAAAACTCCCCCAGTGGTGGAAGGGAACGGGATAGGTGTCCCCGGTAACGAAACCGAACACGAATGGGGCCGTATAGGCGACGATGGCGGCCCAAAGTACGGCGCCGTACGAGAGGCCCACGCAGGCACAGAGAAACGGGCTTCGGTGGCTCTCCGCGAGGGGACTCGGGACATGTCGACCCCTCGAGAGTCGCGTGACGATGGCGACGAACGGCCCGCCCGCAACGAGGCTGTGACCGAAAACCAGCGTCCACTCGTTGACGACGCCCTCGAGGCCGTACACGCCGGCCACCGTTCGGAGGTTTCCGGTCGCGTGTAACGCGCCGCCGAGGGCCGCCCCGGCGATCAGGGCAGCCGCCACCGTGGTGAGGACTGTCACCGGCGACGGACGGTCACTTCGACGTGATTGTCTATATGCCATTAGCGAATATTACGATCAAATTTATAAATATTTATCTTACTTCTAGACGAATGTCTAGTTCTCTGAGATTATGAGAAGTAATCGGTCGAAGCGACGCGTGACCGGGGATAGAACGATAGTAGCCACTGAAACGGTTCACACACTGATCGGAAAGCTGTCGGTCGATCGGGCGTGCAATGACTTTCGGTGGCTACTATAGCGTCACCGCGGTGTCTCAGCACCCCACTTCTCGAGCGCCGTCGCCAGCTCCGCGTGGTCGTCGGCGTAGGCCTCGAGACTGGCGCCCGCCATCGAGGCGTCGACTGACTGACGGAGCGCTTTCGCGCCCGCGTGGGTGCCGTCGGGGTGGCCGTGAACACCGCCGCCGGCCTGGACGATGATGTCCGTTCCGAGGGCCTCGAGCAACTGGTCGACGACGCCGGGGTGAAGACCACCGGAGGCGACCGGAAGCACGGGCTGTAGGCCGTGACAGTCGCCCGTGAGCCACTCGTTGATCCCCGGCGTGTCCTCGTTCGCGAGTTTTCCCAGCCCCGCAGTACCGGTGTGAATGTGATCGACGCCGCAGAGACGGGCGATCTGGGCGATGACGCGCATCGAGACGCCGTGGTGGTCCAGCCGGTCGAAGGCGGCGTGCATCGCGCGGTGGGCATGGATCGCCAGCCCGTGATCCTCGCATCGCTCCCGTACCGACTGGACGGCTGCCCAGCCGGCGGTGATCACGTCAACCATGACGAACCCGCCGCCGTGTTCCGCCACGAGATCGACGCGCTCGAGCATTTCGGACGTCTCCGCGGTCACGTTCACGAGATAGTCCTTGCGCTCGCCCGTCTCCTCCTGTGCACGATCGCGGGCGGCGAGACTCTCCGTGAGTCGGTCTCGGAAGGGGTTGAAGTCCTGATCGGTGAGGTTCTCGTCGTCTTTCAGCAGATCGATGCCGCCGCGCCAGGCCTCCTCGCCGATGCGGGCGTGGGCCGCGGTCGAGAGACCGACCTTCGGTTTCGGTACCGTCGCCAGCACCGGCCGGTCGCCCGCATCGAGTTTCTCCCGGGCGACGCTCGTCCCGAACTGCGGCCCCGGAAAGCCGCTCACGATCGACTCCGGCCAGTGACAGTCCTCGAGCCGGATCGAGTCGACGGCCTTCATCCCGAGAATGTTCCCGGCGATACACGAGAGGATCTGGGGCATGCTGCCAGCCTCGAACAGCGCCGCGGGGTAGGAAACGGTGACCGCGTCGCCGTCGATCCCACAGGCCACCGCGCCGAGATCCGTCAGTTCGTCCTCGTCGACGTGCAGCGCCGCCCAGGTTCCGTTCGAGGACTCGGAAGCGACGCGGCTCGCCGCCGCCTCCATCGACATGTCCGCGGCTGGTTCGATCGCGAATTCACAGATCAGTTCCGTTGCCGCGGGCTCGTACCCGAGGTCCAGAAAGTCGTCGTACTCGATTCCGGTCATGGTAACGCATCGCATTCATCGTCCCGACTAATAGGACTTGTGCCGGACTCTCACTGGCTGTCGACGAGTGGTGGAACCGCGACCCAGTCCCCTCAATCGACAGTTTGCCGAATCAACGGCTTCGACGGCGTTCAACTGGTCGATTGTCAACATCCACGGGCGTCGATCCGCGCCGATGGCCAGCACACTAATACGTCATCAATCTCAATTCACGTGACTGAAAAAATTCCAAAAATTAAAGTCGCGTGATAATCGACTAGCACAGAAGGATTTCATGACTGATAGTACGACAGACACGCAGTCGGCCGACGGCGGGTTCGAGGTGGGCTCGAGCGTCGATGATCTCTTCGGGGAGATCGAGTCGGACGGGGATTCAGGGGGCGACCAACGAGTCGAGACCGACGACGGGGACGGGTCCGACGCCGTCGAAGATCAGACGGCCGCCGACGTCTTCGACCAGCTTCGGACGGACGCCGGCGATGAGAACGGGGCCGACGACATTCTCGCGGACGAGAGCCCGGACGATATCATCGCAAGCGCGGACGAGCCGGACCCCGAGCCCGACGCGACGGTCGATGCGGACCTGCTGGCCGACGACGACGAGCTCGCGGATCTCCTGCTCACCGGCCGGTCGAAGGAGACCGACGGGGAGTTCCTCTGGATCGACCCCGCAGACGACGCGAGGACGGACGGCGTCGAGACGGGCGACGAAGGCCGACTCGAGGAGAACGCAGACGCGACACCTGACTGGGAATCAACCGACGCAACCGACGACGCGGCCGACGATACGGCTGCTGACGTGACCGACGACGCGGCCGATGATACGGCTGCTGACGTGACCGACGACGCGGCCGATGATACGGCTGCTGACGTGATCGACGACGCGACCGACGATACGGCTGCTGACGTGATCGACGACGCGACCGACGATACGGCTGCTGTCGAGCAATCCGACGCGGCCGAGCCGATCACGGACCACACTGACGGCGACGTCGACGAATCCGCCTCCCCGAACGATACCGAGGGGAAACCCGAATCCGACACATCGTCGGCACCCGAGATCATCTCCGACGACGGTTCCGAGACGATATCGGACTCGAGCGTCGACGCCGACGCGAACCGGCGCGACGACGTAAGTTCCGATCTCGAGGAGGACGACACCGCGTCCGAACCCGCCACCGGCAGAGATGACAGCGAGTCCGCTTCGGATCACGCGGAAACGAACGGCGGCTCCGCCGGTCTCCTGTCCAAAATCCGCGGTATCCTTGGTGGGCTCTTCTAACTGTCCCCGAAATCGGTCACGGCAATACCCGTACGACTGAGACGCGTTCGTTCCTGCGTTCTCGCCTGTTTTGGTGCTTGACCGTTTTGGGCGTTTGATCTCCCTGGACTCGACTGTTCTGTCGGAGACCGTTTCTGTGCGCTCGACTGTGGTGCGCTCGAGACGTTACGGATCCGGGTGCCACACGATGTCGGCCCGCCGAACCGTGTACGGGCGCTCACCGCACTCGGGACAGCACGTTCCACCGCCGGGATCGTCGACCCGCTCCGGAATCGTATGCTCGTTCCCGCAGCTGTCGCACTCCAGCCAGACTGGCATATGAGACACTGACGGATGACGCGCCCATGATCATGCTGCGGGAGAGCGACGGGGCGACCGTACCGTGCCGGTAACGGCGACGCTACTCGTCACTCGAGAAGCGAGTCGGCTCGAGTCGCCGAAACGAGAGAATAGGAGAGAAACGGCCCGCTGCGTCAGTCACGGGTCGACTCGAGAGTGAGACCGCGGCGTTAGTCGAGGAAACCTTCGATGTGGTCGGCGACTTCCTCGGGGGTGTCGCCGACGGGGACGCCGGCGTCGTTGAGCGCGTTGATCTTGCTCTCGGCGGTCCCGGTCCCGGAGCCGGAGACGATCGCACCGGCGTGGCCCATCCGCTTGCCCGGTGGCGCGGTGCGGCCGGCGATGAAGCCGGCGACCGGCGTGTCGACGTAGTCGTCGATGAACGCGGCGGCTTCCTCTTCGTCCTCGCCGCCGATTTCGCCGCACATGACGATGGCGTCGGTCTCGGGATCGTCCTCGAAGAGTTCGAGGGCGTCGACGAAGTCCGTCCCGATAATCGGGTCGCCGCCGATACCGATGGCGGTGGTCTGACCGATGCCGCGATTGGTCAGGCTGTCGACGACCTGGTAGGTCAGGGTGCCCGAGCGGGAGACCAGCCCGACGTTCCCCTCGGAGAAGATGTTGCCGGGGAGAATGCCGAGTTTGGCCTCGCCGGGCGTGATGAGGCCGGGACAGTTCGGACCGATGAGGCGGGTATCCGTCTCGGAGAGGCGCTTGTTGACTCGCGCCATGTCCTGGGTCGGGATGCCCTCCGTGATCGCGACTGCGAGGTCGAGACCCGAATCGAGCGACTCGAAGACGGCGTCGCCGGCGAACGCCGGCGGGACGAAGATGACGGACGTATCCGCGTTCTCCTCGTCGACTGCTTCGTGAACCGTGTCGTAGACCGGCACGCCTGCGGTCTCCTGGCCGCCTTTGCCGGGAACCGCGCCGGCGACGACGTTGGTGCCATACTCCATCATCTGTTCGGCGTGGAACTTGCCTTCCCCGCCGGTGATGCCCTGTACCACGACGCGCGTGTCGTCGTCGACTAGTACACTCATTGGTCGTTCACCTCCCCAGCGTACTCGACAGCACGTTGGACCGCGTCCTCGAGGGTCTGTTCGACCGTCACGAGGTCCTCGTTCAGAATCTCCATGCCTTCCTCCCAGTTGGTCCCGGCCAGTCGGACGACGACCGGCTTGGGGATCTCGTCGAACTGCTCCAAGGCCTCGTTGATCCCGCGGGCGACCTCGTCGCCGCGCGTGATGCCGCCGAAGATGTTGAAGACGACCGAATCGACGTTGTCGTCGGAGAACACCATATCGAGCGCGTTCGCGATGCGGGCAGCCTTCGCGCCGCCGCCGACGTCCAGGAAGTTGGCGGGCTTGCCGCCGTAGTGGTCGACCAGATCCAGCGTCGTCATCACGAGTCCGGCACCGTTGCCGATGATGCCGACGTTGCCGTCGAGACGGACGTAGTCGAAGCCGTACTCGTCGGCCTTCTGCTCGAGTTCGTCGCCGCCGGCGGCCGCCTCCTCCATCTCGGCGAGTTCGGGCTGGCGGAACAGCGCGTCCTCGTCGATGTTCATCACGGCGTCGGCCGCAATGACCTCGTTGTCGCTGGTGACCATCAGCGGGTTGATCTCGGCGTCAGCGCCGTCCTTGTCGTCCCAGAGCTGATAGAGGGTCGTGAGAACGCTCGAGACGTCACGCGCGACGGACTGATCGACGCCGGCGTCGTAGACGGCCTTGCGGGCCTGATAGGGGTGCATCCCGAAGGAGGGATCGATGTGTTCGCGGGCGATCGCCTCGGGATCCTCCTCGGCGACCTCCTCGATATTGACCCCGCCCTTGGTCGAGACCATCGCGACGGGTTTGCCCTCGCCGCGGTCCATCGTGATCCCGACGTAGAGTTCGTTCGTGAAGTCGACCGCTTCCTCGACGAGGACGCGATCCACGTGATACCCCTTCAGATCCATTCCGAGGATGGACTCGGCCGCCTCGCGGGCCTCGTCCGCGTCGTCAACGAGTTTGATCCCGCCGGCTTTCCCCCGGCCGCCGACCTGTACCTGTGCCTTGACCGCGACTGGATAGCCGATTTCCTCGGCCGCGGCGACGACGCCGTCGACGTCGGACGCGAGCTGCGAGTCCGGCGTCGGTACCCCGGCATCGGCGAAGACCTGCTTCGCCTGGTACTCGTGTAATTTCATACCATTCAAACGGGCGTTCCGACCTTGCTTAAATCCTGCCAGTTTCCACTCGGCACCGGGTATCCATCGACGTGTATCAACGACACGACCGATGTTAATCCCGTAGCGTGTTCTCGTTCGCTACGTTTGTGTGGGTTTTCAAGTGAAGTGGGGAAGAGACAATCACGCGTCCGAACCCGACGCCGCAGCGGCGTCACGAGTGGTCGATCTTCAATGCCATCATCGACCGTCCGTTCGAGAGAGACTGCGGAACGCCTCGGACTCGAGCATATAGGCTGCAAACACGAGACACGGTATAGGAGAGTTATACTGGCCTCGAGCGCCGGGAGCCGAACAGTTCGACGCTGACTCGAGCACCGACCGCCAGCAGAGCATTCAATGCTCGCCTCTCCCTACCGACGCGTAGAGGCCGCCCTGTGACCAACCCTACCGCAACTCGTCGACAGTCGGGGTGGCTGTCGTCGATAACGGCCGTGCTGCGGTTTCTGGTTCACAGCAACCTCTTTATCTCGCTGGCGACGGTCAGCGTGGCCGTCACGACGATACTCCTCGCGGACCTCCCGCTCGAGCCCCTGCCGCTGTTCATCGTCTTCGCGGTGACGATGTTCGTCTACACCGTCAATCGGTTCACCGATCTCGAGGAAGACGAGCGAAACGTCCCGCGGCGCGCGGCGTTTACGAAGCGGTACGGCCGCCTCTGGCTGACGGCGGGGATCGTCCTCTACGTCGCCGCGATCGGGATCGCCGTCGCGCTCGACCTCTCGGGGGCCGCGTACCTGTTCCTCCCGCTCGCGGTCGCACTGATCTACTCCCTCGGCGGCGTCAAACGGACCTTCCTCGTGAAGAACCTCGTCGTCGGCCTCGCGTGGGGCGCGATCCCGCTCGGCGTCGGCTACTACTACGATCGGCTCGCTTCGCTCGAGATCCTGTTCCTGTTCGCCTACGTGACGGTCATGATCACCATCGCCGCGGTGGTATTCGACGTGAAAGACATCGAGGGCGACCGCGAAGAAGACATCCCGACGGTTCCGAACCTGTTCGGTCCGCGAGCGACGCGGGTGGGGTCGCTGGTGGCAACAGTCGCCGTCGCCGTCGCGGTCGTCGCCCTCGCGGCGACGGGCACGATACCGCGCGAGTTCCTCGTCGTCCTCGCGATGAACGCCTACGTTTGCGCCTACGTGCCCTTCGCGACCCCCGATCGCGGCCCGCTCTACTACGGCTTCGTCGTCGACGGCGAACACGTCTTTCTGGCCGCCATCGTCTGCGCGCTCGAGTGGCTGGTCTGGTGACCCGTAACCGTTCTCAGTCGTCGTCTTCAACGCCGGTCGCCCGCAGGTACTCCTCGAGTAGCGTCGGAAACTGCCCCCCGCGGACGTACCGGAGGCCGAACTCGTCGGCCCAGGAGATGATGCCCCGATCCTCGGTGACGACACCGGCGTCTAACTCTCGAGCGAGAACCAGCAGGTCAAAGTCCTCGCGAGAGTCGAGCACGCCCCGCCGGAGCGCCCGACGGTACTTGTCACGCATGTCCGAGAGAATGCGATCGGCGTCGGTCATGTACTCCTCGCGCCCGTCGTCGGCGTTCGAGCCACCGGCGAGCGATTCGGGATCGAGCTGTTCGACCTCGCGGATCGCCTTCTCCGAGACGCGGAGGCCGCGGTCCACGCGGTCGCTCATCTCGTCGATGAAGTTGTAGACGATGTTCGCCGGAATCCTGACGCCGTACCGGTCGGGACTCTTGCGAACGACCCACGTGTCGAGCCGCGAGAACACCGCCTCGTCGATGTCTCGATCGCGCAGCATCGTCGCGAGTTCGTCGTGGATCGACGGCGGCACGTAACAGGAAATGTTGAGTTCGAGCCGCGCGGTCGCGACGAGATCGAGCAGGCGGACCACGGCGTCCTCGAGCGATTCGTCGTCGTCGCGACGGATCTCCTCGGTAATGAACAGCGACGTGTCGAGGACGAACCGTTGACGCGGCAGTTCACCGGGCATAGTCCTCAGTTGGACGGGAATCCACATAGACCTCATCCCGCGATCGATTCGGCGCGGCGGACGGCCGAAGCGATCGACGATCGGTGATCGACCGGGTGTTTTTCACCGGGAACGTGGTCGACGACGTATGGACCGCGACGAGTACCTCGAGCGGCTCGGTGCGACCACGGAGGAGGCCGCCGACCTCTTCGAGCACTTCGAGGAGCGGTCGGCTGCCGGCCGAACACACCACGTGCTCACCGCAACTCGCCACGGCGTGGAGCGTGGAACCGTCATCGTCGAGGAGAGTGACGTCGTCGTTCGCGGCTATCCGAGCGTTCCGCGGATCCTCGTTCTCGATCCCGGTATTCCCTCGTTTTTCGAGGCGAACGAGACGGTCGCGATCGAGGAGAAACTCGACGGGTTCAACGTCCGGATCGCAGCTGTTGGAGCCGGCTCCGGAAAGCCCCTCGCGTTTACCAGAAGCGGTTACGTCTGCCCGTTTACGACGGCACGGGCGCACGAGCGCCTCCCGCTCGAGGAGTTCTTTTCGAGCCATCCGGAGACAGTCCTCTGTACCGAACTGATCGGACCGGAGACGCCGTACACGACCCACGACTACGAGGGCGTCGACACCCACGAGTTCAGGGTGATCGACATCCGTGACCGCGAGTCCGGTGCGCCACTTTCCGTCGCCGATCGCCGGTCCCGCTGCGAGGAGTACGGGTTCGGACAACCGCGACACTTCGGTCGGACGGAGCCGTCGACCGCACGTGAGACGGTCGAAGAGACGATCGACGAACTCGATGCGGCGGGACGGGAGGGCGTCGTCCTGAAGTCGGCAGACGGGCAGTCGATGGTCAAGTACACGACCGAATCACAGCACCACGAGGAGCTCGCGTACGCGTTCTCGCTCCCCTTCGATCACGGCCGTGACTTCGTCTTTTCCCGAATCGTTCGGGACGCGTTTCAGGCGGCCGAGTTGGACGGAACCGATGCTCGCCTCAGGGCGCGGGCGCATGCGCTCGGCGAATCGATCCTCGAGCCGATGGTCTCGACTATTCGGGACGTGGCGGACGGCGAAACCGTCGGGGAACGACACACGGTCAGGGGCGATCCCGACTCGATCGACGCGCTTCTCGAGCACCTGCGCGAGCAATCACTGACGCTCGAGTTCGAGGCCGATCGCCGGGAAGACGATGAGCGCGTCGTCGAGTTCGTGAAGGTAGCCGAATCGAGTCGGGACCGGATCCGGTACTATCTGGACGGTGGGACGCGAGACGAATGACCGGAGAAACTGGATGAATGGCGGAGGATCTGGACGAATTACCGGGGAAAGAGGACAAATCGCGAGTTCTGTCCGATAGGCGCGAGTCGAACGAGCGGTTCAGTCCCGTGGCAACTCGGCCTCGATATCAGCCCCGGAAGCGGACTCCGTCGGGCTCGAATCGGGGGCCGAATCGACCCCACGGAATTCGAATCTGGCACCGCCGGTCTCGCTTTCGGTACTGCCGCTCGTCCAGCCGTGGGCCGTCGAAATCCGGTCGACGATCGAGAGCCCGAACCCCGTTCCCTCCTCGTCCGTCGTGTACCCGCCTTCGAAGACCCTCTCCCGTCGGCAGGCCGGAATACCGATGCCGTCGTCCTCGACGTAAAACCCGCCGAAAGAGTCGTCTGCGGAGTCGTCGATCGTTCCCACTCGAATCTCGAGGCCGGCACCGTCCGTGCTCTCCGTCCCGTGGTCGATCGAATTGCGAAACAGGTTCTCGAGCAACCGCGTCAACCGCGTCCGGTCCGCGAAGACCGAGACGTCCGCGTCGATAGCGAGCGATGCCGAGCCGGTATCGACGCCGTTCCAGGCCGTTTCGGCGACCGTAGCGAGCGCAACGGGCTCCGGATCGGTGACGGCCGTCCCCTCGCGGGCGAGCGTGAGGACGTCCTCGATGATCGTTTCCATCCGCTCGTGAGAGCGTTCGATTTCGTCGAAATACCCGTCGTTGTCGTCCGTTTCGGACGCGAGTTCGAGATAGCCCCTGGCGACGGTTAGCGGGTTCCGGAGATCGTGCGAGACGATGGTGGCGAACTCCTCGAGACGGGCATTCGATTCCTCGAGTTTCGATTCGCGGTTCGTCCGGTCGGTGATGTCGCGGGCGATCAACAGCCAGCCGACGTGTTGATTTCGGTCGTCGTCGATCGGCGTCCCCGTCAGCAGGAAATGGGATGAGTCGATCGTCGCTCGTACGGCCGTCCGTTCCCCGCCGTCGGTGAGGGTCTCGTAGTGGTCACAGAACTCCGTTCCGGCGAACAACGGTTGGAACGGTCGACCGATGGGGGACGCGGTATCGTCGCCGACGCGATCGAGCAGCCGGTGGCCTTCGGGGTTGATATCGATGAGGCGGTCGGTATCGTCGATGACGAAGATCGCGTCGGAGACGCTGTCGAACACTCGATCGCGGGCGATTGGCATGAGGTCCAACAGTCGGTACCGAACGACGGCGACCGTAAACAGAATGCCCGACGTGATACCACCGATCGGCATCAGATCGATCGCGACGAGGTCGAGCAAGTAAATTCCGTGTGCGAGCCAGGGTGCCACCGCCGCACCGAGCAGGACGAAACTCTGTCCGCGATACACCGCCCGCGATCGATACAGGAACTTGAGGATCATCGCGGTAGTAGCGGCGTTCACTGCGTACGCGTACCCGAGGTAGAGCACGACTGCGGGGCCGAACTCGTAGGTGATCGGTATCGCTCCCGCCGTGGCCGGCTCCAGCGTCGTATACAGGAGATTGCCCGGATTGGTGTACGCCAAGAGCACGAGAGCCACCGACGGAATCGCGAGCGCACCGACGATCCGCGGCCGAAGCAAGCGTTCCCGCCCGGTGTACTCGAGGACGAACAGGAGTTTCATCAGCGAGACGAGTGCGACACCGACCGACACCGTTCGGAGCGAAATCGAGGCGACCGTGACGCTATCAGTGACGAGGAGGAGCGAGACCGATCCGTTCCAGATCGCGAGCCCACCCAGCAGCGACAGGAGCGTCACCGCGCCGGTTCGATTCCGATACTGCCAGAGGAAGGCGCTCGCCACGATGGCCGTGAGCGTGGCGAGCAGATAGATCGTCTGGGTGATCGACAGGAGATCCGCCATCGCCTGATAGGTAGCCCGGATCAAGTAATAGGCACCGGCCGATAGTATCGGTCAAACGACCAATAGACTGCCCGACGGCGTCGGTTCAGGACGGCGTCGTATCCGATGACTGTCCATCGGAGGCTCGCACGGGAGATCCGAGTGTCCCAACTGAACCGTCCGCGCCGGACTCGCTGGCACCGTCGGAATCGACACCGGTAAAGTCAAATCTGGCACCGCCGCGCTCGCCCTCACCGGCAGTGACGGTCCAGCCGTGAGCGGTCGCGATTCCCTGGACGATGCTCAGGCCGAATCCGGTTCCCTCCGCGTTGGTCGTGTAGCCGTCCTCGAAGACGTCTTCACCCTCGTCGGGCAGTCCCAGACCATCGTCGGAAACGTAGAATCCCATCGACCCTCCGCCATCGTCCGCGCCGATAGTGCCCACCTCGACCTCGAGCGGCGACCCGATCGGGTCCGCGCCGTCGTCCGTTTCGTCCGGTGTCCCGTGTTCGACGCTGTTCCGAAACAGGTTCTCGAATAGGCGTGTAATCCGCTTCGGGTCGACGAGAATCGTCAGATCGGACGTCACGGAGAGAGTGGCATCGCCGGTGTCGACGCTCTCCCAGGCTTGCTCGGCGAGATCGGCGAGTGAGACCGGTTCGGGATCGGTGACCGCCGAGCCCTCCCGGGCGAGCGCGAGCACGTCCTCGATGATCGTCTCCATTCGGTCGTGTGATCGATCGATCTCGTCGAAATACTGGGCCGGATTGTCGGCCTCGCGAGCGAGATCGAGGTAGCCGTCCGCGACGTTCAGCGGGTTTCGAAGGTCGTGGGATACGATGTTCGCGAACTGTTCCAGACGGTCATTCTGTTGCTCGAGGCGTTCTTCGTGGCGTTTCCGTTCGGTAATGTCACGGATGATGAGCAGCCAGCCGACGTGGCGATCTCGGCTGTCCTCGATCGGCGTCGACCGGACGTGGTAGGCGACGGTACCGAGCGAAAACTCCCGCTCCGACTCGACGGGGGCAGTCGTGATCTCGTCGTACTGCTCTTCCAGCACGGGATAGCCGGCAATAAACGAGTGGACGTCGGTTCCGATCACGGAGCTGTCGGCGCCCTCGAACAGGTCCCGCGCGGCGGGGTTGATATCGATGATCCGGTCGTCCGTGTCGATGACGAAGACGCCGTCAGTGACGGTATCGATGACGCGATCGCGGGCGATCGGGACGACGTCGGCCAGTCGGTAGCGAACGATGGCGACCGCGTACAACGATCCGGCCACGACGAATCCGATCGGTGACGTATCGAACTCGACGAAGCCGGCGACGTAGACGCCGTTTGCGATCCAGGTCGCGAGCGTTCCGACGAGGAGTGCTGCACTCTGGCCCTTGTACAGCGACCGGGACCGGTAGAGAAATCCGAGTATGAGGACCGTCACCAGTCCCAAAACGAGGTAGGCGTAGCCGAGGTGAATCCAGAGTAGCGGGCCGGGCTCGAGGGTACCGTTGAACGACTCGAAAAAGAGATGAGACGGATTGACGACGGCGAGGACGGCCAACAATATTGGTTCGGCCGACAGGACGGCGAGTATCGGCGTCGTGAGGAACTGCTCCCGTCCGGTGTACACGAGGGTAAAGACGAGAAACGTCATCGTCGCGAATCCGACGCCCAGGAATAACGTTCCGGTCAGTACGGTAGTTGCAAGGGGATGACCGATAACGGATAGCAACACTAGCGACACGTCCCACAACCCCACCGCGAGGACGGTCCCGAGAAGCGGGATCACACCGGTCTTCCCGTGGTGCTGCCAGAGAATCACCGCGAGTGCACCGCTCAACAGCGCCGAAAGAATGTAAATCAAGAGGATGGGGTCAAGTCCCTGTATCATCGTTCGTAGTCGAGTACCGAGTATATAAAGTGCAATGGCCATTTCGCACGCTTCCAACGCTTTCGCCGGTCCGAAAGCGGCGCTCATCACAAACGCGTGAAGATCGTGGTCGGCGGTCCGCTCCCGTCTCGATCGGTCGATCGGGAACGAACCATTTAGGCACTGGCCGACGGTACGGTGGTGTATGCCCGTCCCCAAATCGGAATTCGAGAACCTCCCGCCGTGTGACTTCTACACGCCGGCGGAGCTCCTCGAAGACGACCAGATGTACACCGTCTACGAGATCGCTCGATTGTTGCAGGGCGTCGAACCCGACGCCGAACTCGAGCCCGAAACCGAGGACATCCTGCTCGACTGGGCGATTCCGTGGGTCATGACCAACGCCGACGACCTCGTGGTCGCTGAGCCCCGCGACGAAGACGAACCCGGCTACTACGGCCTGAGCGAATGATCCTCCTCGTGGTCGGTGCCGATCGCGTCGATGCCGGCAAGACCACGTTCTCGGCCGGTCTGCTCGATCGAACCGGCGCGGCCGGCTACAAGCCCCGCGCCGGCAACGACTTCTGGTTCGACCACGACGACTGCCGTCGCGCCCTCGACGGCGGGCGGCTCTATGGCAAAGATGCAATGCGGCTCACGGCAGCAGACGGCCGGGGCCGACCGCCCGAACGACTCAATCCCGTCCACCGGCTCTGGCGGCCCACCCCTGATGGCGGAAGCGGCCTACTCGGGCGGACCGATCGGGAGTTCGTCGTTGACCGGATCGGTCGCGGGGTCGACGAGTCGTTATTCGTCCGCAACGCGACCGCCGAGATTCCGAACGCTGTCGCCGACGCCCTTCCGCTCGCGGACGCGATTCCCGTCGAGACCGTCGAGGAGTTCAACGACCTCGCCGAACGGGAGTACGTCCCCGCGTTCGAACGGCTGGCCGACGAGATCGAGGCGGCCGAGGTCGCCGTCGTCGAATCCTACAGCGACATTGCACTCCCGCTCGCGTCACTTGATCCCGCGTCGATCGCCGCCGTCGCGGCCGTCGAACCCGGTCGCGTTCGGATATACGACGGCGATCGCTACTGTCGGGCCTGCGAGGTCGCAAGCTCGAGCCCCAGAGACGGAACGCTCGAGAAACGCGTCCCCG
The DNA here is from genome assembly GCF_041894845.1 of Natrinema sp. H-ect4. Taxonomy (NCBI): domain Archaea; kingdom Methanobacteriati; phylum Methanobacteriota; class Halobacteria; order Halobacteriales; family Natrialbaceae; genus Natrinema; species Natrinema sp. H-ect4. Next base: position 62,931 of record NZ_JBHDYC010000011.1, read on the forward strand.
ACGCACTCGACTATCTCGATCCGCTCGAGCGCGTCCGGCTGCCACCGCTCGACAGTGACGCACGGGACGATCCCGCACGGATCGCCCGCGCGTACGATCACGCCTACGACGAGTTACTCGACGCTGCCGGACGAGTATCGGTCTAACCGATTTCCGACTGCTCTAACGGCTCTCCACGAGGAGCCAGTTCGCAAACTCGAGGCCGGACGAGCCGAGTCTACATCTGTCGCGCCATCTGCGCCGACAGTTCGACGTGATCGTAGGGGTCGCTCGTCACGCTCGGTCCGTGACCGGTGTGCATCGCCTCGAGTTTCGGATCGATCCGCTCGAGCACCCGATCGATGCTCTCGATCAGGGCGTCTCGGTCGCCCTCCTCGAGATCGGTACGGCCGAAGCTCCCGTTCTGGAAGACGAGATCGCCCGCGAACAACACGCTCGCGTCGCTCGAGTGAAAACAGAGGTGATCGTCCTTGTGTCCCGGCGTGTGGAGCGCGACGTACTCGTGGTCGCCCAGTTGAACCGTCTCCTCGTCCGCGATCGCGTGGTCGACGCCGTCGATCGAGGTGTCATACCCCCAAGCGTCGACATCAAAGGCGTCTTTCACCGCCGGGAGGTTTCCAACATGATCGCGGTGCGTATGCGTCAGGATGACGGCGTCGATGTCGTCGATTCGATCGTGAACGGCGTCGACGAGATCGAAGTTCGCACCCGTATCGACGAGCACGGGCCGGTCGCCGGGGACGAGAAAGACGTTGCTGGTAAACGCCTGTACGCCTTCTGCGAGGTTCGTGATCATGGCTGGCGCTACTCGGTCGAGTGATTTGTGGCTATCGACACGGGCCTGAGCAGCGATAGCAAAGACACCACGATCCAGTCCAGTGTCTGGATAGTCCCGAGCACATGGCTCTCGGAAATGCTCCACCGATCATCCGGTCTGTGATCCGATTTGCATCTATCCCGCTATTCACAAGGATTTTTAGCTCTGGCACGTACTGAGTAGACGAATGAACCGGCCGGGCTCCGTCGGATTCGTCGTTCTCCTTATCCTCGCGCTCGTGACCGGGGTCTACGGACCGATCGCGTTGGCCGACACTGGGTCCGCTTCGCCAGCAGTGACGGAGCCGGCTCCAACCGAGACGCGATCCGCGACGATGGTCGCCCAGGCAGACGGGAGCCCGCTCATTACCCAGGAAACGCAGGACTTCGACGAGACGACGTTCGAGATCACCGTCCACGAGAACGGCAGCGCGACGTGGACCTTCAGATACGAACGGCTGTTCGCGAACGATGACAACGCGACCGCTGCCAGGGAGAACTTCGAGACCTTCGCCGAGGAGTTCGAAGCCAACGAGACGGATCTGTACGACGGATTCACCAATCAATCGCGTACCCTGACCGAAATCGGTGCACAGACGACCGGTCGAGAGATGGACGCGACGAACTTCCGTCGCTCAGCGCAGGTCGAAGAACAGTTCACTGCCACGGGTGCTTCCGGGAACGAATCTACCGCGACGGGCATTGTCGAAATGTCGTTTACCTGGACGGAGTTTGGCGTCGTCGAAGCGGACCGGATCGTCGTCGGCGACGTCTTCGAACGTCTCCCGCTCGCATCCAATCAGGCGATCGTGATCGAGGCGGGCGGCGATCTCACCTTCCGATCTATCGAACCCGACGACGGACAGTACGCCGGCACCTCGCTCGAGGACGCGACGTCGGTTCGGTGGAGCGGCCAGCGAGAGTTTATCGATGGCCGGCCCCGGGCGGTGTTCGATCGACCCGGCGCCGGGAGTGCCGAAACCGGACTCCTCGCGACGATGAGTGATCTCAGTCTGGGCTGGTATCTCGTCGGTGCCCTCCTCTGTGTAGGCATCGGCGTTGCAGCAGTGGTCTGGTACCGACGACGCGGGCCCGGTAGCGAGGAAGTCGCCGCTACAGCGTCCGATTCTACCGACGGTTCGGCGCCGCCGCCAGCAGCGGCCGACACGAATGGTGAGTCCGACGGTGAGCCCGAACCACTCTCCGACGAGGAACTCATGACGGACGAGGACCGCGTCGTCACGCTCATCCAAGAGAACGGCGGCCGGATGAAACAGGTCAACATCGTCGAGGAAACCGGCTGGTCGAAGTCCAAGGTCAGCATGCTGCTCTCCGATATGGAAGACGACGGCACCATCAGCAAGCTCCGCGTTGGCCGCGAAAACATCATCAGCCTCGAGGGATTCGAACCGGAAGCGACCAAGTCGCCGTTCGACGAGTAGCGACTACCGACGAAACGTCGGCCACTGATCCGCTCTCGCATGGCAGGGATCGACAGCCCCGAAATGAAACGGAATCCTTAAACATCGTACTGCGCAACGATTGAATAGAGACGACGCCCGCTTCGATGTCCTGTGTACCACCGCGGCGCAGGGCCCGGAACGAGACGGCGCGTCGCGCTCCGATGGTGTAGTCCGGCCAATCATATTGCCCTCTCACGGCAATGACCTGGGTTCGAATCCCAGTCGGAGCACTGTAGCGAACGTAGTGAGCGAAGCGCGCACGGGTGGGATTCGAAGCACGGAAATCCGAGCGGAGCGAGGATTTGCATCGGGTTCGAATCCCAGTCGGAGCATCCCAATCCGGTTCCCTTCTTGCGGTTTTGGCCTGCAGAGGTCATCCATGTTCGACTCAACGCCTAGGTCAAGTACATTCGAAGGATCCACACACAGCCACGCCGTCTTGCGATTTCCCCGTTTTGCCGGGCTATCCGATCTGCTAGCGCAGTCTCGGACTCCATCCGCTGCCGAACCGCTACATGCCCAGGGGAGGCCTACAGCGCTCGAGTCAGCGCCCCTCGGCTCGATCGCCACGCAAGACCATGTAAGTGGTCGAGAGCCGTGCGACGAGTTTTCCCTCAGATGTCTGTACATCACACTGGACGAGACCGAGGGTCCGGCCTCGGTTGACGACCGTGGCCGTCGCCTCGAGGCGGTCCTCGAACACCGGCCGAAGGAAGTTAATCTTGAGTTCGATGTTCGTCGTCGATTCGCCCTCCTCGAGCGTCGTCATGAACGCGACCGCAGTCGTCGTGTCCGCCAGCGCGGTGATGACGCCGCCCTGAACGGGACCGCCCCGGTTCGCGTGCCGGCTAGTTGCCTCCATCGAGAGGACGGCTTCGCCGTCGCCGAGTGACTCGACCTCCCAGCCAAGCAGGTTTCCGATGGGAGAGTCCGAGGGTGGTCCCGGTGAGGGGAGATCGAGATCGTCATTGGTTTCCCCGCGCCGCCGTGCCTCAACGGCTTCCATCCCCTCCCGGACACGCAACTCCCGGCGAAGGGCATCCTTGAGGACCCCGTCTGGATCGTTACTTACCGCTTGTAATCGGTCGTACTCGGACGCTGATAGCGACAACTCGACCGTCCGCGTTTCATCCCCGTTGTCGACCATAGTCACCCGATACAATAGATTACTATGTGGAGGTTGTGCCTCCGGCAGGCAGACTGAGCTATCCAAAGCTATCGATCGCTGCTGTGACGAGAGTTGATCGCTGTCACCCCCTCACATTATATGAGGATTAGTAACAATGCCCATAGTGAGATGAGGAGTGGCATGGAAATCCGACCCGGAGTGTACAGCTACGAATTGGAATGGGCGTACGATGAACCACTTGGGGTCCACGTACTCGACACCGAGCGCGCTACGGTCCTGTTCGGCGCCGGAAGCGAGGATACTGCCGACCAACTGACCGAAATCGCGACTGCACACGGTATCGATGTCGCTATCGTCGAACACGGCGATACCGACCACTATGGGGGCGTCCCGGCGTTGCGCGCGGCCACCGACGACCTCGACGTTGCCGCCCCGGCCGGCGATGTCGTGGCTCTCGAAGCGGCCGGGCTCGAGGTCGACGATCCGCTCACAACCGACAACATCTATTGGGGCATCACCCCGATTGCAGCGCCCGGCCACACGCCGGACAATATGGCCTATCTCTACGAGGAGATTCTCGTGGCCGGAGATACAGTTGTTTCCGCTGACTCGCCGTTCGCTGCGGCGGGGGACTGGAGCGGGCCGTTGGCAGTCATCGCCCCAGACTACAATGCCGACGATGAGCAGACGCGCAACAGCGTCTCGGTTCTCACCGAGTACGAGTTTGAGACGGTCCTGCTTAGCCACGGTGACAACGTCACGGAGAGCGGACACAACCCGGTCGAGACGCTCATCGCGGACCTCGAGTGACCGCAAACAGCACAAAGTCAATCCGAACCGCTCTGGTGTCCGGCGGTTGGAGCCGGCACGGAAACGGACTACCTGCAGCCATTCGGGCGTTAGGGAGGGGAGGATGTCAAGTCGGCTTCTAACGGGACGTCTCTGAGTACAAGGTGCAAGAGTGAACACTGCAGGAGGAACAGACGTTCATCGAACAGAGTTTCGAAACGCTCGACGATCTCTTCTATGTGCTCGGTACCGACGGCGCTGTTTCGGTAAAGACCTACGCGACGATGAACAAGATCATGACAGTCTTCGTAGAACACCACGGTAGCTATCAGGAAGAAATCGCGCCCGGTAGCGTTCGACCCACAGATCACGGGATGGGGGCCCGTTTGACCGCGCATCTGCTCAGCGGTGAGTTGTGCGATGATTATCTTCCCGTCCGATAGAACAATAGGCCCGCCAAGAATAGCTCGTTCTGTGAATATTGGGAACAAACAGCAATCGATTCGATGTCTCACGGCGAAAGTCGGACTCAACAGCCACGACCGCGGCGCACACGTCATCGCGCGTGCATTCCACAAGACGGGCTTCGAGGCCATCTACTCCAGGTTGCACAAATCCCTCGACGAGATCGTTCGGGCGGCAGTCCAGGAGGAGGTCGCGAGCCCCTTGGGCACCCACGACACGCTCGTCCCGAAGATCACGGACGGCCTCAAAGAGGGTGTTGCGGCGATCTTCGGCCCGATCACGTCGGCCGAAGAAACGATCGAGTTCGTTCGTGAGACCGCTCTGGAACGATGACTGCTCGAGATGGCGCTACAGGGAACGACGACGGGATCGATTCGAATGGCCGAGAGACAGCTGCCATCGACGAAGATACCGCGGACTGGGTGGATCTCACCCAGCCGTTCGACGCCGACGTACCGCACTCGGCGGCGCTCCCCGCGCCCGAGTTCGAGACGCTCAGTGACGTCGATCGCGACGGAGCCAACGCCCAATGGATCGGAACGCCGACTCACGTCGGGACACACGTCGACGCGCCCCGACACATGATCCCTGACGGTGCGACGATCGACGAGATTCCGCTTGCTCGGTTCGTCGGCGACGCGACGGTCGCGGACGTGAGCCGTGACAAGTCCGAAGCGATCCCTGCGGACGAACTGGCAGCGGCAGCGGGCGACGTTCGATCCGGCGATATTCTCCTCGTCCGGACGGGATGGGGCGAGCGGTACGGCGACGAGGACTACGAGCGCTATCCGTGGTTCGCGGCCGGTGTCGGCGATTGGCTGCTCGAGCAGGACGTGTCGCTGTTGGCCGTGGACGTCCCGAGTCCCGACCGACCCCGGGCGACGCGACCTGACGACTGGGACGACTACCCTATCCATCAGACGCTGCTGTCTGAGGGTGTCCTCATCGCGGAACACCTCAGAATCCCGCATTCGCTGGTCGGCGCTCGTCCGACCGTCTTCGGATTTCCGCTGGCCCTCAGGCGAGGCGACGGAGCGCCGACGCGGTTCGTGGCAGCCCGATCAGCCTCGCCGTACTAAGTCCCGGCAACTGACTTATCGCTTGGATGGAGACGAGAAAAATTTCTCAGCGGTATTTGGTTGTCAACCGGCGCTCTCTGGATCGACGGCTTCTCCAGCCCAGCCACATTCGCAACTGACCCGTGCGTGTGCACCGTTATGCGGATCGAGTGACGGCTGGATCAGCTTCAATTCATTACCGCACCCTTCTATTACAACTCTATCCGGGAATTGTCATCTTCAACGGGGCGGCCAACGCGTTCACGCGGTGGCTCGGTGTGCCACCCGCTTCCGAAACGGATGAGACACTCGGTGAGCAGGAGCTCCTTCGGGTGCTAACACAATCCGGCGAGGGCGGGGACATTGACGTGGCAGAAGTGACGATGATCGAGCGCGTCTTCGATCTTGACGACACCGTGGTGCGGGAGGTCATGGTTCCACGACCGGACGTGGTGAGCGTTCCGGCGGATGCCACACTATCCGAACTTCATTCAATCGTCTTAGAGGCCGGACACACGCGCTATCCGGTGCTTGATGCCAACAACGGTGACCAAGTGGTTGGATTCGTAGATGTCAAGGACATGCTGCGAGCAGAGGTTGACAATGGGGATGCCGAGATAGTCGATGACATCGCCCGCGACATTCTCATCGTCCCCGAGACAATGGCAATTAGCGATCTCCTGATACAGTTCAGGGAGGATCGACAGCAGATGGCGGCGGTCATCGACGAGTGGGGAGCATTCGAGGGGATTGCAACGGTTGAAGACATCGTGGAGGCCCTCGTCGAAGACCTTCGAGACGGGTTTGATCTCGATGAGCGCGAACCCTCGATGCGCCAGCATGACGATGAGGGTACGACATTGACGGAGGTGTCCAATTGTCGAACGTTAACAATGCTCTGGCTGGAGACTTCGAAAGCGAGGAGGTCGAAACGATCGGTGGACTGGTGCTCGGGCAACTCAACCGTGCGCCAGAACCTGGCGACCGCGTCGAGGTCGACGGTCACGTCGTTGAGGTAACGAGCGTCGAGGGGACCCGAATTTCGACGGTATGGGTCCATGAAAAAGATCTCGATGATCCAGCGGTGGACTGAGTGGAGTATGGACTTGATCAGTTGGTCTGTTCGGCTTCTCGCCGTTAGTTAGCCAGTCAACCAACTTGATGTCGTGATCCGTCACGCCGATGCACTCACAGCACGGTTTACCAACCCGAACATTCAAGCCCGGCTCAACGCCTCGATCGTATTCTTTCGTGCTGGAAAAGCGAACTGGGAGAGTGTCCAGAGCAAACACTCGCAGCTGGAAACGATGCTTGAGATACCTGCCCCCAGGTGCGGGCAAACGCCTGTACGCTCGTTGCGAACGCCGACATCCCGGTTTCAGTTGAGACACTCCGCGACCTTCGAGCGAATACTCTCGACGACACTGTCAGAGATCGTGCGGAGAGTGCTCTTCAAGAGTTCACGAGTGAATAGGGCAGGTCGCCATCAGAGCTAGTGCAAAAAGAGACCGGGTATGGATTATCGGAGATGACCTACTCCGCGACGCCGACGATCCATCGCCACCGCTGTTCGACGGTGCCTTCGAGGCCTGCGAGCAACGCACGTGCCTTCGTGACGCGCTCGTCGACGGTGAGTTTCGGATAGAGACGCGCCGCCATCGCTGGAATCGCGTGGAAACGCCGAACGTCCTCGGCCGTCGTCGCAAAGCACCAGGTACCCGTGGTGACGGTAAACTCGTTGGCGAGCGCCGCCTCGACCGCATCTGCGCCCGTTGGCGACCGCGACTCCCGCTCGAGGTCCGCGAAGACGTCCGTTCCGTCGGCATCGACCCAACCAAGCGGCGCGACGGCACCGACGACCCCGTCCGGACGCAGGACGCGGGCAGCCTCCCGCGCCGCGACTGCAGGATCGGGGACGAGAAAGAGCGACGCGGTAAACGCGACGCCGTCAAATGAGTTGTCGACGAACGGCAAATGATCGAAGTCTGCCTCGATCCGCGGCGCAGCCTTGAGTTTGCGCAGCATCTCGCGGCTGATGTCCAGCGCGACCGTTCGCTGTGCCCGCTCGGCGAAGACGCGCGTGCTCACGCCAGTGCCGGCACCGGCGTCAAGGACGGCGTTGACGGGGCTGTCCACTCGAGCCGACAGTTCGGCGGCCAACAGTTTTGCGAGGGCGGTGAACCGGCCGGTTCGCTGCTCGTAGGCGTCGTAGGCGGAGACGCTGTCGTCGAAGTTCGTCCGGACGGCGGCCTTCATACGCTCCGCAACGACTGGCGACGGAATATGTATTCCCATCGGTCAGGTTGGTAGTCCCCCACTTAATGACTTGCAAAAGGGGGACGCCCCCTGGAATGTGAACTACAGAGCCACTCGAAACAGAGCGAAGCCAGTCATCGAACAGTCTCGAAGAAGAATTGCCGAGCTACAACTGAGACTACTTCGATCGTTTCTTGGTCAGTTCAGATGCTAACTGTCGCAGCTCGTCTGCTTCGTCAATCTCGACGAGCCATCGTTCCGGAAGAGCATCTGCACCGAACCGGGCACCTGCGACTGCGCCGGCAACAGCACCAATCGTATCCGTATCGCCGCCCATCATCACCGCGTCGACAATCGCATCTGCAGCACTCTCGGCGGTTAGCCCGTGATACAGACCTACCTGCAGCGTCGTGACGACGTATCCCGAATTTTCGAGGGAGATATCCACCGGTTCACCACGGAGGGCGGCAGTGATCGGTTCAACGGCACTTCGAATCTCGTCAGGGAGGTCTGGGCCAAGATCATCTAAGACCGGTTCGAGTGGCCGCTCAACATCGGTCAGGAGATTGGCGAGCGTCCGATTGAAAAGCACGCAACTCCACTGACAGCGTGGATCGGCGTGCGTAATTGCTGACGACTGCCGGCTGACCTTGACGAGTTCGTCTGGTGCGTCTCGATACGCGATCGCGTACGGCGCACACCGCATCAGGCTGCCGTTGCCAGCGTTGCTCCCCTCTACGCTCGCTTCCCACTCACGGTGGCCAGCTTCGTCCCACGGTTCGCCGTTCTGGATTCGCTGGAGTGCACTCGAGGTCATAATCCCGATGTCGAACGGACCAGAACGCTTCCACTCGACGAATCGCGCGGCAACGTCTTTTGGCTCAAATGTGCCGTGTTCCGCGAGACTGCGACCGATACAGAGTGCCATCTCCGTATCGTCAGTGATGGTTCCTGCGGGCTGCCCGTGAGTCCCGTGAGCGAGCATTTCGGTTACCCGCCCGCGCGTTTCCTTGACTCGGTTCGGGTTCTGGAATTCGACTGGGCGTCCGAGTGTGTCCCCACATGCCAGCCCCAGTAAGATTCCCTGTGCTCGTGATTGCGCCATACAGTAAGACTCACATATCTGGTTGCTACTGGTTGTGGTCCAAGGAACTGCCAAGTCAGTATCTCTGAAGTCGTGAATCGAAAAATATTGGCCGAGTTTGATACTACGTTCGAACTACCGAATCAGCCACGACCACAGGCACATCTCTACACATGAATGATTCTGATCAGTATCGATTTCATGATGGCAATCTGGTTCTGGATGAGCAACCGACCGATTCAGTCGACAGAGATGAACCGATCAAACCTGGGGAGGAGACAGGCTATCGTGTCGCGGTGAAATCAGGAGCAATTGATGCCAATGCGAGGCTTCGAAATACCGTTCAAGAGTACAGTCAAACGCTCGAGTTTGGGTCAAGATCCCAAGTCGAGCACTATGTAAAGAAACTATCCGCGTCGGATGGTGAACTTCGGATTCAGACAGCTGCTCCGAATGACCTGATAATGTTCAGGCATATCTTCTCGCAGAGCACAACCCTTCTGAGCGTGTCATACAATGGTTCTCAACAGGTATTATTCACGGGATATGTATTGAACAAAGCCAATGACTGGCGAAACTACAGGCTCATACGCGAATTGAGTGCTGTATAATCGTCAGGTAGAGGGTGTGAGACGTATTCTATGACACGCGGGTATCCACTAATTCTATTTCCGTTGTTAACCATTTGTCCATTTTCACCTTACCTTTTTGTTACCGGCCGCCAACGTGTCATTTGTTATCGCACCGAGCGAGTGAATACTGGAAAACCATGCCACGGCACCATAGCCACCTATGACACGAGGACAACGCTTGGACGCATACCACTTCTACGAGGACGACTGGGACAGTTACGAGCAGTTACACGAGGCGTTCGAGTGGGACGTACCCGATCGATTCAATATGGCGACGTATCTGTGTGATCGGTGGGCCGACGACAAGAGCCGCGTCGCACTGTTCGCCGCGGATGCGGCGGGTACCGAGGAGACGTACACGTTCTGGCAGATGCGAAACGTGACGAACCGACTGGCGAACTACCTGCGGGCACAGGGCGTCGAAGAGGGCGATCGGGTTGGCGTGAACGCACCGCAGCGGCCGGAGACGGTATTCGCTCATCTCGCCGCCTGGAAACTCGGTGCGATGTCGGTCCCCCTCTCGACGCTTTTTGGCCCCGACGCTATCGAGTACCGACTCGACGACTGCGATGCCGTCGCGGCCGTCGTCGACGAATCCAATATCGGGAACTTCCGGGAGGCCTGTGAGTCGCTGCCAGCCCTCGATACCACGCTGACCGTCGGTGACGTCACGCCGGACGAGGCGGTCGGTGAAGCAGCCTTCTGGGACGCCATCGACGACCTCTCTCGAGAGTTCGACACCGTCGAGACGGACGCCGAGGACGACGCGATTCTCATCTACACGTCCGGGACGACCGGCGATCCGAAGGGCGTGCGCCACGCCCAGCGACTGATACTCGGACACCTGCCGCTTTTCGTCACGACCTTCGGAAACATGGACCTACAGGAGGGCGACGTGTTCTGGACGCCCGCCGAGTGGGCCTGGATCGCGTCCCTGTTCGACGTGGTAATGCCCGCCCTTTACTACGGGAAGCCGGTCGTCGCCTACAACGGGGGGCAGTTCGACCCCGCAGCGGCCTTCCAGGTCATCGAACAGTACGGCGTCTCGAACTTCTTCGCGCCACCGACCGCCCTGCGCATGATGATGCAGGTCGAGGACACCGATCGGTTCGACGTTGGGACGCTCAGAACCATCGCCAGCGGCGGCGAGTCGCTGGGCCAGTCCATCGTCGACTGGGCACAGGACACCTTCGGGGACACCGCCGTCCACGAGGGCTACGGTCAGACCGAGGCGAACATGCTCATCGGCGACTGCACCGCCCTGACGGAGTTCCGCGAGGGCTATATCGGCCGTGCCGGCCCCGGTCACGAGGTGACAATCGTCGATCCCGAGACAGCCGAACCGACCGTCGAGACTGGTGAGACCGGCGAAATCGCCGTTCGGTACGAGAACAACCCCGTCTGTTTCGTGGAGTACTGGAACAAACCGGAGAAGACGTCAGGCAAAGTACGAAACGGCTGGCTGCTCACCGAGGATCTCGGGCAGATGGACGAGGACGGCTACGTGGCGTTCGTCGGACGGAAAGACGACGTAATCATCTCCGCGGGTTACCGTATCGGCCCGGAAGAAGTCGAGGACAGCGTCGCCGGCTACGAGGCCGTCGCTGACGCCGCGGTGATCGGCGTTCCCGACGACGAGCGCGGGGAGGTGCCGAAAGCGTTCGTGGTGCTGACCACCGACGCCGAACCGAGCGACGATCTGCGAGAGTCGATCCGCCAGCATGTCCGCGACCGCCTTGCGAAGTACGAGTACCCGCGCGAAATCGAAGTTGTCGACGAACTTCCCAAGACCGCCACCGGCAAAGTCCGGCGGGCCTCGCTGCGAGACCGTGAGGGGATCTGACGTACGCGGGTGAGGATGTCACGAATCGTGTTCGGAAAACGCGTGGCCGGCGTTCTCGGCCATTTCTTTCGCTTTGATATCTCACGATTACCCCAGTCACGCCGATAGTTAAACGATGAATGAGGGCCCTGTGGGTCCGTTATGACTGTTTGTCAGCCATTGCTACGAGTTCTGCTAAGGGATCGATATCGACCGCCCGTCCTCACCCTTGATACAGAGGATCACCTATACCCGGTAGCTGATCCTGAAGGCAACCAGTTCGGTGTCCTGTTCCGAGTGCAAGACGATGAGACCTTTATCGTCGACTTCGAGCCAGCGACAGGGAAGTAATCCTTAGAAATCAATGTACTGTGATTCCCACTCTCGCCGCTCTTGCAGTTGCTCGAGAACGCTCGTATGCAGTTGAAAATACGACGACAACAGTGCTCGAACTCGGTCGGTGATCGAAACGGCGTCAGTTGGTCTCGAGAACCAGGAGTTCGTCACCGGCGTCGACTTCCTGTTCGTTTTCCGCGATGACCTCGGTGATCGTTCCGTCCGCAGGGGCCGTGATATCGTGGAAGTTCTTCATGACACCGACCAATCCGACGACGTCTCCCTCGGCGACCTCGTCACCTTCGTCGGCAAACGTTGCTTCGTCCGGATCCGGTCGCGTGTAGAAGACGCCGGGCATCGGCGATTCGATGTGTTCTGTCGTCATTTATGATATCTTATGCTTAAATAGATCCTCCAGACATATAATACTTGACAAAGCTATACCCTTACCACACGGGCGTAAACACGCACTGACAGATTTGTTTACGAGTTATTATGATCACACATACATATTCACCATCCTAATCTAGTCGGTATCTATACAGTGATAACCGTCCTCTCATTCAGCAGGATGAGTGAGAAAACGATAACTAGACAGGAGCTTCAGTCTCCGCGATACGAGTACGGGGGGGACGACTGGGTGTTCGTCGAACTCGCCGAAGCGATGAGTTTCGATGCGAACTTCAAAGCACAGGCGATTACACAGGAGATTCGGCAGAACAGTCTCGAGGGACTCGTCGAGGTCGCACCGTCGAACGCCTCCTACCTAATCCAGTTCGATCCGAGCGTACTTCACCCGGACGAACTGATCGATGAGCTGAAATCGCTCGAGGAGGAGATCGATGTCTCGGAGTACCAGTGGGAGGCACGGGTGTTCGATATTCCCGTCTTTTACGACGATCCGTGGACGCACGAGACGCTGATGGACTTCCGAGAACGCCATCAAGACCCGGACGCGACGGATCTCGAGTACTCCGCAGAACTCAACGGCTTCGATTCCGTCGAGGCGTTCATCGATCACCACTCCGGCGCACCGCACATGGTGACGATGATCGGCTTCGTCCCCGGGCTTCCCTTTTGCTTCCAGATGGTTCCACACGACGAGCAGATCGAGGTGCCGAAGTACGAGCAGCCGCGGACAGCGACACCGAGCCGTGCGATCGGATTCGGTGGCGCGTTCACCGCGATCTATCCCGTCCCCGGGGCCGGCGGCTATCAGCTCTACGGTCGAACTCCCGTCGAGGTGTTAGACGTCGACCAGGAGCTGTCGGCGTTCGAAGACTCGATGGTACTTCCGAACCCGGGAGACATCCTCAACTTTCGGCAGATCGATCACGATGAGTACGATGCAATCCGTTCGGAGGTCGAAGACGGGACCTACCAGTACAACTACGATCGGGTCGAGTTCGAGACACAGGCGTTCTTCGACGATCCACACGGATACAACGAGCAACTTCTGGAGGTGCTCGACTGATGCGTATTCTCGACGGTGGACTCGTCACGACCGTTCAGGATACCGGCCGGTACGGACACTATCACATCGGAATGCCACCCTCCGGCGCAATGGACCAGTTCGCCCACAAAGTCGGCAACTGGCTCGTCGGAAACGACGAATCAGATGCGACCCTCGAGATGACCTATATGGGAGCGGAGATCGAGTTCGAGGAGGACATCGTCTTCGCCGTTACCGGTGCAGATATGGATCCATCCCTCGAGGACGAACCGATCCCGACGTGGACTGCCGTCCAGGCCGAGGCCGGCGACACCCTCAGCTTCGGGTTCGCAACGGAAGGCGCACGCGCGTATCTCGCAGTCGCTGGTGGTATCGATATCGAGCCGGTGATGGGGAGCCGTGCGACGTACACCCTGATCGGAATCGGCGGCCACGAGGGTCGGTCGCTCGAGGAGGGCGACAAACTCCCGATCGGTGAATCGTCAGCGGACACCGACGAACTACTCGGCGCTTCGATCGACGAGGCGGATCGGCCGGATTACTCCCAGAGCGAGATCAACGTCGTGATGGGACTCTGTGACTATCGGCTCACCGACGAGGGACGACAGCGGTTCCTCGACGCCGACTGGAACGTTTCCGACGAGGCCGACCGGGTCGGCTACCGGTTCGAGGGGCCGGATATCACCGATATGTTCGAAGAACGCGAGCAGCCCTTCGGTGCCGGAACGGACGTCACCAACGTCGTCGACCTCGGCTATCCCGTCGGCTCCATCCAGATGGCCGGTCAACCGATTATTCTGATGCGAGACGCCGTTACGGGTGGCGGCTACGTGACCGTGGGAACCGTCGTGAGTCCCGAGCGCGATGCGCTCGCCCAGTGTCGAACACATAGCACCGTCGATTTCACCGCCGTCGACGTCGAAGAAGCACTCGAGATTCGTCAGGAGCGAGACGCCCATCTCGAAAGCATTCAAGAGTCGTTGTAGTGGGGATTCTCCAGTAAATGATTGACAAAGTACTCGTCGCGAATCGAGGCGAAATAGCAGTCCGCGTGGTACAGGCAGCGAAGGAACTTGGAATCGAGACGGTCGCCGTTTACAGTGACGCCGACGAAACAGCGAAACACGTTCGCCGCGCCGACGAGGCCGCTCACGTGGGATCCTCGGTCGCCGGCAAGAGCTATCTCGATCAGGAGTCGTTGCTGGACGCAGCAGCCGAAACTGGGGCCGATGCGATCCATCCGGGATACGGGTTCCTTGCGGAAAACGAGTCGTTCGCCCGTCGGGTCGAGGAGTCCGAGTTCAGCTGGATCGGCCCCCCGTCGGACGTGATGGCCGACTTCGGTGAAAAGACGAAAGCACGAGCCATTATGGACGCGGCGGGCGTCCCGATCGTTCCAGGAACGGACGAACCGATCGACGATCCCGACCAGGTGAAAGACTTCGCCGAGGAACACGGCTACCCGGTCGCGATCAAGGCGGACGGCGGTGGCGGCGGTCGCGGGCTGAAAGTCGTTACCGGTCCCGAGGAGGCCGAGGAGGCGTTCACGAACGCCAAACGTGAGGGCGAGGCGTACTTCGACAACGACGCTGTCTACGTCGAGCGCTTCCTCGAGAACCCACGCCATATTGAGGTTCAGGTCATCGGCGACAGCCACGGGACCGTCCGCCATCTCTACGAACGCGACTGCTCGGTACAGCGTCGTCAGCAGAAACTCATCGAGGAGACGCCCTCGCCTGTCCTCGACGAAGAGACGCGGGAGGAACTCTGTGAAGCCGCCAGATCGGGCGTTGCAGAAGCCGGGTACAGCAGCGCCGGCACCGTCGAGTTCCTCTACGAGGACGGTGACTTCTACTTCCTCGAGGTGAACGCTCGGATCCAAGTCGAACACACGATCACCGAAGCGGTGACGGGCATCGATATCGTCAAAGAACAGTTCCGCGTCGCTGCAGGTAAGGAACTCTCGTTCGAACAGTCCGAAGTCGACTCTCGAGGTGTTGCGATGGAGTTCCGTATCAACGCCGAAGATCCCTCCGAGGAGTTCAATCCGACACCGGGAACGCTCGAAACGTATCGACCGCCGACGGGAATGGGAGTCCGCGTCGACGACGGTGTCAACGAGGGCGACAGGATCAGTCCGTTCTACGATTCGCTCGTCGGGAAATTTATCGTTACCGCACAGGACCGTCAAGAGGTACTCGAACGCAGCAAGCGAGTCCTCGAGGAGACACAGATAGAGGGGATCTCGACAACAATTCCGTTTCATCTCGCCGTTCTCGAGGACGACGTGTTCGTCGAGAGCGACCACACGACGAAATATCTCGATCAACAGTTCGAAGGGGTAACTGAGTCCGAGTAGGCGGACGGCACCGCCCAATGGGACGGTATTCGGTCGAACGGCGCGGCACTTTGGTCATTCACACGAGTTCGTCGAGACGAGCTCGTTCGATCCCTTCGGCCTCGAGTCGTTCGTGGATCGTCTCGAGCAGTTCGACCGAGTTCGGCCCGTCACCGTGGATACAGATCGACGACGCGGGAACGTCGATTACTGTTCCGTCGACGGCCTCGACTTCGCCCCGCGTCGCGATGGAAATGACCCGATCTGCGACCAGGTCCGGATCTTTCGGTTCGACTTCTTTCTCGACGATCAGCGTGCGGTCGGGGTTGTAGTCGAGGTCGACGTACCCTTCGAAGACGGCGTCTAACTCGTCGTACTCCTGGGCGACCTCGTAGATGTTCATATCGGTTGCCAAATAGACGAGACTAGGATCGACCTCGAGAAGCGCTTCCATGACGGCACGGCAGTGAGCTTCACTCTCGGAGAGCATCGAGTACATCGCACCGTGAGGTTTGACGTGCTGGACGCTCGCTCCGTGGCGATTCGCGAATGCCATCAGCGCACCCAACTGGTAGACGACGTAGTCGCGCACTTCCTCGGGCGTCGCGTCCATCGACCGGCGACCGAATCCCATCTTGTCCGGGAGGCCGGGATGGATCCCGATCCCGACATCGTGTTCCGCAGCGAGGGAGACGGTTTCACGCATAACGTGAGGGTCACCTGCGTGGTAGCCGCCAGCGATGTTCGCAGAGGTGACGTACGGCATCACCTCGGCGTCGCGCCCCATCGTCCAGTTGCCGAAGCTCTCGCCCATGTCGCAGTTAATATCGATTGCAGTCATCGTCCGGAACCTATACTGTTCGTTCGTCGTCCTCATACTTGAGGTATTATGGCCACCGAGTTGTCGAGAACACACTGCACTGAACGCTCGAGCCGACTGGCTTCGAGTCCGATATTGCAGCGAACGTCAGCGAGGCCAAGCAGATTGATGCCCGAGAACAGTACCAGCTGGGCGACCAACTTGCTGTCGTGATCGAGCACGCCGACACACTCACAGCACATCGCGATAGACCTCGACGGTTTTCTCGAGCATCCGCTCACGGTCGAACTTGCTGCGGACGCGCCGTTGTGCATTGATCGAATAGCGCCGATATCGATCGGAATCTTCGAACAGTGTTCTCGCAGCCTCGGCGATTCGGTCAGGGTTTCCGGGAGGAACGGTGAATCCGGTTTTCCCGTCGACGCTAACGAAGGGGACGCCGGTCGGAAGCGCAGTGTTGATGACCGGGAGCCCGTGACTCATCGCCTCGAGTTGAACGATGCCGAACGATTCGTTTTCTCCGACCGACGGAAGGACGAAAATGTTTGCGTCGCGATACAGCTGTTCCAACCGATCGTCCGAGACGAACCCCTCGAACGTCACCTTGTGCGAAACCCCCTCCAGCGCTGCATGCCGCTCGAGCGAACGCCGGGCGGGCCCTTTTCCGACAATCGAGAGCGATGCATCGAGGCCGTTCATCGCCGAGATGAGGTATCTTACCCCTTTGAACTCCACCAGCCGTCCAACAAACAGGAGCGTGTTTCCGTCGAGTGTCCGAGGCTCGATTTCCGTCTCCTGAACGTCGATACCGAGCGGAATGACCGTCGCTTTCTCCTCGAATTTCGAGATCCGAGCACACGTCTCTCTCATGTTCGGTGAGGAGACGATGATGGCTTGCGCCTCACTGAGGACCCGATCGAGTATCGGATTGTACGGATAAATGAATGGTTCCTTTCCGATTATATCGTCGTGAAACGTTACGACGACCGGAACGTCACCTGTTCGGTTGAGGAGATGGCTCACCGGACCGAGCGGAAACGGCAGATGGTAGTGGACGATATCTGCCCATGCAAGCTGTTGGCGCAGTCGATACGGGAACGTCGGACTGATCGGTGTCGATTTGACGTTCCCGAGGCTCCCGGTACGAATGATCTTCGTTCCGTCATCCTCGTCGACGCTGCCCCGTCCGCGAGGCTGTGATGTGAGAACGCGAAACGTAACGGAATCGATCCCGGTAACCAGGCTTCGAACGATATTCTGTATCCCCCCGGTAAACGGGTAGTAGTACGTACACACCTGCAAGACGTTGACCGTGTCGTCAGTTGCTGTGGTCTCTGGCATTGATCGATATCGAACGGTAGTTCTGACGACGATAGTCGACGAGAGACCCCGAACAAATCGTGAACCAGCTATTTCGACGGCTGGAAGCCGCGCTGGCTACAGGACGATCGGGGAGCCGAGAGACCGATCCGACTGGATACACCGGATATCGTCGCGTGCTTCGTCCCACGGGTCGTTTCTCTCGAGGAGTCATGATTCCGCTGTGTGTGAAAAAGTGAAAAAAACTTCGATTGTGCGAGGGGTGACGGACAGTTCGCAGGGATTGCAGACGGGCGTCAGTGGTCGCGACTGGTTGCTCTCCACGACGCCCCGACCACGCTTCCAGCCAGTATCCAGTAGATCGCATTCAACGATTCCCGCTGGAACGCAATCGTCCAGAACGAATAGGTGTAAAACCCGACCATCGCGGCAAGGATCCCGACCCATATCCATTTCTCGTCAACGGAGGACCGTATGAGCTGTTGTATCCCGATCCAGGTAGCAGTTGCCACGCTGATCACGTACGCCAAAAACCCCGGAACGCCCGTTGCGACCAAATTTGCCAGGAACAGGTTGTGAACGCCCCATCGGCTGTTAACTACTCGTTCGAAGTTTTCCCCGCCGCCGATACCGAACACCGGATACCGAGCGGCGATATCGATAGCGGCCGCATACTGTCTCAGACGGACGTTTAGATTATTCGTCTGAATCAACAGTATCTCATCTCTTCCCGCTGCAGTTGCA
Source organism: Natrinema sp. H-ect4 (assembly GCF_041894845.1). Taxonomy (NCBI): domain Archaea; kingdom Methanobacteriati; phylum Methanobacteriota; class Halobacteria; order Halobacteriales; family Natrialbaceae; genus Natrinema; species Natrinema sp. H-ect4. The sequence goes on from NZ_JBHDYC010000011.1 coordinate 81,456, forward strand.
GCAATAGTCCAGGCGATCACGGTCGCTCCGACGAGCACCGAGAGGGGGACAAGCATCGCCCGGGCTCGATACAGTTCGTAGCGACCGAGAACGCGGTAGAACCAGTATAGCAGAACGATACCGATGACCGCATACATAGCGAGCATTCCCGAATGCGAACTACTTGCGAGAACGCTCACGATGCCGAGCGAACCGGCTAGTGAGAGTACCGTGTGTACGCGGGACTGCGCCACTGCTGCGACGACCAGTGGGATAAAAAAGATAGCCATCCCGACCATGATACGACTCTGGCCAATGGGTGGACCAACGTAGAGTACCGTCGAATCGACCGGGAACGATGTGAGCGAGGGTGCTGGCCATATTTGTTGCAATTCGGCTCCGAGAACGCCGAGGTGACTCGGATATCCACTCTTTCCGGAGAACACTTCGTCGACAGCAAAAACGAGCGCACCGCCGAGTGCATACACGAGCGGATAGATAACGGACCGAACGTCGGTCGTTCCGACGAGTAATGCCGCCGTGATGAGCAATAGCCCGTACCGAAGCTGCGTTTGTGCGTAGAGAAATGCTTCAGTACTCGACGGGCCGTTCCCGACAACGCCCGCGAGAAACGTCCAGAGCACGAAGAGCAGGAACGAGCCGATAGTCAGCCGGCCGCTGTTGCCCAGGTTCGAGAGGGAATCGTACTGCTGCCGGACGAGGAGACAACACAGCGTACCCACCAACAGCACGTCGACGATGCGTATTTGACGACCCCCGATATGGGAACCGGTCACGACGGCAGTGATGTTGAACACTGCAAGTACGATCGTTGCGGCGCAGATCCCCTCAAAGACGATCTTCATCGAGTATATCGCGAGGACGTACGTTGTGGCTGCCGCGATGAGTAGCCGCGTTACAGAGATGTCCGTCACGATCGCCGCTGACGGGACAACGAAAACGAACAGGGTGATCAAGAGCGCTGCAGACACGGCATAGGCATCGCTACCGGTAGTCGAAGACCGAACGAGAGACGTGGAAAGCCGTCGTGTAATCGGTGGCTTATCTGCCATACCTGCCTTGGATGCGAGTTATTTCACAGAAGGATAACCCTACCTATACCGACGATGCGACTGACAGCCATCGAAATGCTTCCGATCGCAGGTGACTCTGAGGTTCCGTCGCGTTGGGGCACATCGGTTCGGCCCTGCCAGCGAAGCACACCGACTCACCACCCTGGTGTTCGCGTCGGGAAAACCGGAAGAAGACGTCATCCTATGAGGACTGAAATGTCGAATGGGTGTATATTTCACAGTGTGTCTTTGTCTCTCACTCGTGACGACAAAACCCCTATACTTTTATTTTAGGTGTGCCTAAAATCGCCAATGGCCGCGGACGAACAGTCACAGTTGATGGAAACGGTTCAGGGGAAAAAGGCGACAATACGCCCGAAAACCGCCTATCGTCTCCTGGCGTTCACAGGAACGATTACGCTAACAGTAGCTTGTTTTCTCATCGTAAATATCCCGGTGATTCGGCTATCGTTTGACAAGTATTTGATCACGCTGGGCGGACCGTCGACACAGTCGGCCACCAGTACCGAACCACGTCTCACGCTCGCAGTACTGGTCGCTGTGACAGTCATCGGAGTGCTTCCGCTCTGTAAACCGCAATCGCGGCGCATTCTCGATACGATCATCACCGCGCTCCGGTCGCTGTTGATCGTTGCCCTGTTTTTGGCAACTATCGGATACTTCGGCTTCTCATTTCGTCTTCCCCAGACAACGCTCGTGCTACTGGTTGGATGTCTCTCTGTCGCGTTACCGCTATGGTTCGTCGGTCTACAACAGTTGCAACTCAAACGAACCGACGGAACCCTTATCGTTGGAACCGATCCGAACCAGATCGAGGCCGCAATTCAGGCAACGACGAAGCCGATTGTCGGCTACACGTACACGTCAACACACTCGAGTGAAGACGGGCGTGAGACCCAACTCAGTACTGACGGAGGCACCGAGAAGACAGCCCCAAAATTAGCGAAATTCGAGCGGGTGGGCGAACTCTCGGTGTTAGACGAGGTTCTCAAACAGTCGAACGTCGGCACAGTCGTTCCGGCCCTGCCCCAGACTGATCGTGCCGAGTTCTTCGGCATTCTCGAGGCGTGTCATCGACACGACGTTAGCGTCGAGATACTCGACGAACACAACGAAAGCGTTCTCGTCAAAGAAGAGCAGGCCGTCGCAGCCGAGAACCGCTCGAACCTCGTCGGCATCAACCTGCAACCGTGGGATCTACAGAACCGCGTGTGTAAGCGCCTGTTTGACCTGGTTTTCGCCGGTCTCGGGCTCCTCTGTGCACTGCCACTACTGATAGGGATTGCTATCGCCGTGAAGGTAGACAGCCCTGGACCCGTTTTCTATACCCAAGAGCGGACGACACAGTTCGGAGAGACGTTTCAGGTGTATAAATTCCGGAGTATGATCCCGGAAAGCGAATCAGCGGTACCCGGTGACGACCACGATCGCATCACTCGGTTCGGTCGGCTCCTTCGCAAAACGCACCTGGATGAACTCCCCCAGCTCTGGGCAATCATTATCGGTCAGATGAGCGTCGTCGGACCACGGGCAGCCTGGACTGCAGAGGAGCAACTCCTGCAAGACGAGATACAGACGTGGCAGAAACGATGGTTCGTCAAACCGGGACTGACTGGACTCGCTCAGATTAACAACGCCTCGAGTGAAACTCCCCGAGCGAAATTGCAGTACGATCTCACGTATATCAAAAACCAATCACTCTGGTTCGATTCGAAGATCGTCGTTCGACAGCTTTGGATGGTATTCATTGACGTAATATCGCTCCTCACGTCGAGGATGTCGAGTCGAACCGACCGTGAAACCGGGACGTAGAGCTCCGAATCGACGGCCGAACGCATCCCCAGACGGAACAATCATACCGTTCGATCACTCCCTCATTGTATGGATCGGGAATTCCTCATCGCACTCATCGCCGGCGTTTTTCAGGGGATTTTCGAGTGGCTGCCGATCTCGAGTGAGGGAAACGTGGCGGTCGTCCTCTCGGTGCTCGGGAGTTCTCCCGAAACGGTGGTTGCGTTTGCATTGTTCCTTCACCTTGGCACTGCGCTCTCGGCGACGGTTTACTACCGTCACGATCTCTGGGACCTTCTTACGCTTCTTCCTGTCTGGCGGGCGGATACCCGCTTTGACGGCGAACAGGCGGTACTCACGTTTCTCGCCATTGGGACGCTCGTCTCCGGTGCCGTCGGTATCACGACCTACGTACTCCTCATCGATCTGTTCTCGAGACTGACAGGCGGTGTACTCGTCACACTCATCGGTGCGTTCCTCGTCCTCACTGGTGGATTTCAGTACGTTTCGCACGCAGATCCCGGTGGCAGACGAACGACACCGGACGGGATCGACGCGGTACTGGTCGGCGTCGCACAGGGATCGGCCATTCTGCCGGGCGTATCCCGGTCGGGCGTAACCACCGGAACGCTCCTGCTCCGCGGGCACGACGGCACACAATCGTTCCGCCTTTCTTTTTTGCTTTCGATCCCGGCCTCTGTCGGTGGCGGCCTGCTCGCATACTCGGATTCCGGGCTTGACATCAGCATCCTCGCTGCGGCAGTTGCGCTCGGTGCCGCCGCCGTCGTCGGCTACGCAACTATCGGAACGCTGCTTCGCATCGTCGACGAACTCCCGTTTTGGGGCGTCTGTATTGGCCTCGGGATGCTAGCGATACTCAGTGGACTCATGATCGTCTGACCAAAATTTTATCACACTTCTTGACATGGTCCTGTTCAGGACGACCCCTTCTCGCACCGCATTGACGTTCGTCCCGTGTCTCGAGCGAACGGCGGCTGGGGAAAGACAGTTTTTCGGAGAGAACGGAGGTTTCTACGTCGCTGGGAGCGAAACGACGAACTAACACCACTTCCGGGGCCGACGCCGTTTGCGGTGTGATATAGTACTACTGAAACGATTTCCACACCGATCGCATAGTCCGCGGTTCTTACTCGCGGTGCTCGCTTTGCTCACCGTTCGCATTTCTGCGGTTCTCGCTCACTATGTTCGCTCACGGCTCGCTTTGCTCACCGTTCGCATTTCTGCGGTTCTCGCTCACTATGTTCGCTCACGGCTCGCTTTGCTCACCGTTCGCATTTCTGCGGTTCTCGCTCACTATGTTCGCTCACGGCTCGCATCGCTCACCGTTCGCATTTCTGCGGTTCTCGCTCACTGTGTTCGCTCCGAACCGCATCCGCTCCGAACCGCATTCGCTCCGAACCGCATCCGCTCCGAACCGCATCCGCTCCGAACCGCATCCGCTCCGAACCGCACCCGCTCCGAACCGCACCCGCTCCGAACCGCGCACGTTCCGAACCGCGCTCCAGTCGTGCGATCAGATGTGCAGTGACTGTCAGTGGTATAGGTATCCGACACGGTCAGACGGCTATCGAATCACGGCCGATGGGTGCCGCACGTTCGCAGTCCGCCTGGGGTCTCAGAACGAACTATTCGTTCTATCGACGGGAACCGACCGAGCCGTGCCACACAGCACGTACTCACGTCGACCGTTGGCCGTGATTGCTGATACCCACCGTAACAGGCGGTATTCGACCGAGACAACAGTACTAAGGAGTTACCGTCATCTGATACGGTCATGAACTCGGTCTCCGCTGTCGTCCTCGCCGGGGGCGAGGGGACGCGGCTTCGCCCGCTGACACAACACCGGCCCAAGCCGATGCTGCCGGCTGCGACCACGCCGATCCTCGAGCACGTCTTCGATCAGTTGCTCGCGGCCGGCGTGACGGAGATCACGATCGTCGTCGGCTACGGACGGAACCGCGTCCAGACCTACTTCGGTCCGACGTACAAGAACGTCCCATTGACGTACGTCACACAGAAGAATCAGTTCGGGAGCGGCCACGCACTGCTCGCCGCCGAAGACGAGGTCGACGGTCCAGTGTTAGTCGTCAATGGCGATCAACTGGTCGAGCACGGAATTATTACCGATGTTCTCGACGCGCATAGGAAGACCACTACGGCGGCGACGCTCGGCCTCCTTACTCACATAGATGTCGGCGAGTACGGTGGTGTCCTCCTTCGTGACGGACAGGTTACGACGATCGTTGAACACCCCGAGGACGAGCGCCCGTATCGTCTCAACGCGGGCGTCTATCTGTTCGATTCCCGTATTTTCGATGCGATTCGCGCCGCCGACCCGCATACCGGCGAACAGTCGTTGATCGACGGGATCCAGGAACTTCTCGCGTCGGACGCCGTCGTGCAAGGCGTCATCTCGGACGGGCTCTGGACCGATGCAACGTATCCGTGGGACCTACTCGATGTCTCGTTCGAACTGTTCGAGGCCGGCATCGTCGACGGCAGCAAGGGCGCGACCACCGAGGCATCCGCGACGATCCACGAGTCGGCGGTCATCCGCGAGCCGATCGTCCTTGGCCCCGACTGCGAAATCGGTCCCGGAGCAGTCGTCGGCCCATACGTCTGTTTGGGCGACAACGCGACGGTCGGTTCGAACGCGGTCGTCGAGCGAAGCGTCGTCGATGCGGATACGCGCATCGGAGCCGGAGCGACCGTCGTCGATTGCGTCACTGGGGTCGGCGTAACGATCGGTAACGGGACGACGATTCCCGGCGGCCCCGGAGATGTCCGCGTCGGCGATCGTATCTTCGAAGACGAACACCTCGGTGCATTGCTTGCCGATCACGTGACGGACCGGGGTGGAAACACGTATGTCCCAGGCGCGATTGTCGGCTCGGATGCGGTGGTCGAAACCGGTGCGACCGTCCGCGGAACGATACCCGAGGGGACGGAGGTACGGCCCTGATGTGTGGCATTATCGGCTACACCGGGACCGAGAGAGTCGCCAGTGATATCCTGCTGACTGGCTTGTCTGGACTCGAGTATCGTGGCTACGATTCCGCTGGACTGTCAGTTTCGGGCGAGTCGTTGATGGTCTACAAGCGTCGAGGCGAGGTGTCGGCCCTCGAGGCCGCCGTTCCGGACGAGGGACTCGACGGCACGGCCGGAATCGGGCATACTCGCTGGAGTACGCATGGGCCACCGACTGACGAGAACGCTCATCCACATACGGACTGTACCGAATCGGTCGCCGTGGTCCACAACGGTATTATCGAAAACGACCAGTCGCTCCGAGACGAGCTCGAGGCCAGTGAGCACACGTTTGAGAGTGCGACGGACACCGAAGTCATCCCCCATCTGATCGAGAATGCACTCACGACGGGGGCCAGCCGCGAGGAAGCGTTCCGGGAGGCAGTCTCCCGACTCGACGGAAGCTACGCCATCGCGGCGGTGTTCTCCGACAGCGAAACGGTATACGCTGCGCGTCACGAGTCACCGCTCGTGCTCGGAATCGGGGACGACGGTCACTATCTGGCGAGCGACGTGCCAGCGTTCATCGAGTACACGGATCGAGTCGTCTACCTCGATGACGGGCAGTTCGCGCGGATCAACCCTGCAGGTATGGTCGTCACCGACGCACAGGGTGCCATCGTCGAAACCGCTATCGAGACGGTCGCGTGGGATCCCGAGGACGCCGGCAAGAGCGGGTACGATCACTACATGCTCAAAGAGATTCACGAACAGCCACGGGCGATTCGCCAGTGTCTTCGCCAGCGCGTCACTGAACTAGATGGGGACGTGACGATCGAGGAATTGGCATCCCTCGACTGCGACGGGCCGGTACAGTTCGTCGCGTGTGGAACCTCGTATCACGCTGCCTGCTACGGCGCACAACTGCTGCGCGAGTGGGACGTGTCGGCTCAGTGTTTTCTCGCCAGCGAGTACGACGCAGCCTCGATACCAGTGTCCGACGGGACGCTCGTCGTGGGTGTAACCCAGAGCGGCGAGACGGCCGATACGATGCGTGCACTCCGCGCTGCGAATCGCACCGGTGCGACGACGCTCGCGCTGACGAACACTGTCGGCAGTTCAGCCGTCCGGGAGTGCGATCACGCGATGCTCATCCGTGCGGGCCCGGAGATCAGCGTGGCCGCGACGAAGACGTTCGCGAGTCAGCAGGTCGCGCTGGCGATGCTCGCGAGCGTGCTCTCGGAGACGTGTTCAGCACCCCCGGTCAAACGATTGCGTACCCTTCCCGATCAAGTCCAATGGGTCTTGGACACGTCGAACGCCCGGTCCATCGCGGAGACGTACGAAGATGCCGACGCCTACTTCTTCATTGGGAGAGGGTACAACGCGCCCGTCGCCCGCGAGGGTGCGCTGAAGATGAAGGAAATTACGTACAAACACGCCGAAGGGTTTGCGGCCGGCGAACTGAAACACGGGCCACTCGCGATGGTGAGCGATCGGACGCCTGTTTTCGCGCTCGTCACCGGCGACGCAACCGCCACGAGGACGCTCGGGAACGTAACGGAAGTCGAGGCGCGCGATGCACCCGTCGTCGCGGTGACTGATTCGCCCGCGGACGTCGATCAGTATGTAGACCACGTCTTGGAGGTGCCAACCGCGGGACCACGTCTCACGCCGATCCTCGCGAACGTGCAGTTACAGCTGGTGGCGTACTGGGTGGCGAACCGATTAGGTCGGCCGATCGACAAACCACGGAACCTGGCGAAGAGCGTGACCGTAGAGTGACGGCTACTATACCGCCTCACGGTCAACGAGGATCCGGTGCGTCCATCGGCGAAGAGACGGTCTGTCGCAGATAGCCCCCCGTGATCGACCACTTCTGGATACACGCGAGCAGATACCACAGGAGAAATTCAGTGAGTGAGCGGTACGCTCCGGACACCCTCTCGTGGAACGCAATGGGATTTACCGGGAGATAGTGTCGCGGATTCAGGGTTGTTTGCACACTGAACCGATCGCCGTGATACGCCCGGATCTCTCCGCGACCCCGGCCGATCCGAGTACTTTGAGCGATAAGTTCACCGACCGTCGACCGAGCGGGATGATAGAGCGTGATGTCGGGCTCGAACACGAGGTCGAAGCCGGCCTCGTGGACGCGGCGGCCGAACTCGAGGTCCCCGTTTGAACGCAATCGGCTGTCAAAGAGCCCGACGGCGTCGAACACCCGCTTGCGGGTCACGACACAGCACGTCGGTGCGAACCGCTTCTCTCGGACGTATTTTTCGACGTCGAATCCGGTGGTAGATCTGTAGCGGCCTATCGTGCCGTCGTCGGTGACAAGTTCGACGTTACACCCCATGTAGTCCCGGTCGTCGGCCGTCATCTTGTCGGTGACCGACTCGACGTAGTCGGTCTCGACCCACATGTCCGCGTCGACGAACCCGAGGATGTCCCCCCGTGCAACTTCGATACCGGCGTTTCGAGCCGCGTAAGAGCTTTGAACGTCCTCTTCGACGACGTGGCGAACACGGTCCGACTGCGCAAACTCCCGGCCGACGGCCGCTGTTTCGTCGGTCGATCCGTTGTCCGCGATGACGACTTCGTAGTCGGTTGCAGTCTGGTTGAGGAGCGAGTCGACGGTCACTCCCAGCCCCTCTGGATCGTTGTACACGGGGATGATGATGCTCGTTTTCACGCGCGTTCATGGCCGGATCGATAGGCTCACGAGTTAAGTTCATCGTTTCCGAAGACGAACGCCCGTCGACTGATACCCCTGGCCGGCGGCAAATGTAAAGTCATTTTAGGGTAGCCAAAAAATACGGCGTATATGGCCGAATACGAAGGCGACGACCACCGGAGTGACGCGACCGGACGGGGCCGGCGACAGTTCCTGAAACTCACCGGAACAGCGACCGGAGCCGTGTCGCTCGTGGGGTGTGCCAGCAACAGCGACGAGTCGACGTACGAGCGAGAGGGGTCGATACCCGATCCCAAGACGTACACGGTCGACGAACTCTTTTCCCTCGAAGAGTGGCGGGGGTCCGGTCCGCTGATCGACGACCGCCCCTCGGAGTACACCGGCCGGTCGATGCTCGATCTTCCGGATCTGCGGGGCGAACTAACGGTCTACCTCGGCGGCGGCGAGGGCGGGCTGTACGCGAACCTGATGAAGCGGGTCCAGAACACGTACCAGGACTTCATCGTGAACATCCGAGAGGCGCCCTCATCCCAGCTTGCGAACACCATCAGCGAGGAGGTCAACGCCGGCCAGAGTCCGGCGGACATCTTCTGGGCAATCGACGCCGGATCGATCGGCATCGTCGCCGAAAACGACGCGACCGTGTCGCTCCCGGACCACCTCGTCTCCGAAATTCCGGACACGTACCACCCGACGGATCAGTGGGTTGGGGTCATGGGTCGAGCCCGAAGCATTCCCTACAACACGGAGGAGTTCTCGGAGTCGGAGATTCCAAACGACATCTTGACGTTCGCGCAGGATTCACGATTTAACAACGCGATGGGTTGGGCTCCGACTTACGGCGCGTTCCAAGCGTTCGTCACCGCGATGAGACTCATCGACGGGGAAAGCGAAGCGCGCCAGTGGCTCAACGGGATGCAAGAACAGGGCGTCAACACGTACGACAACGAGTTGGTCGTCGCCAACAGGGTCGCGAGCGGCGAGTTGAGCGCTGGGTTCTCAAATCACTACTACTCGCGGCTCGTGTTCGAAGAGCGTCCCAACGCCCCGCTCGATCTCGCGTTCACGCAGGGCGACGCGGGCGCGCTCGTGAACTGCTCGGGAACCGAGATCATCAAGAACACGGCAAACGAGACGCTGGCGGTGGATTTCATCCATCACCTGCTCAGCATCGAAGCCCAGGAGTTCCTGGCGACGCGGGGGTACGAATATCCGCTGCTCCCCAGCGTCCCGCCGATCGGAGACCTCCCAACTATCGACGAATTGAACCCGCCGGATTTCGATCTCTCCCAGCTCGCGGACCTCGAGCCGACGCTGCAACTCATGCGCGAGGTGGGCGCACTCTAACATGTCCGTGGGCGATAGGCTAGTGTCACGGTTTGACCGAGGGGAGACGGACGGCTATCCGACCGGCCTGACGCTCCTGAGCGGTGCGATCGCCGCGGTGGTACTCTCACCGATCGTGTGGATCGTCATGCGCGTGCTCCAGGTCGACACCGACTACGCGCTGTCGATCGTCGCGCGCCCGATGACCGTCGAGATCCTGTTGACGAGCCTCGGCCTCGTCGCCGCCGTCACCGGCGCATCGATCTGCATTGGCGTTCCACTCGCCTTTCTCACCGTCCGCACGGATCTCCCGTTCCGGCGGTTCTGGACCATCGCCGTCGCCCTGCCGCTGGTCATCCCGAGTTATCTAGGGGCGTTTACCTTCATCTCCGCGTTCGGCCCCGGCGGACAACTCGCAAACGCACTCGCGCCCCTCGGCATCGAGTCGATTCCACCGGTCTACGGGTTCTGGGGCACGACGCTCGTGCTCACGCTGTACACCTATCCGTACGTGTTCATCACAACTCGGGCGTCGCTGCTGTCGTTCGACCAGCAACTCGTCGAGGCCGCACGGACGCTCGGGACGACACGCTGGCGAGCATTCAGGCGCGTAACGCTTCGACAACTCCTGCCCGGGATCGCATCGGGGTCTCTCTTGGTCGCGCTGTACACGCTCTCGGATTTCGGTACTCCGTCGCTTATGCGATTGGACGTATTCACCCGCGTCATCTTCGTCGAGTACAACGCGTTCGGTCGCGAGACAGCCGCCATGCTCTCCTTGCAGTTGCTGGCGATCACCGCAGTGATCCTCTCGATCGAGTCGCGCATCGGTGACTCGAGTCGCGGGGCCTACGTCGGCACAGGCGCGAGTTCAGGAAGCGACACGACGGTCTCGCTGGGCGCGTGGAAAGCCCCCGCGCTCGCATTCTGTACGAGTATCGTCTTCCTCTGTCTCGTCGTGCCACTGGCCGTCCTGACCCACTGGCTGGTCCGGAGTCCGAGCCAGGCCACCCGACAGGGCGTCGGCTTCCAGTGGCAGTTCGCGATCAACTCGGTGTCCGTCTCACTGGCGGCGGCAGTCGTCTGTGCGGCCGCCGCGGTTCCGGTTGCTTACCTTGCCGCGAGACATCGGTCCAGGCTGTCTGAGCTGTTCGACCGGATGACCTACGTGGGGTACGCGATGCCCGGAATCGTCCTCGGTCTCGCGCTCGTGTTCTTCGCCGTCTATTACGAATCGTCCGTCGGCGACCTCTTGCTTTTCGGCGTCGACGTCACCCCAACGCTGTACCAGACGCTCCCACTGTTGATCTTTGCGTATGTCATCCGCTTTCTCCCGCAGGCCGTCGGGTCGACGCGGTCGTCGGTGCTGCGCGTCGACCGGAGTCTGACCGAAGCTGCGCGAACGCTCGGTCGGACGCCCGCGGGCGCGTTCCGCCGGATCACGCTCCCGCTGATCGCACCCGGCGTGATCGGCGGCGCGGCGCTGGTCTTTCTCACCACGATGAAAGAGTTGCCTGCAACACTGGTGCTTCACCCGACAGGCTTCGAGACGCTCGTCACGTACATCTGGAGCGTCCGCGAATCCGGCTACTACGGGTTCGCAGCCGTTCCCGCGCTGGTGTTGATCGTCGTCTCGGGTCTTTCGATGGTCGTCATCCTCTCACAGGAGGAGTAACTCATGTCAGAACACAACTATACACACGAATCGCTCGCATCGTCTGAACCGGCGACGTCGACCGCCGACACCGACGGCGATTCCCGACAGTCGACAGTACTCGAACTGGACAACATCGCACGGTCGTACGCGACCGAGACGGCGGTCGAGGACCTTTCCTTTTCCGTCGGCGACGGCGAAGTGCTGACGCTATTGGGTCCATCAGGCTGCGGGAAAACCACGACACTACGGTTGATTGGCGGGCTCGAACGCCCAAACGATGGAACCATCAAACTGGGCGATCGCGTCCTCGCTGACGTCGACGGAAGGTTCGTACCGCCCGAAGAGCGCGGTATCGGGCTGGTGTTTCAGGACTTCGCGCTCTTTCCGCACCTGACGGCGGCCGAAAACGTTGGATTCGGGCTCACAGAGTGGCCCGAGAGCGAGCGTCAGGCCCGCGTCGAGCAATTGCTCGACCTCGTCGACCTGTCGGACCACGGCGACGATCGACCGAGCGAGCTCTCGGGCGGACAGAAACAGCGCATCGCGCTCGCGCGCTCGCTGGCACCTGAGCCCGACGTTCTCCTGCTGGACGAACCGCTTTCGAACCTCGACGTGAGCCTTCGCGTCTCCATGCGCGAGGAGATCCGCCGGATCATCGACGAGACGGGCGTCACGACGATCTGGGTCACCCACGATCAAGAAGAGGCGCTGTCGGTCGCCGATCGTGTCGGCGTGATGCACGATGGCCAGCTCCAACAGGTCGGGCGGCCGGCAAAGGTGTTCGAGCGTCCGGCTTCGCGGTTCGTCGCCTCCTTCCTCGGTCGCGCCGGGTTCCTCTCGGCGAGCGTCGAGGACGGCGTGCTCGTGACCGATGTCGGCCAGCTCGACACCAATGCGCTCGTCGGCGTCGATCGATCGGACTGGGGGGCACTGTCCGACGAGCCGACGGTCGACGTGCTGGTTCGCCCCGATGACCTCCGCGTGAGCCCGACGACGACCGATGAGGCCGACGGCACGATCACGCGACGCCAGTACCAGGGCCCGTCGTTTATCTACCGCGTCGAGACCGACAGCGGCGACACCATACAGTGTCTTCACGGCCACACGGAGGTGTTCGACATCGGCGAGTCGGTTCGCGTCGAACTCGTCGCGAACCACCCGCTGGTGTGGTTCCCGTCGGCCTGAAATCCGTCAATCGTCCCCTCATACGGTCTACTGTACCGATGTGCCGCGAACCATTCTGCGGTCACGCCTGAACTGACAGGCAAAAGTCCGTCTCAATCGCCGACAATTCGTCCCGTAAGCGGCATTTCGAGGACGGTGACCAGCCGATATAGTTCCTCGGCGGCGTTCGTCTCGCCCGCGCGGTGACGTCGATACGTGTCACGCACCGCATCCCAGTCGAGGCCGGGTAGCCGTCGACCAGTCTCCTCGTGTCGCTCCAGCGCCCGACCCACGAAGTCATGGGTTCTGATCACTTCGTTTTTGTCCTGCCACGGTCCCTGCGTCCGATACGAGTCGGTCCCGTCGAGTTTGTCGAACAGGTTCATCGCGCGATTGCCGACCACGTGCGCCGCCTTGGGCTGTTTCAACGGGACGCGCGACGAAGCGTGCGGAATATCGGCCAGCGAGCCGTCGAGTCGGTCCACGGCTCGGTGCAGCGGACCGCGGCGCAATCGGTGCTTCAGGGGCATCGAGAGGGCTAGATCCACCAGTCGGCGGTCGAGGAACGGGTTCCGCGTCGGCGCGATCTGTACTGCGCTGAATAGGTCGAACCCGATCCCGTTCGTGATCGGATACAGCGTCGAATTGAGGCCGAGCTGTTCGACCGACTCGTAGCCGACGCCGTGGAACTCCACCTCGCCGTTCTCGAACCGGATGTTCTCGCGCAGGATCTCCTCGAGCGGTGCCGCATCGAGAAAGTCGGGCCGGCGCGTGGGCCCAGCGGTCACCTGCTCGCATACGAAGTCGTCGATGGTCGACGGCAGGCGCTCGAACGGGAACCAGAACTGGATGTCGAACGGGAACTGAAGCGTCGCCTGCGGGATGCTCCAGGCTCCGAAGAGATCGTCGCTGTACAGACCCGTCAGTAGCGTGTCGACCTCGGCGTCGATTTCATCGGCGAACCCGAGTGCGTGACCCGTGTGAAACGGCCCGACGAACTCCTGAATCGGTCCGGCCCGCTCCAGTAGCGTGGCGTGGTAGTTTGGCCCGCGATTCAGCAGTTCGAATCGGGAGTCGGCGGCGTCGGCCGCCCGTTTGGCGATCCGTGCCTCGCGATTCCAGCCGTCGCCCAGGTGAAAGGCCGTGAGTGGCTCGTCGGCAGCCGCCAGCACCGCTCGAGAGTCGCTCCCGCCACTCAGCAGGAGGCCGTGGTCGCGGTCGTCTCGCGTCCGGTCGTGGACCGCCCGTTCGAATCGGTCGGTGAGTTCCCGCACGAAGTACGAGAACGGTCGGTCTTGGGGCCGGTATCGGGGCTCCCAGTAGCGACGGCGATCGGTGTCGCCGCTCTCGATATCGCAGGTCAGGATCGTCGCCGGCGGCAGTTGCTCGAGTCCCGTGATCGGCGTCTTGGTGCCGAACGTGCGCCGACAGTAGAGGTACTCAGCGAGGAATCGTTTGTCGAACGCCGGCTCGAACCCCGGCAGCACGGGCACCGTCTGGACGGCCGTCGAGAACGCGAGGCCGTCATCCCCTCGGGCGTAGTACAGCGGCCGCGCACCGAGCCGATCGGTGAAAAACGAAACGGTGTCGGCGGCCGGTTCGTAGACGCAACCGGTGAACTCGCCGTCGAGACGGGACACGAAGTCGAGACCGTGGGCGCTATACTGCCGGGCACAGACCTGTGCCGATTCGTTGGGGTCGACCGAGCGCCGCTCGCCGCCCTCGTCGGTGACGCTGTACACTTCGCCCCAGATCCACACGAGCGACCCGTCGTCGGTCTCGGCGGGCTGGTCGGTTGCCGTCCCCTCGTGGAACGCCGCGCGAATGACGACCCCGTGTTCGCGGTAGGTGTCGGCCACCTCGCCACCGGCGATGATCTCGGGGACCGTCTCCACCTCGACGCTGTGAGCGTCCCCGCCGAATACACCGGAGAGACCGACCATCTCAAGCCCCGTCGCTCGGCTTCGGCGCGGCCGACTCGAGCCGGTGTGCCCCGCGTTCGGCCACGAAGTCATCGACGGAGAAGCGCTGGAACGTGTCGGCGCTACGGGGTTCGTAGACCTCCTCATCGGCGACCGCGTTGACGATGGTGGCGTTTCGGTACGGTCCGAGACCCAGATCGGGCGCGTTGAGGCCGTGGGTGTGCAACTCCGCGTTCTGGACGAAGATCTCGCCCGCGAGCCCGTCGGTCTCCAGACGGAAGTCGCGAGTGATGGCGAGTCGCCCCTCGTCGTCGCGCCGGATCCGGTCTTCCAGCGGTGCGAGGAAGGGCGGGTCGGTCCGGGTGTAGCCGGTTGCCAGGATCACCACCTCGCTCTCGTGAAGGAACCGGTCGCCTTCCTGCCACTGCTCGCAGATCAACTGGTAGCCCTCGCCGTGCGAGCGGGCCGGCCCGATGTCGGTGATCTCGGTCGCCGCGAGCAGTCCGACATCGGGCTCGGCGTCACCGATGGAGTTCCGGTAGAGCGCGTCGTAGATCTTCGCGCTCGTCTCCCCGTCGATCCCCTTGTAGAGGAGATCCTGTGACCCGAGCAACTGGTCTTTTGTCTCCTGATCCAGATCGTAGAAGTAGTCGATGTAGTCCGGCGTGTAGATCATGTGGCCCAGTTTGGCGTCAGCCATCTGGAAGAAGCCACGCGAACGGGTGATCCAGTCGATGCTGTAGGCCCGGTCGGGCTGGCGCTCGACGAGGTCGCGAAACACCTCCGCCGCGCTCTGTCCGGAGCCGACGATCGTGATGGAGTCGGCGTCGAGACACCGGTCTCTGTTGTGAAGGTACGACGCCGAGTGGAACACGTCGGGGCCGAGGAAGTCCTCGAACTGCTCGGGGATATGACGTTGGGTCCCGATCCCCATGACCACGTTCTCGGCGGCGTAGCTCGCCCGGTCGCCCGTCACCGAATCGACGGTCTCGACGACGAACACCCCGTCGTCCTCGCGCACGTCGGTGACCCGCTGGTCGAAGCGCAGGGACGGGAGCTGGTCGGCCACCCACCGACAGTAGTCGTTGTACTCGCGGCGCGGGATGAAAAACTCCTCGTAGAAGTAGAACTCGTAGAGACGGTTCTGCTCGCGAAGGTAGTTGAGGTAGCTGTAGGGGTTCGTCGGGTCGACCATCGTGACCAGGTCCGCGAGGAACGGGACCTCGAGTGTCGTCCCCTCGATGAGCATCCCCTCGTGCCAGTTGAACGCCGGCTTCTGCTCGAGGAAGGCGACGTCGAGGTCGGCGGCTGCGTCGTCGATCAGTGCTGCAAGTCCGAGGTTGAACGGGCCGACGCCGATACCGAGGAGGTCGTGGACGTGATCGGTCATGTGCCCCCCTCCTCGAAGCGGTCCCGGTCACAGAACATGAGCAGTCCAGTTTTGTCCGGCAGATCGACCTCGTGTGCGGCCTCGAAGCCGCATTTCTCGAACACGCGGATGGCCCGCTCGTTCCGGATGTCCGGTTCGGTGACGATGCGCTCCGTCTCGGGGTGCTGGAACTGGAAGTCAACCATCGCCCGCACCAGCGGGGCCCCGTACCCCTCGCCGAGGTACTCGCGCGGGCCGATGAGCAAGTGGATCCCCTGATCGGCCGGGTCCGCGTCGTAGTAGTCGCCGATCCGATCTCGGGCGGCCCAGTACGATTCCCAGTAGCTCATTGGCGTGTGGTCCAGATAGCCGATGTAAAGCGTTTGGTCCTCGTTTTGCGCTCGCTCGTTGATCGTCTCCCGTACCTGCAACAGCGGATCGTCCTGCTCCCAGTAGGGGAGGACGTGATCGCTGTTGAGCCACGCGTGAAGGCGACCGAGGTCGCGGTCCGGATCCACCTCCCGGAAACCGATGGACTTCTCGAGGTCGGGATCGGTTGTGAGATAACTGTACCCCGACCGCACCGTCTCCCGCGGTCCGGTCATACTGCTTCCCCCCGTCGGTCCACCCGCCGGACGACGGCTCTGAACGGTCGGTTCATCGTGTGAGCGTTCATCTCTCGATCTCTTGCACGCACATTTTTAGGCAAGCCTTAAAAGTATTTAGATTCCACAGTCGACGCCTCAGACGGCCGAATACCCGTAACGGAGGTTCCGGGAATCTCACTACTATTGAACGTCTAATACCTCACCCACGACCGAGACGGTGTCGAAGTCCAGGGGCAGGGTGGTCCCTGCCCGCACTCGACGCGTCCGGAACCGAAGCTCGTAGCCGGTGGATCGCGCTCGCAACTCGACGGTGAGGAACACGTCTTCATTCCGGGGGTGTTCGCGTTCGTAGATGTTCCCGTCCGCACTCGTGAGAACGACCGACGCCGGTTCGGTCCGTACGTCCGTGACGCGTGCAATCGTGGCGTTCCCCCGGCGCTCGACCATTCCCGCTTCGATCCGGTCGGCGACATGAGGCGGGACGTTCGCGGCTCTTACGGTGACGGTCCGTTCGACGGGGTCACCGGGCAGCGAGGCGTTCCCCCATCGCGCCACCGTACCGGAGAATGCGTATCGGTCCGTCCGGAACTCGAGTGGCCGGTCAACGAGCACTCGGTCGGCCCCGAAGTAGGTGGCGCCGTCGTATCGGATCGTGCGCAGGGAGAGTCCCACGAGGCCGGTCCGGTTCGTCCGGTTCGTCCTCGGGTTGACGACCGCTTGCTCGACGGTCGCCATCGTCCGCCCGTCGATCCGGTAGGTGTCGCCGCGGTCGACGAGGGCAGCCGTCGACGGTCCCAGGTCCGCTTTGACGAGGACAGGGAGCGTACTCGTGTTCAGCGTCTCCCCCTCGGTGCTCAGTTCCAGCACCTCACCGGCCACGTCGTACTCCGCCGTCTCGATGTCGAGGTCGCTACCGCGCTGTACTCGGGTATCTGCGAACGTGATGGACCGTCCGTCGCTCTCCTCGCCGTCGGTGAGCGTGCCGTCGATGCGAACCCGAACGACGACGGAGAGGTTCTTGCCGTCCGTAGGACCCACGTACGTGTCGGTGATCGTGAGGTCGGGCGCGGACGTCGTACCGTCCGCGACTCGCTCGGCGACCGCTGGCGACCGATTGCCGAGGTCGACCGTCGCATAGCGCGTGGCGGATTCGCCGCCGTTTCCGCCGGCGCTGTCACCCCCACCGAGCGGATCGAGGAAAACGACGCCCGCGACGATCGCCCCCAAGACGAGCAAGACGACCAGCGCGTCGTAGACGTTGACGCGACCGAACAGTCGGCCGTTCTCGTCGATGACGTTCACGGGGAGTGCCCCCAGACGGACGGTCGATCTGTTGCCGTGTCCATGGTTCGGATCTTGAACTACTCGTGAATCTTCGGTCCTCGGTAAAAGCCTTTCACATATCATTTGGCGCGCCTAAACCACGCCCCTCACGCCGTGACAGCGCCGATATGGAGATGAATGGATTTATACGCCCCAGCCGGGAGTAGCGATGTAGATACAGTCTTTCGTATGCCAGAGCCTGATTCCCCTCCCGCTTCGCGGCGCGAAAAACTCGACGCGTTGGTCAGCGTTCTCGAATACGACCCGAAGCTCACGGGCGCGATCGTCGGTCTCGGGATCATCGCTGCCGTGCTCGAAGGGGTCGGACTGAGTTTTATCCTCCCGATCATCGACCTGGTCCAGTCGGGCGGCCAGCCCACCGATGGCGGCATTGCCGGGATCTTCGCGGCAGTCTACCAGCGCGTAAACGTGCCGCTCACGCTCGGGACGGCGGTGCTGGGCGTCGCCGCCGTCATGATCGTCCGGTTCACGGCGAGTTTTCTGGTGGCGTGGTTCCGGGAGACGCTCCGGATGTCTTACATCAGGGACCTCCAGACGGAGGCGTTCGGAAACGCCTTCGACGCCGACATCGCGTACCTCGACGAAACGGGATCCGACGACGTACTGAACGCGATTATCACCCAGACGTTCTACGCGGGCCAGGTGATCGAGCGGCTGGTCCTGTTCGTTGAGCAGTCCTTTCTCGGCATCGTCTACGGACTCATCGCATTCGCCGTTTCGCCGGTGCTTACGATCCTCACGGTCATTGTACTCGGCGGCGTGACGGTGCTATTGCGCGTCGTCGTCGAACCGGGCTACGATATCGGCAACCGCGTCGCGGACGCGAACGAGCGACGCCAGAAAGCCGCCCAGGCCGGTACGCAGGGAATGCGGGAGAGCCGAATATTCGGCCTCGTCGACGAACTGTACGGTGATTTCGTCGAAGCGGTCGACAAGTATACTCGAGCGCGCGTGAAGCTCCGTCGCAACGAAGCCGCGATCGACAACGCCTATCAGCTGACCGTCGCAGTGTCTGTGTTCGCGCTCATCTACGTCTCGCTTACGTACGTGGAGTTGACGCTCAGTTCGCTGGGCCTGTTCCTCTTCGCGATGTTCCGGCTGGGACCCAAGGCGAGTCGGGCCAACGAACTGTTCTATCGGATCGAGCAGGACCTTCCGCATCTCGTTCGCACGCGCCAGTTCACGCGCGATCTCGCTCGCAACGCCGAGCCAGACACCGCTTGTCGCGAGGTCCCCGGGACGATCGAATCGGTCGCTTTCGACGACGTGAGCTTCGCCTACGACGAGGATACCGAGGTACTCCGTACCGTCGACTTCTCGGTGGACCGCGGGGAGTTCGTCGCCTTCGTGGGCCAGTCGGGGGCGGGGAAGTCGACCGTCATCTCGCTGCTCGCACGGATGCACGAACCGACCGACGGCGAGATCCGGGCGAACGGCGTTTCGATTGGCGAGATGGATATCGACGAGTGGCGCGACCACATCGCCGTCGTGGAGCAAGACCCCTACATCTTCGACGACACACTCGAGTACAACCTGACGATCGCCGACAGGGACGCCTCCTGGGAGGAGGTCGAGCGGGTCTGCGAGATCGCCCAGGTCGACGAGTTCCTCGACGACCTTCCGGACGGCTACGAGACGCAGGTCGGAGACGACGGCGTGCGGCTCTCGGGCGGACAGAAACAGCGCGTCGCCATCGCCCGGGCACTGCTCGACGACGTGGACGTGTTGTTGCTGGACGAGGCGACGAGCGATCTGGACTCGAACCTAGAGCAAGACGTTCAAGCAGGGATCGAGACGATGGACCGGGAGTATCTCGTCGTCACCGTCGCCCATCGGTTGACCACGGTCCAGAACGCTGACCGCATCTACACGCTCGAGGACGGAGAAATCTCGGAGGTCGGGGCCCACGACGAACTCGTCGAGAACGACGGGGAGTACGCCGACCTCTACGCGGCACAGAGCCGATGAGGCGACTTCACCGTTCGATCACGCGCTCGTACAGCTCCTCGAACTGCGGAACGACAGTCTCGGCCCGGTAGGCCGCCACCTCGCGCCCGGCCGCCGACGAGCGGGTCGCTAGTTTCTCGCCGTCGAACAGGTCGCGCAGCGCGGCGACGAACCCGTCCACGGAGCCGTCGGTGGTGACGCCGCCGTCGCCGACGATCTCCGCGACGCTGCCGACATCGCTGGCGACGACCGGTGTCCCCGTCGCGAGCGCTTCGAGGAACACGCGGCCGAACGGCTCGTCCCACCGGCCGGGGTAGACGAAGCAGTCGTGGGCCGCGAACACACTCGGGAGGTCGTCGTTCGGCAGCCACCCGGTGAACGTGACGCGGTCCTCAATGGCGCTGTCCGCGGCCCGTTGTTCCATGTCTGTCCGGAGGCCACCATCGCCAACGACGGTCAGCCGGACAGCCCCGGAGACCCGGTCGTTCAGTCGGTTCAGGATCGGGACGAGTCGGTCGACACCCTTGTGTTCGTCGAGCGATCCGACGTACAGCAGGTCGTAGGGAGCGTCGAAGTCGCTCTCGTGCGGGCGACTGAACCGCTCGTCAAGGATGTTCGGAATCACGGTCAGCCGCTCGGGCGGGAACCCGAAGTCGGCGTACGTGGCCTCGATGTGTGGCGAGAGGGCGTGGTAGGCGTCGATCTCGTCGACCATGCGTTCGCCCTCTCGGATCAGCTTCAGGTAACCGAGCCTGCTCGCCGAGCGATAGAGCGGGCCGTCCTCGTCGTGGCTGCCGCTGGTCGCGAGCGAGCAGGCCGTACACTTGGCCAGCCCATTGCTAGTGCAGGGCTCGCGGTCCATGTAGCGGAGATCATTTTTCGGGCAGATCCCGCCGTAGGCGTTCAGCGTTACGACCGTCGCCGCGCTCGTTCGCGCGGCGATCTCGCCCAGTACCGGCATACTGTTCATGACGTAGCTGTGCACGACGTCGTACTCGGCGAACTCGGCGACGCGCTTCCGGAGCGCGTCGTTAAGCTGGAACGCTGAGTGGTACGGGTAGCCCGACAGCTCGAGCGGGCGAATCGAAACGTCGGCGTCGATCGCGGCGTCCTCGGGCGGTCGCTCCCAGGGGTACACCGTCACGTCGTGGCCGCGATCGGCCAGCTCGAACACGATGCGCGAAGCGCTGTGCGTCGCGCCCGTTCCCTCGCTCTGCGGATAACTCGGGTGGACGAAACCCAGTTTCACGCCGTCTCCCTCGTGGTGGTCATTCGGCGTATCCGAGATCGCGCAACCGTTCGGCGACAACGTCGTCGTCGGGCGATTCGTCGCGATCGTCGGGAGTCGCCGCGCGGATCGTCCGGCGGGCCCCGCTCTCGTATACCAGCCACGGCACGTCGACGAGCTCCGGCGTATACACGCCGCGAGGGTGCCCCCACTCCCGAAACGGGATCGGGAACGCGCGTTCGCCGACCATGTTGCCGTGGTCGGCCGTTACGATCGTCTTGCCGCCGAGTTCTCGCATGGCGTCTTCGACGTGGGGAAGCGCCCGGTCGAGGTTGCCGTCGTAGAGTTCCCAAATTTCGTCCCGATCCACGTCGGTTTGTCCCTGTAAGAGCTGTACCCAGACGTTTTCCTCGGTCGCCTCCGGGTCGGAGAAGTCCCCGCCGTCGAAGTCAGCGTCGGACCCAACGAACGGGTAGTGGGGTTGCATGTAGTGGACGACGAGGCGCTTGTTCGGGTACTCCTCGGCGGCCCGGAGCGCGTGCTCGGTCACCGTTTCGGGGAGCACCGTACCGTGTTCGTTGCTCCACCCGTCCGCACGCCAGACGTCGACGACGGCCGCGAACTGCGCATCGATCGACTCGCGGTGCTGGGAGAGCTGTGGGTTCGCGGTCACGTAGACGGTGTCGCTGAGGTCTCGGCCGTCGACGTTCGCGCGGAGAAACTCGACGGTCGTGGACGCCCGGGACTCGGCGCGTTCCAGCCGGCCCGGCAGCTCCGTCCGGCGCTCGAACATGTCGTACCTGCACGCGTCGAGGATGAAGAGGTTGTCCCAGTCGGCCTCGAACGGATCCACGCCGTCCTCGTTGCACTCGCGGCGGCCGAATCGGCGGTGATACAGCCGGTTGGCGTGTCGGCAAAACAGGATTGGGGTGCGGAGCGCACGGGACAGTCGCGAACGCGTGTCCATGTGTCACTATCTCGCCAGAGCCGCAGGATTAGTGTTTCGCCATCGGTTCGGGACGGTCGGGGACACGGCCGAACACGACCGCACGGGCGCCTCTCGAACGGAACACTGATTTCGTGCCGCTATCGAGACCGCGTATGCACGTCCTCTCCGCGACGAACAACCTCTATCCCGACCCGGAAGCGACCGGCTCCGGGCGGTATAACTACGAAGTCGGTCGCGAGCTCGTCGAACGGGGACACGACGTCTCGGTCGTCACCAGGCTGCGCGGCGACGCGCATGCGCGAGAGACGGTCGACGGGATGGACGTATACCGGTACGACGCGTCGATTCCGCGACTCCCGGCGACGCTGCGGGAAATCGATCGGACGGTGGCGTCGATCGAGTCAAACGCCCCCGTCGACGTCGTCAGTTTTCACGGCGCATTGAGTTCGTTCGGCGTCGACCGGGCAATCTCGAATCGGATCCCCCGAACGTACACGATCCACGGGCTCTGGGCGGTCGAGTACCGCGACAGACTGGTCGCCCCGAGCCGGTGGGCGGCGCCGTGGCACCGGCTCAACCGCGCGCTTCGTCACCGAATCGAGGCTCGCGTGCTCGACCACAGCGACGCCGCCATCGTGTTGAGCGAGTTCATGCGCGAGCGCCTCCGCGACCACCACCCGGGAGCGCCATCCTGTTCGGTCGTCCCGGGCGGCGTCGACGTCGAGCGGTTCGCCCCGATCGACGGCCCCGGCCCGGAGACGTTCGCCGATGACGAAACCTCATTTCTCACAGTCCGCCGTCTCACGCCGCGCATGGGTCTGGAGACGCTGCTCGATGCGTTCGCGTCGGTCGTCGCGGACGGCGACGACGCACACCTCTACGTCGGGGGCGACGGCCCGCTGCGCGACGAACTGTACGAGCGAGCCGCCCGTCTCGGTATCGACTCGGCCGTCACGTTCCTCGGATACGTTCCGGAGGAGCAACTGGCGTCCCTGTACGCCGGCGCGGACGTGTTCGTTCTGCCGACGCTCGAACTCGAGGGGTTCGGGCTCGCGACGCTCGAGGCGCTGGCCGCAGGGACGCCCGTGATCGGGACGCGAGCCGGCGCGACGCCGGAAATTCTCGGAAATCTAGAGCGTCGATCGGCGATCACGGAGCCGCTGCTGGTCGACGCGGGCGATGCCGACGCCCTGGCCGCGCGACTGGCTTCGTGGGCGCGAGTGGGAGAGGCGGAACGTACGAGTGCGGGTGGAGCTTGCCGGTCCTACGTGATCGATGAGGGGTACACGTGGGAACACGTCACTGACAGCCTCGAACGGCGCTTCGAGGGGCTACTCGACTGAGTCGTCGTCGGAGTATCAACAGTTATGTGCGGCTCGGCCGTACTGCGGACCGACCGATGGGCCGGGGCCTCGAACCGTTCTCCGAGTCGAGAACGTACGACGTGTTGCAGACACTACACCGGTGGACGGACAGTAGCACGGTTATCTCGCTGCTGGGTAGCGAGCGGGTGTTGCTCGGTAGTCTTGCCGTCTTCGTACTAGTGAGCGTGGTCTCGGTGTTCAGATCGAACCTCGGGGCTGGCGTCAAGTTCCTGAGCTTCGCACTGTTTTTCGTCTGTCTTGCGGCGCTGATAGATCGCTTCGTCGACCCGCTGACGGAGTGAACGGTACCATGATTCGAGAATGGGCGCACTGAACACGGCGAGCAGGAATACGAACACCGAGCGGTGTCTGATTGTCGTCCCGAAGTTCGAGTCGATCAACCCGTAGCCGACGATACCGCCGACGTACACGATACCGAGGAGAATCTCTACGAGGGAATCGGTTTCGACGGCCTGGATCGACCGGTACGCCGTCACGGCGAGTGCGATCAACAGCGGCAGCGAAAGTATGGCGACGAGATCGAATGTCGAGGTGACGTGCAGCGGGAAGGGCGCGAACTGGAAGTAGATGGCGCGGACCGGCGCGGCCAGCAACACGTCCAGCCACGACTCGTACCGCATGAATTCGAGGTACGCCGCACCGCCCATCGCCCGGTACTGTAGCCGTGCGTTGAGCGCATCGACGGGGAACAAGACGGCGAACAACGCGAACCCACAGACGCCGACCGGAACCGAGGACAGCGCCAGCGAGCACAGCGAGACGTCTTCATCGACGACCCGCCTGACCGCGGCGACGAGAAGCGCCCCCACTACGCCGAGTAGAATCAGCAGCGCCAGTTCCTCCCGCAACAAAAACAGTAGCCCCCAGAGCGGCGGCGCGGTAAGCGCCCACCAGTACCGACGGTCGATGATCGCTCGCACGCAAATGGAGAGGAGCGTTACTGCGGCCAGTGTCGAGAGCGCATCGCGCATCGGGAGGCTGTTGAACAGGAACGGGAAGGGGAGAAACAAGAGCACGAGTAGCAGGCCGTTGGTCGACTCCAACGGGTCGTAGAGTCGCCGGGCGACGTAACACGCCGGGAGTGGAATCAGCACGGCCAGCAGTCCGTTGAAGACTGCCAGTACCGTCGGATCGGTCCCGAATACGGCGTACAGGACGGCTTGCACCGTACCGAACGCATCGAGCGACGAAAGGGGGCTTGTGTCGCCACCGCCCAGGATGCCCACGGCTATCGAATGGAACACGTCAATGTCCCAGTCGTAGGGCAGCAGGGGAAGAACCACGATCGCGAACAGGAGATGCCCCGCGAGGGCGACACCGCCAGCGACGCGGTACAGCCGCGATCGGTGCCGACTAACGAGGGCGAACAGCAACACGACCGCGATGGTGGCGGCGACGACCATTCGCAGTCGGGTATTCGCGGGTGAAAGTTATACCTGTGGATCGCCCGGAGTCCACCGGATCCTCCGCCTCTCCGGGGAGTTTCGCAGCGTCATCACTCACTGGGTTCGTGACTGCCTCGTGGAAAATGCCCGGGGGCTCCGAACCACGGAAAGACTCACTCCGTTCGTCTTTCCTGCCTTCACCTCGCTTCGCTCGGTGAAGACCACCGGGTTCGAAGCGAACCGGGCATGCTTCTCAGAGTTATCACTCGTCTTCGACTCGTAATGGTATTGAGAAGCATGCCCGGGGAGGGCTCCGAACCCCCGGAAGAGCTTTGCTCTTCCGTGCCCTCGATCGTTCACTCCGTTCACTCTCGAGGACCTACGGGTTCGTCGCCCATTTGGGCACTGGCTTTCAGACTCGTCACTCACTCCGTTCGTGACGTCGCGTAGAAAGCCAGTGCCCGGGGAGGGCTCCGAACCCTCGATCTCCGCATGTCCCAGGTTCGAGGCTCGGCAGTCCTCGAGGGACACGGAGGCTTCCAAGGCGAAACCGCACCGAATCTCTGAACCCTATGAGTGCGGCGCTATGTCCAGCTAAGCCACCCGGGCTCGATTACGAGTAGTGGGGTGCATTTCTTTAAGCTTTGTATTCGAAGCCGCCGTGCAACGCGGACCCACGGATTTATCATACGGTATTACGAACGCCAGTGCATGAGCGTTCCCGGCATCGTCAACTCTACTCTCGATGGCGAAGAGATCGCAGCGCGCGTCTCTCTTGGCAGCGACGACGAGCTCTTTATCACGCCCACACGGACCATCGTCTACCGTGCAGACGGCCTTCTGAGCGACGAATCGGCCGACGAATACCCACACGACGCCGACCGACTGACGCTCTCCGAAGGTCGTCGCAAGACGAAGGTTACGCTCGAGTACGCCCTCGACGGGGAGCGGACGTTTTCGATCCCCTCGAGCGTCACTGACGACGTGTTACATCCCGTCCTCGCCGGCGTGCTAAACGGCAACGGGATCACCGATCCAGGCGAGACAGTCGTCAAGACCTATCGATTCAGTGAACTGACCCTGATCATCACGAGCGACCGGCTCGTCAAACACATCGGCGGGGCGGTCTGGGATGGAGACTTCGAGGAGTATCACTTCGAGGACGTGACGCAACTCGCCTTCGAAGACGGTAGCGTCGCCACCCAGATCGTCCTTACCGTCGACGGGCGACCCCAGCGGATCAAAGCCCCGAACGAGCAAGCGAACGATCTCCGGGAACGACTGCAACGGGCCCTGTTCGACTACCACGACGTCGGCTCGCTCGAGGAACTCAACGAGGCGGTCGGCAGGGACGACGAGGACGATACCAGTCGTGGGGGATCGGTCGACTTCGGCGGCGGCGTCGACCCCCTCGACGCCGATCCGCCCGAACCGGACGATCACGACGCGACCGTCGAGGCAGCACGCGATGCTGCCGGGTCGGGGAGCACGGATCCGCTCGCCGGCGGCGAGACGGACGACATTACGACCGCCGAACCGGGACGGCAGTCAAACGAGAGCGACGGCGGACAGTCCACGTCGACACAGGCATCGGCGACCGCGGATCGCGACCGTGACAGCCCGGTGGGAACCACGGAGACCGCCTCCCTCTTCGACGCGGGCGACGACGCCGATGCGTCGGCCAGTGCCGCCGATCCCGCAGGGCATGCCGACGTTAACACCCCCGAAGCCACAGCCGGAACCGATCCAGAACTCCTCGAGCGCCTCGACGCACTCGAGGTGGCGGTCGAGCGCCAAAGCGAGATTATCGAGCAACAGGGAGAGACGATCGAGCAGTTGATCGCGGAACTCCGACAGGGCCGGTAGCGTCGTTTCCGTGCTCCACTGAACGGTGGAATCGGGAACTGCGAAGTGATCCGCTCTCAGCCACCGATGAAACCCGGTTAGTCCTCCCGTCCGGTCACTTTTCGAATACACGAAGAGCCGAAGGGACCGAGTTCGCCCGCCTCGAGATCGATGAAGTAACCGGTCGACAGCCCGGAGCCACAGCGCCGGCAGGTAAACTCACCCTCTTTCGTACTGACATCCTGTTCGAAGCGGACGTACTGACGGCTCTTCGGGCGGACGATCCCGTCATCGCGTTCGATGAGGCCACGGAGTTCGGCCCGATCGAGGATCGTTCGAGTTACCGTCGGATCGCTCGTGACCGTCTCGAGGCGGTCGATCACTGCGGCCAGTGGGAGCGATTCGTGTTCGAGTCGGGCGAGCAACGCCAGTCCGAGTTCGACGCGGTGATCGTCCGCCTCGAGGTCCGCATCGACATCGGGCCCGCCGTGTTCGGTTCGATCCCCGTCTCGATCCATCTGTCTGTGGTGTCGTCTCGGAACGAATAAACGTTGTTCCTCTCAAATCGAAGCGCGATCTGCAATAGCGATAGCAGCCACTGAAACGATTGCCACGCTAATCGCATCGTTACCGTCCGACCGGTATGTGCCTCATTTCAGTTGGTACTATAGCTCGTATCGAATACTATCGTCCGAATCGCATTCAGGGCAGGCTTCGGCATCTGCACTCACATTTTTCCCGCACCGCCGGCATTCGAACAGGGTTTGCTCCCGGTTTCGAGTGAAAATGCGTTTTAATTTGATCATAGAAATTCCGTCACGGTATTTGGATACGATGGAGTCGTCGGGTGAACAGTCGGCCCGACTCCAATTGTCGCGGGGACAGCGTTCGGCCGAAACCAACAGCTACCACAGAGACCGGTCATCGCTACACCGAGGTCCGAACCGGAGATGGAGCGGTCGTGACTCATAGGGTTACTAGTCATGACGGGGTCACGGTGTCGTCCGACTGGATTCGTCTGGAATCGGACGCGTGTTTGGTGACAGGTGATCCGTGAGCGCGTGAGCCTCCCTCCAAACCCATGCTCTTCAGCCCCTGTATTGTGTCGGTCCCCGTATATACGTGAGCCAACCGGAGTGACAGTAAAATTTGGGAACGGCGCTTCGCAGTTAATCGGCTGTTTTCGGCGGTCTCGTGGTGCTTTCCTCGTTGGTACTCGAGATGGCTGTGCCCGTGCTGAGAAGCGTCACGTGGTGAGAATACGGTCAGCGTCATAACCGAGCTGCCACCGGCACCCCTGATGACCTCCCAAACGGCTGGTTAGCCCCCCTCGAGAAACGTGAGACGCTTCGTGAGTGAACGCGTATTCCCGACGCTATCTCCACTCGTTTGTTCTCGGAAACCTTATCTGACGACACGCAGAAATTCCGATATGTACGATCTTACCGGCTTCCAGCGCGACCTGCTGTATACGATCGCCGGGCAAGACGACCCGCACGGCCTCGCGATCAAAGACGAACTCGAGGACTACTACGAGAAGGAGATCCATCACGGACGGCTCTATCCGAACCTCGACGAGGTCGTCGACAAAGGGCTCGTCGAGAAAGGCGAACTCGACCAGCGAACGAATTACTACACGATCACGGCTCGCGGTCGGCGCGAACTCGAGGCTCGCAGAGAGTGGGAAGACCAGTACGTCGGCGAGTTGCTTTCCGAATCGGAGTAGGGAATCGATATCAGTAACAGTCGCACGCTTGAGTATCCGAACGAGTTGAGCAACCCACCGCTAAATCGGTGGGGTTCGGCGCGGACTCCCGTTCTGGCCGACTCGTCGACAGGGAAGAGCCACCGTTCTCGTTCATACTCCTGCAACTGGTGCCGGATACTCCGTCGAAGCGACGCAGACGGCGTCGACTTTGCCTCCACAAAGCCCGACTGAATGCGAGCGGTAGTATCGGTGAAGCGGCTGAGTTCAGGTGAAACCACCTGGAATGTGACCGCATCACTCTTCAGCCCCTCACCTGAACGGGGCCCTCGAATCCAGCGGACACGACTCGAAGAGAGACGCGCGTCTCCGACCATTCCCACGGCCTGGGAATCCGCCGGTCGTTGATACTGTTGCTCCACCGCAATCCAAGAGAGGCAATCACACGGCCGGAATGCACTCCGGCGGACACAGACCAATGAGTCAGACGATCGTCGATACGGCTGACGGGAGATCGACCCGGAACGGAGAGCGCGAGACCGTTCCTGAGCGTCGGGGATCCGAGTGTCCGGAATGCGCAGGCTCGATCCACCACGACGAGGAACGCGGCGAACGGGCGTGTGCGGAGTGTGGTCTGGTTATCGATACGGACGAGATCGATTACGGCCCCGAGTGGCGGGCGTTCGACGACGAGGGGGACCGACGACGGGTCGGCGCGCCGGTGACGACGCTTCGACACGACAAGGGCCTGAGTACGACCATCGGCTGGGAGGATCAGGACGCCTACGGCAACCAGCTCTCGGGGCGAAAGCGCGAACAGCTCCGGCGGCTGCGGACGTGGAACGAACGCTTCACCTCGAAAAACGCCGCGGAACGGAACCTCAAACACGCGTTCGGCGAGATCGAGCGCATGGCGTCGGCGCTCGGCTTACCGAAGCCCTGTCGCGAAACGGCCGGCGTCCTGTATCGCCGTGCCGTCGAGGAGGGACTGCTTCCGGGACGGTCGATCGAGGCGATGTCGACCGCGTGTCTGTACGCCGCCGCTCGGCAACACGGCACGCCGCGGACGCTGGTCGCGTTCGCCTCGGTGAGTCGCGTCGAGAAACTCCCCGTCCAGCGAGCGTATCGCTATCTCTCGGTCGAACTCGATCTGCAGATCGAACCCGCCGATCCGATCCACTACCTTCCGCAGTACGCTTCCGAACTCGAGATCAGCGACGACGCCGAACGGCTCGCTCGCGAGATCCTCGAGGCGGCCATGGAGCAGGATCTCCACAGCGGCCGAAGTCCGGCCGGGCTGGCGGCCGCGGCGATCTACGGTGCGGCGCGGCTGACGAACGAACGGATTACCCAGGAGACCGTCGGTGCCGAAACCGGCGTGAGCAAGGTCACGGTCCGAAACCGCTATCGAGAACTACTGGACGCGTACGGGGAGGCCCGTGATCGATAGATGTTCGGGCACCGACTCGAGCGCGAGATTCTCGACGCGCTTGCTGACGGAACGCCGAGCTACGTCGTCGACCTCGCCGCGACGATAGACGAGCATCCGGTCGCGGTCGAGCACGCCTGCGACCGCCTCCACGAAGACGGGGCGGTTCGGTCGATCGGCTGCCAGCGGTACGCGATCACCGCGTCGGGTCGTCACCAACTCGCCGGTGCGAACTCGCTGCCCGTCGAATCGGAGACTCCGACGGAGACGGAAGGTCGAACGTAAAATCAGTTGCAACGGCGATCGTATTCGTTCTGGATATCGCTTATCCCTCGTAGCCCGCGTGCTCCATGAGGTCCGCGAAGATATCGGTATCCATCGCGTCGCGGTAGACGATGCCGTTGACCATTCCGCCGGGGTAGGAGTTCCCGTTCATCGCGTGGTTGACCTTGTGGCAGTGCATGAGGTAGATGCCGGGGTCGGCGTTGGCCTCGAACTCGATGGTGTGTCGTTCTGCGGGTGCGATATTGGTGACGTCCTGTTCGTACTGGGCCGCTTCGGGGACCTGCCCGCCGTCTTTTTCGACGAGGCGGAACCGGTGGTTGTGCGTGTGCATCGGGTGGGACATATACCCCGCGTTGACCATGTGGAGGCGGACGGTGTCGCCGTGGTCGACGATGATCGGCGAGCCCTCCTCCGGGTGGAGCGTCCGCGGGAGGCTCTTCCCGTTCATCGTAAACACGTCCGGGTTGCGGTTGCGGGGACTGTAGTCGACGTCCTCGCCGGCCATCTGTCGGTTTACACGGGAGTCCCAGTCCTTCAGTGTGAAGAAGTACTCCTTGTCCGCGGGTTCGTACCCCTTCGGATCGACGCGGAAGATGCCGTACATCCCCATATCAATATGCTGGTGTGTTTGGTAGTGACAGTGATAGATGTGTGTCCCCGGAACGTTCGCGGGAATGGTGTACGTGTGTTTCTCACCGCCGGTAACCGTAATGCCCGTCGTCGTCGGAACGCCGTCGTTTTCCCACGTCAACTTCGAGCCGTGGAAGTGCAGCGTGTGGGGCATGCTGGCGTCAGTGTTGTCCAGCGTTACTTCGATGTCGTTGCCTTCGGTCGTTCGGAGGATTGGCCCCGGAACGCTCGGCGTCCCGTCGTCGGCCTGGAACGCCCAGACCTTCGGCAGTTCCACCGGGCCGCCCATCGAGTCCATCGGATGAACGGCGTGACGGGATGTCACCGACCGTAGCGTGACACTGCCGCCCTGCTCATCGACCTGCACGACCTCCGGGGAACTCGTCCACGGGAGATCAGACCCGGAGGAGTTAGCGGATCCCTCGGACGAATCCGCCGGCTCGGAGTCCTGTGTGGCCCCCTGGCTCATACAGCCCGCCAGGCCGGTCAGCGCCGCCACACCGCCAGTCGCAGCAACGAATTCGCGTCGCGATAGTCCCAGTCCGGGTGCGCCAATACGGTCACTCATAACAACTGGTCAGAAAAAGTACC
This sequence comes from Natrinema sp. H-ect4, assembly GCF_041894845.1. Lineage (NCBI taxonomy): Archaea > Methanobacteriati > Methanobacteriota > Halobacteria > Halobacteriales > Natrialbaceae > Natrinema > Natrinema sp. H-ect4. The sequence goes on from NZ_JBHDYC010000011.1 coordinate 112,775, forward strand.
GATGTATAACGGGTCGAGCCGGTTCTTATGGATCGGGAAATCACGAGAACATGTTCACGAGTTCTATTTAAACGAAGCGACAGCGAACTGCCGATACCGTCGTCCACTGGAATATCTCTCCCGAACCGAGGTCACCCCTGTCAGCGGTTCGTGGTCCCCGCTTGCGATCGATTATTCGGTCCAGACCGTCTTCCGGTTGACGAACTCGAGCATCCCCTCTCGAGCGAGTTCGCGGCCGTAGCCCGACTCCTTGACGCCGCCGAACGGGACACGCGGATCGGACGTGACGAGCTGGTTGATGTAGACGCAGCCAGCGTCTATCTCGCGGGCGAGGCGTTGACCGCGAGCCCGGTCGGTCGTCCAGATGCTCGCGCCGAGACCGAATTCCGTGTCGTTGGCCTTCTCGAGGAGTCCGTCCTCGTCGTCGATTTCATAGACGGCGGCGACGGGGCCGAACGTCTCCTCGCTGTCGGCCGGACACCCCTCCGGGACGTCGGCGAGCACGGTCGGCGGATAGAACGCGCCGTCGCGGTCCATCGGCTCGCCACCGGTGAGCACACGAGCACCGGCTTCGGCGCTCGCTTCGACCTGTTCGTGGAGGGTTTCCATGAGGTCTTCGCGGGCCTGCGGGCCGACATCCGTGTCCTCGTCCATCGGGTCACCCACCGTGAGCGATTCGACCTCGGCGACGAACCGCTCGAGGAACTCGTCGTAGACGTCGGTGTGGACGAGAAAGCGCTTCCCCGCGATACAGGACTGCCCGCCGTTCTGGTTGCGCGCCCACGCGCCCGTCTCTGCCGCATCCGCGACATCGGCATCGTCGAGGACGACGAACGGGTCGCTCCCGCCCAGTTCGAGGACGGACTTCTTGAGCTGGTCGCCGGCCGTCGACGCGACCGCGCGACCCGCCGGACCGCTACCGGTGACGGTCGCGGCTTTGACCCGTTCGTCCTCGATGACGTCGTCGACCAGATCGGACGGAATCAGTAATGACTGGAAGACGTCCTCGGGGTAGCCGGCCTTGCGGAACACGTCCTCGATGGCCTGCGCACAGCCGGGAACGTTCGAGGCGTGTTTGAGCAATCCGACGTTCCCCGAGGTGAGGTGCGGGGCCGCAAACCGGAAGACCTGCCAGAACGGGAAATTCCACGGCATCACCGCCAGAATAGGGCCGAGCGGATCGTAGACGGTTTTGACGTCCGATCCTGGCGGGCTCGGATGGGAGTCCGCCTCGAGATAGGCGCTCCCGTGTTGGGCGTAGTGGTCACAGACCCACGCGCACTTCTCGACCTCGGCGAACGCCTGCGAAATCGGTTTCCCCATCTCGCGGGTCATCGTTTCGGCGTACTCGCGCTTGTTCTCGCGGAGGACATCGCCCGCGGCCGCCAGCAGTTCCTCGCGCTCCCGAACCGGACGCTCGCGCCACTCCTCGTACGCCGCCGTCGATCGCTCGAGGGCATCCTGTACGTCGGATTCGCTGTGTTCCTCGACCGTTTCCTCTCGTTCGCCAGTGGCCGGATTGATCACCTGCATACGTATGAGTGTGTATGTCGAAGACGATTAGTGTTTACGTCGTTCTCGCCGAGACGTTCGAGCGGAAACGCTCGACGATCGCTCTCGAGGATTACCGTGTCAGTACCGACCGCCCCGAACGAGTTCATCCGAAAGTACAACTGGGAGAACCGACACAGTTCGCTCATGCCAGCGATCACGTCGGTAGACGAGCTCGAGACGACGCCACACGCCGAGGTTTTCGACGAACGGAACCCACGAACGGTGCGATTACGGCTCAAGGCAGACGATAGCGTGCCCGCGCATCGCCATCCAGAGTCGAACGTGGTTCTTCACCTGCTCGAGGGGGAGGTCGAACTCACGCTCGGCGACGAAATCTATACCCTCGAATCGGGAGACATCGCCCAGTTCGACGGCGATCAGGACATCTCTCCGCACGCGATCGATGAGAGCACGGCGCTGCTCGTCTTCGCACCGAAAACAGACTCGTAGGCTCGTAACGAGCGCCCAGTTCGTGCTCGGCCGAGCGGCGCGCTCACCGTTCAGACGGTCTGCCGTACCGATTTACAGGCTCACCCACGAATCGTCCTGTGGTTGCCCTGGAACTGACTGACAGCAGTCCGTCTCAACCGACCGTTGTCGCGACGCCCTTCGTCTGCCGGTAATCGCTGGCCAACAGCGCCTCGAGTCGCGAGACGATCGCCGCGAAATCGCCGTCGCCCCACTCCGCGGGATCCTCGATCGGGACGACCATGAAGCCGCGGCCGCGGATCTCGGCGGCGTGGAGCGCTCCCATCTCGAGGTCGAACCGTCGCCGCTGGGTCGTGTACTCTCGGAGGACGTGGTCGGTCGCCTGGGCTCCGACCGGCAGGAGGATGTGGGCGTTGATCGCACGGAGTTCGGCGTCGAAGAATCGCTCGAGGTCAGCGTACCCCTCGGCGGTCGGTGCCTCCCCATCCGGGAGGCTGCACATGTGAATATAGCTCAGAAAGCAGTTCTCGAGGACGGGTTCGTCCCGCGGGCCGCTCGCAAAGCCCGTCTCGCGAAGAACGTCCTGGATTGCGAGTCCGCTCTCGGTTTCGGTGAACGGGACGCCGGTGGATTCGCCGCCGTGGATGCCGGGGTAGTCGCCAATCACGTGGAAATCGGCGTTAGCGTCTCCGTAGCCGAAGACGGCCGTTCGGTCATCCGGGTCGGACCGGTCGAACGGCGGTCGGAGTCCGAACGGGTTACTCGTCCTGTCGGTCACGTTTCGCACGACCGGGAGAATGCCGTCAGCGGTCAAAACCCCAGCGATCGCGGCGGGCCGATCCGGAACCGACGTGATTCCGTCCCTGGCGAACTCGTCGCGTCGGACGGATGACGGTGGGTTTATACTCCGCTCGCGTGTCTCGTGTCGTACATGTATCAGGTGGGGCACTACGGCGGTGCGCTCGCGGCGTACGCGCCGCTGGGCACCATCGTCGCCCTGGGTGGATACGGCGAGATCGCCATCGTTGGCGGTCTGGTCTGCGTCGCCCTGTCGACGGTTCCGGACTACGACCACCGGCTGCCGCTGATCGAACACCGCGGCCCAACCCACACGATTCTATTCGCGCTACTCGTCGGGGCCGGGCTCGCGGCGCTGACCGCCGCCCTCGTCGACGCCTCCTCCGCATTCGTCGACGCCGGGGTCGTGAGCTTCGCGTTCCTCGTCGGTTTCGTCTCGATCGCTTCCCATCTCCTCACGGACGCGCTGACGCCGATGGGAATCCGTCCGCTCTGGCCGGTTTCGCGGCGTCGATACTCCCTCTCGGTGACGACGGCCGCGAACCCGATCGCCAACTACGGACTGCTCGGACTGGGCGTCGTCGCCGTTCTCGCAGGAATAGGGATCGTCGTCGTCTTCGGCTAACTCGCTCTCACAACGGAACCCCACTTTACGGTGAGAGTGTGTCTACGTCTCGCTCGAGGCGGTCCCCCGTCGCGTAAGCACGATTCCGGCGACGAACGTCGCGAGAAGCGCGACGGCGGCGACGAGGTACGGAATTTCGATGGTCGGGTTCGCCGCCTGCCGACCGAAGAAGAGAACGACGACCACGAGCGGCGGGGCCGCGAGTAGCGGGGTAACGGCCCGTCCCGTGAACCGCCGGTGACCGACCAACGCGGCGACGACGGCCGCACCGAGCAGCGTGAGAGCCACGGCGTACTGGATCAGTTGCATCGTCGGCGAGTAGCTCGAGATTTCGGTGCCGACGACCGGGCTGAGGGCGACGTGTGCGGGCAGTGCAACGATTCCGAGCGCGAGCGCGCCGGTGACGTGCGTTCCCGTCAGTCGCGGCGCCCAGACCAGGACGGTTGCGATCAGAAAGAGCGTGAAGATGGTCACGGCCGTCCAGAAGTGCAAGGAGAGGATGTCCATCGTGTACTGCTGGACGGTTTCGCGGCCAAGCGCGACCTGGACCGGCGTGAGGACCATTCCGGCCACGACCAGTCCGGTGACCCGCCGGTCGACGTCTGGGAGCCGCCACGCAGCGAGCGCGGAGCCGACGATTGCGAACCCGGCGAACATCGAGACGAAGCGGTGGAACCACTCGTAGAAACTCGGCATGCTCCCCGGTAGCAGGTTGTACGGCCCGGCGTCACACCGGGGCCAGTTGGCCTCGCAGGCAAGTCCTGAACCGGTCGCCTTCGCCGCGACGCCCAGCAGAATCGTCGCCGCGACCAGCGCGAGCGTTGCGGTCAGCAGGTGCGGATAGCTGAACCGATCGATCAACGACCGAAGTCTCGAGTCGGGCGCGTGATTGTCGTACGACACGGGCGTTCTGTCGAGGGTTAGGACGGCCCGTACTTAGGTTGACCGAGTCGTCCGATTCGGCGGGAATCGAGTGGTTATCGCCGACAGCTGAGCGACCGGCTTCGGCTCGAGGTGTGCCCGCTCGCTTCGAACGCTCACGCGAACCGATGGCTCGGTGTTCGCCGCATTCAAGAGCCGCCCTCGCCAGCACCCGACATGGACAAACGCGAGCGACTCGAGGCCTCCCTCGAGTCCGATGGGCTCGATTCGGTCTGGTTCGCCCGGCCGAACTCGTTTGCGTGGCTCACCGGCGGGAACAGCGTCATCGATCGGGAGGGTGATACCGGCGTCGCAGCCGTCGGCTACGATGGTGACGAACTCGTGATCGTGACGAACAACATCGAAGCCGACCGCATCGCGGCCGAGGAACTGCCGGATCTCGAGGCGAGCGAGATCTCGATCGAGCGGTTCCCCTGGTATGCGTCATCGCTGGCCGAAGCGATCACCGAACACGTCGGGAGCGACGAGCGGGCCGCGATCGACATCGAACTGCCGGGGTTCGAGCGCGTCGATCCGACATCGCTGCGTCAACCGCTGACCGAGCGCGATCGCGACCGCTATCGCGACCTCGGCGGCCAGACGGCGTCCGCCGTCGAATCGGTCTGTCGCGAGTTGCAGTCCGCCGACACGGAACACGAGGTCGCATCCGCGCTGCGAATCGCTCTCTCGGCTCGAGACATCGAAGCACCGGTCGTCCTCGTCGGTGGCTCGGAACGGGCACAGCGGTACCGCCACTACACGCCGACCGGGGCCGAACTCGGCGACTACGCGCTCGTCTCCGTGACCGCCCAGCGGGCCGGCCTTCACGCGAGTTGCACCCGGACCGTCGCCTTCGATCCGCCGTCGTGGCTCGCGGAGCGTCACGAAGCCGCCGCTCGCGTGGAAACGACGGCGCTGGCGGCAACGCAGACGGCAGCAGCGAGTGACAGTCGCGCGGGCGATAACGGCGGAACCGCCAGCGATGTCTTCGCCGCCATTCAGGATGCTTACGACGCGGTCGGCCACGACGGCGAGTGGGAGCACCACCATCAGGGCGGAGCCGCCGGCTTCGCCGGTCGCGAATGGATCGCCACGCCGGACCACGACGCACCGGTCGAAGCGCCGATGGCCTACGCGTGGAACCCGACGGTACAGGGCGCGAAAAGCGAGGATACCGCACTGGTCACCGACGAGGAAATCGAGACGCTGACGGCGACGGATCGCTGGCCGACGACGACCGTCTCCGCGGTCGATCGGGACGTCGAACTCGAGCGGCCGGACGTGCTCGAACTCGAGGACTAACGACGAGGGAGGACGCAGACCCGTCGAACCCTATTCGCCGCTCGATCGTGCGTCGAAGTCGTCATTCTCGTCGGTCGTATTACTCCCGACGCCGTCGTCGGACTCGTCAGACTTATCGGGTCTATCGGACCCGTCGGATTCGGTATCGACGGTGTCGATCTGCATGTCGTCCTCGAACTCGATGACGTCGGCATCGGGATCGGTCTCGGGGTCCGTCTCTGTCTCGGAATCGCCGTCGATCATCGGTGTCGTGTCGTCGACGGTGATCGTCACCGGTTCGACGTGCTCCTCGAGTTCGGCTCGAGCGTCGCGATTACCCTCACGATCGAGGACGCGATCGAGCGTGAAGATGGTGTTCAGTTCCCGCTGGACCTGATCGACGACGCCGCCGACGAGGTCGCTGGGCTGGATCGCGGTGTACTCGTAGGGGTTGTTCCCGGCCCCCTCGCTGGCGCGCTTTTCGCGGGTGACGCGGTCTTCCTCGTGGAGTTCCGCGAGCGCTTCGCGAACCGTGCTGGGATAGAGCCCGGTCCCCTTCGCGACCTCTTCGGAGGTACTTCCCGGATTCGCCAGCAGATAGACGTAGATCTTCGCGCGAGTTTCCGTGTCCAGGATCCACGAGAGCAGGTCGACGATGCGCTGGTCGAGCTCCTCGACAGCCGGGCTTCGGCCGGCCTCGCTCTCGACGAAGTCGTCCGGTCCCTCGAGCGATTCGTCTCCGTCGTCGGTATCGACCGGATGCTCGTCCGTATCATCGGAGCTCATGTGGGTTCTCGTACAGGACGAGGCCTCGAGCGGAGTTAAACCTTTGCGGGGTAGTCACTCGGTTTGCAGAATAAGCGATTCGCATAGCGCGTCGGGTCCCTCCTCCTCGAGCAAACGGCGTTGCCGATCCGCGCCGCTCTCCCGCTCGTAAACGTCTCTGATGCCGTCGATTCCGAGGCGCTCGCACTCGCGGTCGACGAGTTCTCCCAGATCGACGGTTCCCTCGAGGTCGCGGTCGATGAAAGAGGCATCCTGCCCGTGGCGGATGGCCCGCCACTTGTTCTCATCGAGCAGTTCCCGGCGGTGCCGGTGACCGCTCGCGCCATCTTCGTAGTCCTCGGCGAGGGCCCCGACGAGTGCGTGGGCGTACTCGACGAACGCCAGCACGATCTCGGGATCGGCCTGCCCGTCCGGCGTGCGCAGTTCGACCGTACCGTGGGCGGTGTGAGGCCGGACGTCGTACCAGAGTTCGCCGCGATCGTTGATCGACTCGGTCTCGAGCATCAGTCGCTCGAACCGATCGAACGCCTCGAAGTCTTCGAAGTGGGTCGGCATCCCGGTGTTGGGCAGCGCCTCGAAAATCTTCGCGCGGGCGGACTGGAGCCCGGTGTCGAACCCGTTCCAGTAGGGCGAATTCGCGGAGAGCGCGAGCATAATCGGGACGTACCACCGCAGTTCGTTGGCGATCCAGACCGCCTTGTCAGCGTCGTCAACGCCGACGTGGACGTGGACGCCCGCCGTCGTGTTTCGGTGTTGTGGGTACTGGATACGGTCGAGCTGCGAGCGATAGCGGGGTTTCTCCGCGTGCTCGAGTTCCTGCCACTTCGCGAGCGGGTGGAGGCCGGCGGCCGCGATGCGATAGCCGTGGTTCTCGGCGTGTTCGACCAGTGCCTCGCGGATCGCGAGCAACGAGTCGCGGGCGTCGTCGGGAGACTCGATCAGCGGCGTCTGGGTTTCGATGACGAATTTGAACAGTTCGTGATCGAGTCGGCCCTCGAGGATCTCGGGCGGGTCGTGTTCGTAGACGAGTTCGTCGGTCCCGCTGGTCGGGCGTCCGTCGGCGTCGACGACGAAACACTCCTCTTCGATCCCCAGCGTACCCATGCGCGTAAACGATTCTCGCGACCCGCGTTCCATCGTGTCGTGCTTTCGTCGCCGATAGTAAATACGATTTGGAGTCGGTGCGACCGACCGGATCCTCGAGCCGGGGGTTTCTCGTGCAAAGATCAGGACGCGACGGTTTCAGACTCGGGCTCGAGGCCCGCCTCGTCCTCGCGAAGCTTGAACTTCTGGATCTTGCCGCTGGGATTCTTTGGTAGTTCGTCGACGAAGTAGTACGTTCGCGGCCGCTTGAAGTCAGCGAGCCGATCACTCTCGAGGATGAACTCGTCGAGGGCGGCCGCGTCGACGCCCGCAGCGACGACGTAGGCGGCAACCGTCTCGCCCCACTCCTCGTCGGGTTCGCCGACGACGGCCGCCTCCTCGACGGCGTCGTGGGTGAACAGCACGTCTTCAACCTCGGCAGGATAGACGTTCTCGCCGCCGGAGACGATCATGTCGTCCTTCCGGTCGACGACGTAGAGGTAGCCATCGTCGTCGCGGTACCCGAGATCGCCGGTGTAGTACCACGTTGTCCCGTCGGCCTCGCGCAGCGACTGCGCGGTCGCCTCGGGGCGGTTCCAGTACTCCCGCATCGTACACGGGCTGGCGATCAGTATCTCGCCGATCTCGCCCCGCTCGACCACCTGGTCCGGGTCCGCGTCAGGTTCGACGATGCGCAGTTCGTGATTGAGTCCGGGCAATCCGGCCGAGCCCTGTTTCGGGAGCTGATCGGCCGCCGACTGGAAGATCCCGGCCGGCCCGATCTCGGTCATTCCGTAGGCCTGGACGTACTCCTCACAGAGGTGTTCCATGCAGTTCTCGAGCACCTGTTCGGGCATCGGGGCCGCGCCGTACAGTCCGAGTCGGAGCGACGAGAGATCGACGTCCATTTCGGCGGCGGTCATCGAGAGCGCGTTCCAGGCGGTTGGTGCGGCGAAGAGAACCGTCACATCGCGGTCCTCGATCGCCTCGAGCACTGCCTCTGGTTCGAACTCGTGGTGGATGACGTTCGCCGCGCCGCGGTGGACCCGTGCGAACAGGTTACAGTGGAGTTCGGCGCAGTGATACAGCGGCATCATCGACAGGCCCACGTCGTCGCGGGTGAGGTTCATCTCCGCGATACACAGTAGATTGTGCTCGACCATGTCCCGATGCTCGTGGACGACCCCCTTCGGCCGACCCGTGGTTCCCGACGTGTAGATGAAGGCGTAGACGTCGTCTTCGTCGACGCGGACATCGGGCCGTTCGGCGGACCCGGACTCGAGGAGGTCATAGAACCCACGCGCGTACTCCGGACCGTCCGCGTCCTCGCGGTCGTCGTCGATGAACACGTACTCCGCGACGGACTCGAGGCTTGGTCGCGCCCCCTCGACGGCCTCCCGCGTTTCGGACTCGAAGAGGACCATCTTCGCCTCGGCATCGTTGACGATGTACTCGATCTCACCCGCCGGGAGGCGGAAGTTCAGCGGGGTGAAGACGGCACCGATCTTCGCGCACGCGTAGACGGTAAGCGCCATCTCCGAGCCGTTGTACAGCACCGTCGCGACTCTGTCTCCCGTTTCGATTCCGGCCTCGAGCAAGGCGTTTGCCAACCGATTTACCCGCTCGTTGAACTCCGCGTAGGTCCAGTGCTGGTCTTTCCGCGGATAGATGATCGCGTCGCGATCGGGATAGCGATCGACCGTCTGTTCGAGGGTGTCTCCTATCGTGGGGTGATCTGACATACCACCACTACCTACCACGGATGTCCTTATATTCTTTAATGAGAAGAGCACCGGTTCGTGTCGAGGTCGGTGCCGAAACCGACCGATCCGCATCCGATTTGCCAGTACTCGCTCGATGCTTGGTCGACTGAGAGGAAGCCAAAACGGCTCACGATTCCGATCCAAATGGGGACGAACGACTGGGGATCCTAGAGCCGCGTGATCGAGAGCACCAATCCGACGGTGCCGACCGAAGCCAGTAGCAAGAATCCGTAGTCGAACGAGCCGTAATCGGCGAGCGTGCCGATGAGCAGGGGCGACGTCGCACCGACGACCATCCAGCCCGCCTTCAAGGTGCCCAGTCCCGTTCCCTGCATATCGTCGGGGAGCGAGTCCGCGATATACGTCTGCGTGACGACGCCGCACCCGTTCCAGCTACTGATGAGAACCGTGACCGCGACGAGCGGGACGAAACCGTTGACGAACGGGAGCAACCACAGCCCGGCGACGCAGCCGCCAAAATACAGGACGAGCGTCGGACGCGCGCCGAAACGGTCGAGCATGGTTCCCGAAAAGGGCTGTATAATCGCACCGACGGCGAAGAACAACCCGAACAGCGTCGCTGCGACCGCCGGAGAGATCCCCTTCGCCGCTGTGAGATACGTTGGATAGAAGGAGGAAAACCCCTGTATCACGAACGAGGCAGTGACCTGAATCGCGACGACGATCGGGATGGATTCGCGAGTGATCCCGCTTCTGATCCGTGTGAGCGTGTCGCTCGAGAGTTCGTCGACCGCGCTTTCCCCGCTCGACGTGCGGTTCGGAACGGTCATCCAGAGTCCGACGGCGACGACGAGAAAGAGGGGGCTGAACGCGCCGATTCCGTACCGCCACGTCGCGTACGAAGCGATAACGGCCGCCGCGACGGGAAAGACCGTGTTTCCGATGTTCCCCGCAGCCATCGTCAGCCCGATGGCCGAGCCGGCACGATCCGGATAGATGTCCGTGAAGATGGTGAATCGAGTCGGTCCGTACAGCGCGGTCGCGAGGCCGAACACGATCGTTCCCGCAAACAGCATCCAGACGTTTATGGCCGTGGCGACGACGAGAACGGTTCCGGCCGAAATGAGGGTGCTGATGACCACCACGTTGCCCTCGCCGATTCGGTCGCCGAGGAACCCGCCGGGCACGTGACCGACGGCGTATGCTCCCCAGAGCAGCGTCAACAGCAGACCTGTCGTGGTCAGACCGATCCCGAAGTCGTCCTGCAAGTAGGGGACGAGCGCGGGATAGACAAACCGCACACCGATAGAGAGCGCCCACCCGGCACCCACGGCGAGGAGAATCCAGCCGCGCCCGCCGGCCCACAGGTCACCTGTCGTCTCCTTCGCGTTCCGTCTGATCGTCTGTATCGGATGCGCCACGGGTGAGTCGTTGCTGTGGCTAGCAATACTCAGGTTGTTTCAGTTACGTAGGCGGCCAATGCTTCCGGGAGTTAAACCAGGGGTTCGGTTCCGGCAGTCACCGGGATGGAGGACGGATCGTCGGTTGGGAATTCCTCGATTGGGTCGACGACGGAACGCAGGTCTCGGCGAATCGTCTCTCGCTGGAGCGCTCGACGCTGCGGTCTCGAAAGCGACGATCAATCAAGCCGCTCAAGAGTTCGTGGGGACGGAAGCGTGCGGGAATTCGGTCGGCGGAAACGGGGCGGATCGGGTCGTATCCGCTGTCACTCACCGCTTTCCGTTTCCCCTCGAAGCCGGCCGTCTCACGCGGCCTGCTGGCACGGATCGAACAACGCGCAGTTCGGGCACCACTCCGACCCGTCTGCCCGTCGAATCTTCTTCCCACTACAGTCGGCGCAGGGCTCTTCGGCATAGCGGACCATACACTATTCGTCTGGGGGTTGGATCGATATGGGCATTTCGGTAGCCTCACGTTCTGTAATGCTTGATTCTCAGGTTATGCGGACGGAAGTGATTCGGATAACACGGTCGCCACGTGACCAAAGTGGACGTCTCATTGAGACGTTCACTGGTCACCGTGGTCGCGCGACGATGCTACCGACAAGGGTGTGCTCTTGAGCGAGCGTTTCGCCCCCCTCTCCGGACCCGAAATCGGGAGTCTACCGTCGAGATCGGTTCAGACGAGGTCCCGTTGCGTCGCGCCGCGATCTCGAGGCGTCGCGACGACACCCGAAATCGACTCTCACGGGGTCGATCGACGGTCCTCCGAGTGTGGCCGGAAGAGCGCAGCAGTTCAGAACCCTGTCGAGTTCCCTGAACACTGGTGGGAGTCCGGTGTGTCTCTCGAGAAGAGGTCAACAGAACACGATCTCACACAGACGATTGCGGGACTAACGATCGGAATAAGCGGATTACCTTTCACCTCCCTTCTACCGAATTCGAGCGTTTCTAGCGTCGAAACGTTCGAACGAATCATCCGATTTTTGCCGAACTACGGCGGCACCAATGATGCGATGTCACGTGCAATAACCGTCGGCGTCGCAGTCCTCGCGGCGCTCGTCTTCCTTTCGGGGGCGAGCATCGCGTTCGCTGCGACAGACGCCGGTACGACCGTCCAAGATAACGAAACGGAGAACGAAACGGCCACGGTGACGTTCGAGAACCAGACATCGAATGGGACCGCAGTCGTGGTAAACAACACGTCGCTGCCCGAGGGCGGCTTCGCCGTCATCCACGCGGCCGCACCCGCCGACGCGGACAACGCGACGGAAGAAGAGAACGAGATCGTTACGAACATGTCCGAAGAGTACGAGCCCGGGGAGGTCCTGGGTAACTCCACCTACCTCGAGTCCGGCGACCACGAGAACGTGACCATCGAACTCAACGAGTCCCTCGAGGAGAGTCAGGTGTTGATCGCGATGGCTCACCAGGACACGAACGACAACGAGACGTACGAGTTCCCCGAGGCTGACGACCCCTACATAGCTGACGAAGAGCCAGTGATCGACGACGCGCTGATCACGTTCGAGGACGAGATGAACGAGACGGACGACTAGAGAGCAAACGAGACGAGGGCGTCGCGACGCGCGTCTTTTTTCGCGCGAGTTTGCTCCCTACGCGCGGGTAATCAACCACCAATCGCCTCCGTTCGCACGGCAGTCTCTCTCGAGGGATCACCTCGAGGCCATCGGTCGCTTCGAAAAGCGGGTCGAACGCTGATTCAGAACAACTGTTGCTGAGAACCCTCACCGCGGCCGCGCGACGATACCATCGACAGGGCTGCACGCTCGAGGCGTCTCGACAGCCCGGTCACGCGATCTGACTCCCGTCGCCGTCGACCGCGAGTTCGCAGTCGTCACAGAGCCACCACCCGATCAGCGGATCGCGTTCGGGGAGCGCCCCGTCGCAGTCGGGACACCGAATCGGCTCCGCGTCTCGAGCCCCGATCATCCCCGCTCACCCGCCTCTCGAGCGGTTACCTCGTCCGCTCCGGACTCGGCCGCGCCGATCCCGCAGGCGTCAGCGAAGCGCTCGGCGCGTTGCAACAGGAGCGCGCGGCCGTCATCGGTGAGGTGGTACTCCGCGCGGGCCTCGGGTCGCCGATTCTCGAGGAGGTCGCGTCCGACGAGGGTACGCAGGTTCGGATCGAGTCTCAATCGCTCGACGCTGGGATACGCTCGCTCGAGCGTCTGTCCGATCGCGCGTTCGTCGCACGGCACGCCGTCGCGCTCGAGGCGGGCGATCGCCTCGAGACAATCGCGCTGGAAGGCAATGAGGCCAATCCACGCACACCGGCCGTTCGTGGGTGGGTAGGTAGAGGGTGATACGTCCGCTCGAGCGAGATATTCAGGGTCTCACGAATCGTCGTGCATGCACTGGTGGGTTTCTTTCCGACGATGATTTGATTGTCAGCGGGTATCTGAGTAGTATGCGGGTTTCTTCCGACTGAATGGTTTTAGCCGATGACAGGATTCTCGAGTTTTTGCACGAAAGCGGACCGCGAACCCCGACAAAAATCAAGGAGGAGGGGGCCGATTCCGTTCTCTTGACAGCATATCAACAATCGTTGTATGAAGCTCGAGGAGTACGGCCTCACACAGATCATTGGAAATGGAGTGTACACGATCACTCAAGACGGTGAACGGTATCTCCAAGACGACCTCGATGCGAGAACGTTAGAAAAAAAATGGGCGAGTATGCATGAAGACCTCTCGACACTTGAGAGTTTTATATTTCGCATCTCAGACAGTAGCAGATAATAGCAGTAGTTGATAGTACGGTTTTTATTCGGAGTTAGACGGAAGTTCGGTGTTCAATATAGGGCAAGGAGTTCAACTATATTAATTAGATCTTTGAAGGCCTTGAAGTCGATCCCGTAAAAAACCAAGTATTGACAGTAAGAACCCGACGATTATGAATGGAAACGGGTTATCGACTGCGATACCGATAACGGTGATATGAAGTCCAAATATGATCAATTTGAGACCATCTGTATCAGACATTGTTTTCACGAGTGGTTACACACATGTATATTTATCTCCGGTGGTGGACCGCTAGCGATTGTTTATTGAGTGATTGGAGTGGCCGCTATGTGTTACAGTAGTTGATAAACTGTATAAAAACACCAATATAATTCTATGCAAGTTTCTTAAGGTCCGATTCGAGGAACGCAATGCTTTTCTAGCTCCTTCTCACTTTTTTCCCAGTTCGCATCCCAACTTTGAACATTTGCTCCGAACCCTACTGACAATCCCCCAACGCTAATTGAGATGCTTTCAATTGCCGCAGTTGGTACTGGATACCGCCGATATGAATGTTTGTAATCTACGATAACAATCCGCTCTTCAGGAGGATCACTCGGATTGTCTTTTTTGAGCTTTAAGCCACAGTGCGAACCGAGCTGAGGCCATGATGAGTCAGATACATTATTATGGTGCTTCTTATCATTCCATTCAAAAGCAACGCCATTAGTATCAAGATCCCCTACAGACGGGTCGTTTTCTCCAGGAGCTTCCACATATTCTCCGCCATGTTGCGAACCTACAATTCTGTTATACGAGTCATATGGATAGTAAATACCAATAACATCGTTTGCTTTATCTCCGCTTTGATACATTTCACCCATATCAAATCCCCATGAAAAGTCAACAAAGGTATATTCTGGAGATCTACAATACTCTGATAAGGTTATCTCAGCGTCCATTGTTCGAACATACAATTGTTGCGTCGAAATACCTCCAGTATCAGTTTTATCTCTAAAACTTATTTTCCGACTACTTGATTCAACTCTGAAACCATTATTTTTAAGAAAGTTTTTAAATCTATCTCTATTATTCGTCTCGTTAAGGATCTCGAGTGCCCGATTATATATTTCGGTACTGGTTCTTTCATCTGTGCTACCAGCGGCATTTCCGATTATTGCTGAGCCGCCACCAACGGTCCCAACAGAGAGTTTCAGTACTTTGCGCCTCGACATGCCATTGGTTTCCTCCATGGGATATAATTATTACCCATGATTTAAGAAACTTTCTGTTTCAACTGCTTTTATATTTAGGACATCACTGATGAATGGCCCATATAATATTCCTCGAGCCGCCTACTCTCCAAAATTTCATACCCCTCAGCTAACTCCTCTCGAACATCCTCGAACACCGCTCCCGGCACTCGAGTCACGTCCTCACTCCGCGCCTTTACGGCCAACAGCAACTTGACAGCAGGGGATTTCAGTCAAGTTCCTGGAACCGCCGAACACCCGTCACAAAACAATATTTATGCTAGTAGTGGTGTTCATATACTATGAGATATCATATTCACCGTCGATCCAACTACTCTTTTTCTCAGTAGTACTTTCATCACTGCTTATTGCTATCAAAGGTTCGAAGCGGTATCATATACAACTAGTTCTCGGAGGTCCAATCCTACTTGCAGGATGCATTATGACAGTCAATGGTGGGTTGGCTCTACCCTACATAATTTCAACCATATTTGTAGGTATTCTTGGTATGTCCTTATCAATTAGATCATATCTTAATCGGTAGGCATAGGTGGAGAAGAATTATAAAAAATATTATTTTACTTTCTCTGCAACGACTCCGAAATGGTCCTCGTGATAGGTCTCAAGTTCCTTCTCCTCCAAAACCTCGTACCCCTCCTCCAATTCTGACCGAACGTCCTCGAACACGGCCGACGGCTCTCGAGTCACGTCTTCACTCCGAGCCTTGACAGCCAACAGGAGCCGGCCGTCGTCGGCCAAAAAGCGCCGGTTCTCGAGCGCCACCCGCGCCTGTCCGCGCGTCGCCACGTCCTGGACGATCACGTCGACATCGGACTCCACGACGTGGGCGTAGGTCTCTGGTTTCCGCGCATCTTTTAGGAGCGGAAAGAGCCGATCCCGGCTCTCGGCGGTCTCGAGCAGATCTCGAACCGGTCGCGCGGCGAACTCGACGGCGTAGGTCGGGCCGGCGAAATCAGCCACGTGGCTCACCGTCGTCCCGCTCGCGGCACCCAGATAGAGCACGGTTTCGCTGCCTGCGAGGCCGGTCTCCATTCCCAACTCGAGCATCGCGCCCAATTTCGACCGATTCGGGTTCCAGGCACGCCACTCGCCGTCGGTGGGTTCGCCGTAGACTGGCTCGCCTCGAGTCGCGAGTCGCTCGGACCCGTCGAACTCGCGGCGCTGGACCCCGGCCGGAAGCTTCTCACTCATCGTCGGCACCTCCGTCGGTCTCGTCGTCCTCATCCGTCGTCCGCGCCTGAATCGTCTCGATCCGCTCTGCGAGTTCCGCCTCGAGTTCGGGCTTGGACTCGCCCGAGTAGTGATCGACGCGGGCCGCGATGGCGAGTTTGCCCGCGACCGCACGCGCCGCGGAGCCCCTGTTTTCGGGATGGGTGCCCCGAACCGCATCGTGCGTGTAGATGATCCCGTGCTTGGGCGAGGGCGCGTGCCCCCGCAGGTGGGCGAATAGCGCGTCCTCCGCGCCGAGTACCTGAATCGTTCCACTGGGTTTCTTGGCCAGCGTCTCGAGCCCTCCTGCAAGCGAGATCAACCGGGCCGCGAGCACGGGATCGGCCAGCGCCGAGAGGTTCGGCGCGACGGCCGGGGTCTGGCGCTCGACGAACTCGCGAAGGTCGTCCGCCTCGCCGGCGAGGTCGGCGACCCGTTCGGCGAGCGAACGGATTGCAGGCTCCTCGAGGTCGTCGTCCGTCTCGCCGCGTGTCAGCTTGCGAGCGTATTCGACGCCGGTTCCCGCCTCGGGATCGACGGTGCCGGCCCACTCCGCCAGCCGCTCGGCGAGCTCATTGGCCGTCCGATCGCAGTCGTCCATGGCCCGCACCGCGTGGACGAGCTGGCGGTCGTCGGCCCGCTCGCGCTCGGTCACCGCGGCCCGTGTCGCGGCCGTGGTCGCGTCGCGCAGGGCATCGTAATACTCGTCTTCGTCGCTCGCGAACGCCGCCTCGAGCGCGAGGGCGGGCCAGTCGTGGGGCTCGTCGGCGCGTCCCTCGCGAATCGCGGCCGCCATCGCGTCGGGATCGTCGCGGTCGACGGCCGCGAACCACCCGTCCGTATCGGTCATGAACGCTCGTTCCCGCCGCGAGCGATTAAAGCCCCCGTTCGCGGTCGCCACTCGAGCGGGGCCACCGTCGGACGACACAGCGGCTGAGGGGACGGGAAACTCGAGACGAAACGCGAAAAAGCGAATTCAGACGCCGAACGTCGCACGCAGCATGTCGCGGGTTCCCGGGCCGAGACCGACGGCAACGACGGTGATCATGAGCAAGACCGCGTAGCGCGGGCTGTCCTCGAAGACCGTCTCGTCGAAGATCCAGATGACGAAGACGGCGGCGGCGATCTTCACGAACAGGAACGGCCAGGCCGAGCCGGTGATCGAGACGATATTGGCCGGAAGCACGTCAGCCGTCGTGTTCGCGATTGCCCGGTTGATCGGGTGCTTTGGAACGAGGTTCGCCGGGAGCCCGAGCGAGGTCGCCCAATCGAGGCCGATGACGTTCGCGACGCCGTCAACTGCGTGCGCCCAGATGACGACGATCCCCATGTATCCGGTACCGCGGTTCAGTTCCGGCGCGAACCGCTCGAGTGCGACCCACGTGATCGCCGTCGTCAGCGTCGCGCCGACGAGGATGACCAGCGGGACCAGCGGGTAGAACTCCGCGTATCCCTTCGTCGCCGCCGTGTAGGCCAGAAAGAGGACCGTCAGGGTCAGCAGGCCCGTTCCAATTCCGGCCAGCGGGTACTCGTAGCCCGAGACGTAGTCGTTTCGCTCGAGCCAGACCGAACTCACGACCGCGAGCAGCGCGACGAAGAAGACGGTGAAGTAAATCAGCGGGCTGATGATGAAGCCGGACCACGGCAGGTCGATGGCCATCTCTCCGGTGTACACGAAGGCCGCGGCGTTGGCGTCCTCGACGACCCGCAGCGCGCCGCCGAAGAGCATGAACGGGAACAGTGCAAAAAAGCCCGCGCGGTAGCGCTCGATCTCGAGGCGTCGAACGAGGAAGATAACTCCGGTCAGCATCAGGACCAGAGTCGGGATGTAACCGGCGTAGGAGACGAACGTATAGCCGGGTTCGGCGGTCGGACTGGCGTCGGCGGGGGCTTCGGCACAGGATACCGCCTGGCCGTCAACTAACGTTGCGCAGTTCCAGCTGTGGGCGTCGGCGACGACCGGGCCCCAAAAGTACTGCCAGATGATCTCGACGTAGACCTGCTGTGGGAACAAGAGCGCGCCGAGGACCACCGCGGCCGCGAGACTCGCGACGGTCGCGACCCAGACGCGCTCGGCCCCGAACCGGTCGATGACATCGTCCATACCGAATCCCGTAGTGGGGGCCGCTTACCGTTTCCGATTTTCAACGCGCGTGACTGTTCCCCGACCGGGTTCGACGAGAACCCTCAATAGAGGAAACAACGTATCGCTCCGGACCGGTCAACCGGCGTGCGGTGGCGCGCGCTGGGCCGCGGCGAATTGCGAGGCGTGAACGAAGTGAGCGCCTCGGAAAGCGAACGGTGGCCGCAGGGAACCGTGAGCCGGGTGAGCCGCGGCCTGAAGACGTGCGAGGGATGAGCGAACGACTGTAAGAGTGAGCGAATCGGTTGGGGAGGGCGTGGCGATTCCCTGGTGCCACGATAGCAGGACGCTTTGTCTCACCCGTTCTCCAAAACACACCGTTCCATTCACGACGCTAGAGAACGTCGATATCCGAGCTCCGGCCGAGAACCGTCGGTCCCGACCAAGCCCAACGTTCTGTTCACTCTTCTATTTCGCGGGCCGCCGCGAGCAGTTCGTCGTGAATCCCGCCGTTCGAGGCGACGATCCCCGCACTATCGTGTCGCCAGCGGTCGCCCTCGAGATCGGTGACGACGCCGCCGGCCTCACGGATCAACTGAACGCCGGCGACGGTGTCCCACGAGTTCGCTCGCAGGTTGGTCATCGTCCCCTCGAGCGCGCCCGAGGCGACCATCGCCAGCTCGAGCTGGGCACAGCCAAAGCGGCGCATGTCGCCGAACCGCTCGACGACGGCGCGGGTGGCCGCGGCGTACTGGTCGCGCTGGTCGAAGTCCCACCAGAACGTCGGGCAGACGGTAGCCGCCTCCGGGTCGGTACAGTCGCTGACCGATAGCGCCTCGTCGTTTCGGAACGCCCCCTCGGGGCCGACGCGGTAGGTGTCGGAAAGGGCGGGACAGTCGAACGCGGCGCCGACCGGTTCGCCGTCCACGACGGCCGCGACAGCGGTCCCGAACGCTCGAGTCTCGTCGACGTAGTTGTTCGTCCCGTCGATGGGGTCGACGATCCAGGCCGGTCCGGTTTCGGGGACCTCCTTCAGCGCGTCTTCCTCCTCGCCGACGATCGGATCGTCCGGGAACGCCTCGCGGATGGTCTCGATGACGGTCACCTGTGCATCGCGATCGACCTGCGTCACGGCGTCCGTCTTGCCGCTTTTCTCCTCGACGGCGAGATCGGTTCGAAACGAGTCGGCCGCGACGGCGGCCCCCTCGCCCGCTGCTCGAGCCGCGACGGCCGCGCGATCGGGGTCCGATTCGGGTTCATACATGGCCCATCCTCGTCGGTCGGGGGTGAAAAGTGGTCGTACTACGCGCCTCGAGCCGTCGTCGTCGGGCCCCTCGAGCGGGCGGTCTCTCGTCGGACACATTCGATGAGCCAGTAGCTGTAGCAGTATAGTAGCCACTGAACGTCATTGCACAGCTGATCGCACGACAGCGTTGCGATCAGTATGTAAATCGTTTCAGTGGCTACTATAGCTCGGTCAGGGTAGGTCGGTATCAGAAGTTTGCGAGGGCAAGACGCTCCGTCTTGCCGCGCACTGTGGTGAGTGCGAGGGGAGGGGATCGAACCCACGAACTCCTACGAGAGCGGATCTTGAGTCCGCCGCCGTTGACCGCTTGGCTACCCTCGCACGCGCCTTTTTGTAGGCCCGTCCATGGGTTAAATGGCCCGGTTTAGCTCTCGGTACGGTCCTCGAGACGAGAAATCTACGTCCGGAATACGCCACCACCTCGGAAGGTCTTTTATTCTATATCCGTGTGATGGTTTTCTTACTACGTATAGACGTATCATGCCATGTGAAGGATGGTGAATACGCGAGATAGTCAGCGATAGAGTCAGGAAAGATGGAATCTACCCGTGCGATGTTTAGTCAGTAAACATCAATATTTATAACCCTGCCGTATCAGGTGAGTTACTATGAGTCGAATCCGAAGGGTTGACGATCAACGCGAGATGGAGCGAGTTATTGACGATTATATTACGCAAGGGTACCAAGTGAAAAGTCAAGGGGAGCGAAGCGCCCGAGTGAAGGATAAAGATTGGGGATCGGCTCTCGGACACATCGTTGTCGCCCTGTTAACTCTTTGGTGGACTCTCGGAATCGGAAACGTTGCCTACGCGGCGTACAAGCGATATACGGCTGATGAAGTAACTATCAAAGTAGACGCCCAAGACGACGTCTGAAGCGCCGCATTGCGAGGTGAGTAACGATGAATACAATCCGTATTTTTCGGCTGGTAGCCGCGACAGTGACGATTGCGTTTCTGTCGACGCTTTATCTGTTTCACACTGGGCGCGTCGATCTCTCGCTTGCTCCACCGACGATTATACTGTTACTATCATTTTCACTGGCATTCTATGTCGGTCTCTATCATGATTTCGCTCGGGAGAATCCGATTCGTCGAACTGTCGCCATCGGAGTCGTATCCGTGATTCTGGTTGCGTCCCTGATCTGGATTGCCGTTTCCGTTCTGTTCGGCGGAATAGCTGCTGTCTTTGAAATTCGAAACGGTCGCGTGATTCTTCCCCCTGAGGAATTCTTACCCGATTGGTGGCTTCTCATTCTCCTCGTTCCAGCCGGGATTTCACTTGTTAGTGGTGCGGTACTAGATACCGAAAGACCGTCGTATTCCGCTCCGAGCGGGCTGCATGAGTTGGCTGAATCACCCATCTATTTCGCTCTCACTTGCACTATAATCGGGTTATGGAGCGTGCTTTTCGTCGGGTTGAACATGGTGCAACGAATCGTGATCATCGCTCCGATTTTCGAGGAGTTACTGAAATTCGGTGTCGCATTGACTATCGGCGCAGCCATATTCGGTAGATCGATCTATTCTCGCATCGCTATCGCTCTCGTAATCGGCTGTATTTTCGGTCTGGTCGAACACTCGAGCACGTACGCCGGAGAACCGGACATACTCTACCTGTATCGCGTTCTGTTTCACTCGGTTTTAACGATGATTTCCGTTGCGGTTTACACTACGTTCGAAGAGCGGAATTTGAACGATTTGCTCTGGATCGCTCCGATTTATCCGATCGTCCTGCATTACCTGAACAACGCATTCGCCGTGCTTTCCGGAGTGGTATTAGCTACGACGCCGGAAGGAACGCAACTGGTCGTCTCTATTGTGTTCGGTGGGCTGGTTCTCCTTCTCGGAGTGGCGTTGCTGAGTATCGCAATCACACGGCACAGTCTTGCAGCGGTACTCCATCGTGAGCCGTATCTGTTCCTGAGAGGCGTGCTATGATATCGGATCTCCACTGCCACTCCCATCGCCGACTGGACAGCGGGACAGCGGAACGCGTCTTCGGCCGACGCTGGGAGTCCGTCGTCTGACCCTCCGCTCGAACCTCAGTAGTGTCCAATCGCGTCCAGACGGGTCTCCAAAACGGTATCTCGAAACGAGGCTGCGTGTCGGCTCACTCTTGCTCGCCGAGATTCCCCCCACTGAGGTAGTCCCGTCAGTTCAGGCCATCCGCTCATCGAGGGCCGCCTCGGTGTAGCGCCGATCGCAGTTCAGACACTGGTACCCGCCCTCGATGTGCGCGTAGAGGCGCTCCCCGCAGTGCTGACAGCGGCCGTAGGGCTGGACCATCTAGTTCGGTATGAGGCACCCTACCGTGATAAATACGGTGCTTACACACGCTACGGGTCGCCTAACCGACGGAACTACCGCCTCTCGGCCCCCGACATCGACTATGGACGACCACACCCGCGACCCGACCGTCGAGCCGCCGGCCGGGAATCCGACCGGCTGGGATCCGTCCGCGGGTCGCTGGGAGCACGCGACGCTCCGCCGGGCGACCGACTGCGGCGTTCGGCTGTTCAACGACGGCGCGTACCACGAATCCCACGATTGCTTCGAGATTGGTTGCTCAAGTGTAAACAATTCGTGACTAAGAAATACAGCCGAGAACGGACTATTGGAAACCGATGAAGGACCATACTCGAGACCAAACCGTAGGTCCACCGGTTTCGGGTAATCCAACCGGATGGAAAAGAACACGGGGGGAGTCTAATGGGTGGGAACATGGGACCCTTCGCCGAGCCGTAATCCACGGAGTTGCGCTCTTCAATTCTAGCGAATTCCACGAATCGCATGATTGCTTTGAAGCAGAATGGTATAACTACGGAGCCGGCACCACAGAAAGGGCGTTTCTACATGGAATGGTGCAGGTCGCGGCAGGCGCGTACAAGCACTTTGATTTCGAGAACGACGACGGCATGCGGAGCCTCTTCGAGACGGCGCTGCAGTACCTCCACGGCGTCCCGAACGACTACTACGGGGTCGACGTCTTAGAAGTGAGAAAAACAGTCGCGAATGCGCTAAATGATCCGACAGAGTTGCATGGTTGGCAGATCGAACTTGATGGAAAATCACCAGAAGCTACAGAGGTTGATTTTGAGTATTTGGCTACGTTTGGCTTGCTCTTAACACCCGATTCGTGGCAGCATAGGCCGGATGAGACGAAGAACAGTCTTAGCCGCCGTGGGGGGAAGTACCGTAACAGCACTCGGATTCGCCGTTACAAGCGATTCCGCGAAAGCAAATGAACTCAGTGTGGATGGGTTGAACGTCCCTGATAAGGACTACGATGCAAGCAACCCGATCAACAAGGCCAGAATCCAGGTCAACGGACGCTACCAGTACGAAACGTCTGTCACGCCTGACAAGGTGATTCTACGCCTTGAGTTGAACTATGCGGGTAGGTTGGGAACAACTCGAAGGGAAGACCGTTCCTGGTACGCTACAGCCGTCTCAAGAGGATTCCTACACACTCGAGGGGAACCTATTCGACCATTCGATGATCGACCCGATGGACCTCTCTCCACAGAACGTAGGAGAGTCCAAGAGCCTCGAGTTCAATGTCCGGGTGAAAATGACCGTGCGGAACGACGGACGCGACCTCAAGACACTAGAAGCAACGGACACGGCTTCGGTTACGGTCAACAAGACGACGGCAGAGGTAACGGGTAGTATCGGGGGAGAGGGGACGATCGTACTCGGCGAGAGTTAGGCTGGTCCCTCGAGCGAGCACAGACGCATAGTTACAGCATTTCTTTTCTTGGATGTCGGTTGGCTAAGTTCAAGATCGGGGTGAGAACTCATAGAGGAGACGAATAAGGTGCATTTCATTACCCTATAGTTCGCAGACTGGGTACGCACGAATGCAGGATTTCATGGTGGACGATAGCTTGCACCCCCAGTCTATCGGCTTTGATGCGACAGACCGGGAGAATATCGTCGTGACAGTCGGTGTCCTTGTTAATCGGACACAGGAAGCTATGCTCCTTGACAATTTCTATGAGACAATCTACGATGATGGCTACCGTCCGTTCCGAACAAAGAGTCGAGACCTCTCGCTACCATCTAAAAAAGTCCAAAATCTTCTTCTCCAGTGTAACGGAAAGGTTGGGATCTGCATTCATCAAGATGATGTTACGCTCGCATACGCTGAAGCAGTTCATTCTGCTATTATTCTTGACGAACTTAATATAGCTTCAAATGACACCATTGCCATAGTCGATGGTGACCAAGCTCGAGCAGACCAACTGTGTCAAGCAGCTTCAGCTATCGATGTTATCCCACCGTCAATCACAAACTGTGTTCAGTCAGAACTCTACTACCCTCATCTTCTTCTAGCAGATCTTGTTGCTGGTATTGTAGCAGATACTATTACAGCGAATCCTACGGCTTTCTCCTCGGCCTCGCTAGACGGCCCTGTTAAGGCGATGATGGACACAACGCCGGAATCCCGGAAGAAGAGGTGGGGACGCGCATATTCTGCTGTAGCACGTGGAGAGGGAGAGGTACAACAGGCAACATACGAACAGCGATATGCTGATTCCGTTCGAGAACGCGTCAGCTGCTGGTTCCATGGACTCTTCGGAAAAACTCATGCTCCTCCTCCAGAGAGTGATGGAGTTCAGCCCGTTGTTGGACGACTTAATGCTATGGGATGCGAAAATGTCGCTATGTGGCTTGATGGAAAGTAGTGAAAAGGTACATTTTCCCGCCTCCACCCCCGTTTCCACGCGGATCCTATCCGAGGACGTGATATAATTTTGATGCGCCCCCGTTCAGACCGCGTCTTACCGGGATGGCAGGAGCGGTGCGACGGGCTTCAAACGCCAGTACCTGTGGCGCTCCAAGTAGTACAAGTAGCGACACCCATTTAGAAGTTGCCCTTTCCCTCACAGCCATCTCATATATCACCATAAGTGATAGCTTCTCGGACAAGCCTGAGACGAGTGGTTTTCACACTATCCTGCCTATACAACCCACTTCTCAAGGGCGCTGATTGGCCGAGCTGCGACTGTCAAGTATGAGAACGGGGAGAACAACTCCCTGCTATATCTCTACCTTGTGGCGAGAAGCACTTAATGAGAGAACGAGTTCTTGGCTGGTCTGAAAAGCGCATCAGTATTCACTCGGGCTTGAAGTAATCCAGAGGAATGCTTATTGGTGACTGGTGTCAAGAAGGGGCATGCAAGCGAGGACGAAATCACCAATCTATGCTCGCTTGGACTACAGCGATGGCGATGTCATAATCGGCCTCACCGACCCTTGGCACGGACGCATAAAACAATGCGTAGGGGGGCTCAAGAGCCTCAAGAACCTTCCCCTCTCCCTCAGAACTTCATCAGTTGCTGGAAAAGCCCTGACTGGGTTAGGGGCAGCCATAGACTCAATCACGTTCATGGTCGGTGGTTTAGTCATCGAGTTCAGGCTCTACGAAGTCGCCCATTGGGTTGCGGAAGGAGTCGTCACTCTCGTCAAAGATGCATTCGTCAGCGCACCAACTGCAAACATGACCATTGAGTCTCCCCCCATCGTTGACCGCGGATAAAGGAGTCCTGGTCAATTGCTTGAGGAAACAACCAAACTTCCCCATGCAACTCACCTTTGCATACACATAGTTCGATATATGCAGCGGACCTATCCAACCCAAGCGGATTATCGACTACTACTTTGATTCGAGGCTTTGATTTCTCTGAGCAGCCGTGACAATCCCCACGCTAACCCCCAAGCAGTTCCGAGCATGATTGTGAGAGCGATTCCCGTTTCCAGATCGAAGATTTGTTCGATCATAGGGTAATGCTATTCGAGACTGGTAAAGAATCCACAGGGTGGCGGGAACCCCGCATATGTTCGTGTGTATATTTGTACCGACCTCGAATCGGGTTCTGAGAACGGGGACCACCGTCGACAGCGTGAAAACCTCTCTTCCAATATGGTAGGTTAGGCAAATATAACGCTATTTACGGTGTAATTTGGGCCAGACAGGGGCAATCTGGCACCACAGTTCAATATAACAAATCGTATCCCCCGAATAGCAACCTACTCCGCTCGAGGCTGGCAAAAACAGGCCCCGGGGCTATTGTGATTGTCAAAGTGGCGTGCGGGGGGAGACGTTGTGTCGCGTCCCAAATATCCATCCCCCTGCTCCGTGACACACCACCACGAAAGCTACCACCGACTCCCAACTCGACGTAGCTTTCACTGCTATCGACCACTCGAGGAACACCTGTTCTGCCTACACCTGACTCGTTAGGGGGCAGAACACCATCTCCACTGGGGATGGTGGGTGGTGATGAAGAAGAGCCCAACCAGACGGAAAGCCCCAATGCATTATCCTGCTACCCCTGCCGTCACCCCATCCTTCGATACGATAGATCCCGGTCGAGGAACCCCGGTTCTATCCGTCTTTACCCCTGACTCAGGGGCAAAACAGGATTGTAGATCAGAAGCAGCCTAACCTACCGTCGATCGTCGTATCACCTGTCGTTTCTACACGGTGGGGAGGATCCACATGAGGCTTATAATCAAACTTCCCTTTCATTTCGGCCTCAAGAAGAGTCGTTCCCCAATCATCATCTCCTAATACTGGTGGAGTACACGTTGATGCGGTGGGATCTTCCTCATTGACGTATGCGTGTGCAAGAGAGACATACGTTACATGATCAGTCATTGAATCGGGATTCAAGGGTTTCTTATGATATTGGTAGCCATGCTCGACCGTTTCACCTGGGTCGGATTTTTCGTCTAATGTTACTGCTGGAACATTTACGTCAGCACTCAATCCAGCGCTTACTGAACCTCCTCCTGTTCCAAATGAACCGCCAATATTCAGCTGTGTATCAATACTTTTTGTTATGTCACTATCTGGTGCCCATTTTGACACCAGGTCGAGCCCGAGCTCTGTTTTATTCCAGTACTGACGAGACCAGGTATAATCATTTCTTGCAGTACTTTCACCCTCCTGTTTAGAATACCCGCTAGGTACTTGAGTAGTATTGAATGTAGCGAAGTAGCCCCCATCTTCGGCGTTAACCTCAAATGCACTCAGTGAGAGTTGCAATTGACCTACTTTCACATAATCTCTAACGGGAGGTTCAAAATCATATACTGGCATCTGACTATTGATGGTACCGAGCTGTGTAATATTGCCTCTTGGCTCTGTCTGACCCCCAGTTTGTGCAGTAGTCACACTTTGTGCAGATAATCCCTCTTTCTGTCCTGCCTTCCGTTTCTCTTTTTCAACGAATTTGTCGATACTCGAGTCTGCCCTTTCAAGAGAACTACTAGACTGGACTGTAAGCCTACCTCTTGAATTGTTTGCTACTCTCTTCGGAGCTCTTACAATCTGCTCCTCCATCTTCCCGTTGACCATCGACATCGCATATCCCGTGACTATTTCACCTTCACTAGATGAATCACCATTGACCAGTACCTTATCCGGAGAACTTGTCTTAGCAGATTGAGTGCTTATTCCATGTATATTTGATCCACTCTTCACTTGGGTGACCACTTCTTTTCGAACCTCACTGATTTCAGCTTCAGTAACTGGGTCACTAGAATCCTTTTTCACATACTTGATTGGAACTCCACTGCTTGAATCGCTTTGAGCAGATGCTGATCCGATAAATGATACAGCACCGAGTGCGGACATCCTCTTAATTAGGCTTCTTCTTGAATCAACCATATTATCAGCAAGAATTTGTTATAGCTATGTCTACTTATAATTTTCTGCCACGCACAAATTGGATATAAAATACAAGAGTGAATTTACGTGCCTATGTCTCAAGATTTCCTTTTGCCAATTCCACAAGTACTGCTATTGTAGAAAGAATCATTCCCATGATAAGTGCATATTCTCCTATAATTTCTAAAGAAATAGTACCTGCTATGTGGGTGAAAATGGCAAATGTTATTAAACACAGACTGTACATCATTACTGCCTCTGTATTATCCATGAATACGGATATCCAACCTATGTACATTACTTTTTTTAATTCAAGATAAAAATAATATCGGCTAGTTTGACTCAGTTCTATAAAATTGCACTTACTTAGGGGTGAAAACACGGTTATAGATACGTCTAGACTGTCGGTATCACATCGTGACCGTCTTTACACAGAGTACAGAGATTTGTGACCCGATGCGTTCCCTTCGGTACTGCCATCGATACGATATGGTGCACCTCCAGTTCCTTTCTTCCCATATCATCGCCCATCTTCCAGGCAGAGTGGTACAACTACGGAGCCGGCACCGCGGAGAGCAAGTTCTGCCACGGGATGGTCCAGGTGGCTGCGGGAGCCTACAAACACGTCGATTTCGAGAACGACGACGGCATGCGGAGCCTCTTCGAGACGGCACTGCAGTACCTCCGTGGCGTCCCGAGCGACTACTACGGAGTCGACGTGCTCGCGGTCCGAGCCGCGCTCACGAACGCCCTCGAGGAACCGGCTGCTATCGACGACTGGCGGATACGACTGGACGACGAGCGACCGACTGCTCGAGCCGTCGAGTACGAATACGCCGACTCCCTCGAAGAGTGAGGCGACTCCCTCGATGAGGTAGGCGACTCGCAGCGTATCGCGGTCGTGCTCGAGTCCGTCCGAGCGAAGAACCGGACGCGATCCGCGATCGGTCGACGCTGTGAAGGACCGAATCGCCTTTCCCCTTTCAGCCGAACTAACTAGTAATGAGAGTCGCACAGTTGGGGTCGGGAACGCCGGAAATCGCAGTCGTGGCGGGCGTCCACGGGGACGAACCCTGTGGCGTCCGGGCGATCGAACGCCTTCTCGACGACCGCCCGACCGTCGAACGGCCCGTCAAACTCATCGTCGCCAACGAACCGGCACTCGAGCGACAGGTGCGGTTCGTCGACGAGGATCTCAACCGCGCGTTCCCCGGCAGTCCGGACGCGACGACGCACGAGGGACAGCTTGCACACGAACTCGTCGACGAACTCGACGGCTGTCTAACCTTCTCGATGCACTCCACGCAGAGCCACGCCGACCCCTTCGCGATCGTCAACGGGGTCAACGAGACGGCCAAAGATATCGTCCCGCAACTGCCCGTCGCGGCGATGGTCGAGACGAGTAACTTCGCGGAGGGACGACTCTTCTCCGCGATCGACACCATCGAAGTCGAGTGCGGACTACAGGGATCGGAGACGGCCGCCGAGAACGCCGACCGACTGACGCGATCGTTCCTCACCGCAGTGGGCGCGTTGCCCGGCGACACCGTCCGCCGCGACCTCCCGGTCTACCGGCTCACCGACGTCATCCGCAAGGATCAGGCCGACACCTACGAAGTGTTCGTCGAGAACTTCACCGAGGTCGAGGCCGGCGCGCCGTTCGCCGCCGCCGACGGCGAGAAGCAGGTCGCCGACGAGTCGTTTTACCCGGTCCTCATGTCGTCGAACGGCTACCGGAACGTCTTCGGCTACAGCGCCGAGAAAGTGGACGTGCTCGAGACGCCCGCGACGGCTGACTGAGCCAGCACCCACGAGACACACCTGCCCACCTTCGTTCCTCCCTTATTCCGTCCCTGCTCTGCTCCGTTCTTGTTCTGCTCCGTTCTTGTTCTGCTCCGTCCCTGCTTTGCTTCGTTCCTCCCTTGCTCCATTCGCCCGCACAGCAGGCCGCAGTTCCAACATCGAGAGTGCCGATGGCGCAAGGCATATCCCCCACACTACCATATAGGTATGTATGGAATTTCCACCGAACCAGGGTCTCGATCAAGAGGAAGTCGACGAGCAGGTCGCCGAAGCGCTCGAGGAGAACGAGGTCGTGCTCTTCATGAAGGGAACCGAACTGATGCCCCAGTGTGGCTACTCCCGCAAGGCGCTCGGGCTGCTCGACCAGCACCGCGACGAGTTCGAAACCGTCGACGTTCTCGAGTCGCTCGATGAGTTCCGGCGGGCGCTGTCCGAACGCAGCGACTGGGAGACTATCCCGCAGACGTTCGTCGATGGCGAATTCGTCGGCGGCTCCGACATCCTCGAGGAACTCGAGGAGCGTAATGAACTCGCTGAGACGCTCAACGCCGCGTAACGACACGAATACGTCGTTCATTCATTTAATTTGATATTTCACACATTTAATAGCAGGTCATATAAGTCACGCCCTCGTACTAGACGATCACGACTATCGCCGTACACACCTTCCCCACAATGTCAACAGAGGAATCCAGACACGTATATCGGCTGCACTCGACACTCGAACTGCCCCTCGAAGACCTTCGCGAGCATATCGACGAGGCGAAGTACCCTGACGGGATCAACGACGTCGAAATCACGCGACGGAACAATACGCTCATCCTCAAGGCCGTCGCCGAGGACCAGTCCGTCAGTAAGTATACGCCGACGGCACAGCTCAAGGCCAGCGTCACGGAAAATCGGGTCTATGAGGAAGATCCCGACGAGCGGCGACAGAAGTCCTTCAGCTGGGACGAAGAGGAAGAAGAAGAGATCGAATCCGAACTCGTCGAGTTCGCCGCCTTCAAGGGCGACCGAGAGACCGTCCTCCAGAACTCGCTGTTGCAATACGAGATGTTCCTCGTTCTCTGTGAGATCGCCGAAGCGGCCGAGAAGGGCACCCTAACCGCAATTTCGGAGCGCAACGGCGACCTCGAAGCGACCCGGATCGTCGACGGCGAACCCCGCCCGGCCGACATCGAAGTCGTCGAAGGGCCCCGCGATCACGGCTCGGGCGAGGGCGGCGTCAACTGGCGGGACAACAAGTTCATCACGGACTGATACGGTCTATTGTAACGATTACCCGGAGCAACCGCAGGACGGTTCGAGGTTGCGTCGGAAATGACTTACAACGGCCCATATGAACGAAGCGGGAACCGATCGCTCGCCCCGACTCATCGACGACTAGCGGCGAGGTCATCGACGCCTCGGCAACGCGATCCTGAATCTCCGAGTTCGAACAGCGTTCATCGCGACCGAATAGGTCTATATCCTCCTCGAGCCTGTACGACCCCCTCCATGGAACCCCGCACCAGCCGACGGCGATTCCTGACGAATGCGGCCGTCGGCGCGACGATGGGTCTCGCCGGCTTCGCGAGACGGTCTCGAGCCGACGATGCCACGGCGACGAACGCACTGGACGCGATCGATCGAGTCCCGAACGCGGTCGGCCTCGAGACGGTGGTCGACGGACTGGAGATGCCGCTAGCGCTCGAGTTCGCCCCCAGAGCGAATCGTCGATACGTCGCCGATCGCGGTGGCCGCATTTTTGCTCACGAATCGGACGGGCTCCGCGACGAGCCGTTTCTCGACCTGCGCGACACCGTCCGGACCGGTGGCGAACGCGGGTTACTGGGCATGACACTCCATCCGGATTTCGCCGAGAACCGCCGGCTGTTCGTCCACTTCAGCGCACCGCGTCAGTCTGGAACGCCGGCGGATTTCGACCACACGGGGATCCTCGCGTCGTTCCGAGCGACCAACGACGGAAGGAAGGTTCGCCGAGACACCGGCCGCGTCGTCCTCGAAATCCCCCAACCGGCGGACTTCCACAACGGGGGCGATCTCGCGTTCGGACCGGACGGGTTCCTCTACGTCGGCATCGGCGCGGGCGGCGGCGGAGGCGGCGGCGGTCAAGATGTTACGACGGACGTTCTGGGTAGCGTCCTGCGACTCGACGTCGACGATCGGACGGCCGATCGGGCGTACGCCGTCCCCGACGACAACCCGCTCGTTGGACGGACCGGCCTCGACGAGTACTACGCGTGGGGTTTTCGGAACCCCTGGCGGCTCTCGTTCGACGACGGCGACTGCTTCGTCGCGGACGTCGGCGAGAGCGACTACGAAGAGGTCAACCGCCTCGAGAAGGGCGGGAACTACGGCTGGAACGTCAGAGAGGGGACCCACTGCTACCGGGAGGATACCTGTCCGGACCGCTCCGCCGAACGCAACGGCGGCGGCGAGCCGTTCCGCGATCCGATCATCGAGTATCCGCACCCACCGACGGAATCGGCGGTCAGCGGCGTGTCGGTCATCGGCGGCTACGTCTACCGCGGTTCGACGCTCCCGGCGCTGGAGGGCGCGTACGTCTTCGGTGACTTCCTGCCCGAAGGGCGGCTGTTCGCCGCCACTCGACCCGACGACGGCGACGAACTGTGGCCGACCACCGTCCTCGAGATCGACGGCGAAACGTCCCTCGAGCGACTACTCTCTTTCGGTCGCGATGACGAAGGAGAGGTGTACGCGCTCGGCACGGCTACCGGCGGGGGCGGGGTCTTTCGCGTGGTCCCCACCGAGTGAATACGCCTCGCACGATCCACGGACACCGCGGTCGGACGCCGGTGACGCGAATCCCGACGGGCGAGGAGAGTCCGCCTACTGGGGCCATCCAGCCGGCGATAGACGTTTGTAGTCCCGATAGCGAACGACGAGTATGGACGATCCGGGCCCGTACGCGCTCCTCGGTCGTCTCGCCGTGGCGGCCTTCGTGATGATCGCCCCGACGCTGTGCTTTCTGGGACTGGTCCGGGGACTCGAGCGGCTGCGGGACGACGATCTAATCAACGAGTGGGCGCGGACACGAGGAGGTGACGACGCTCACGACATCACGGAGCACGACGACGTACTCGCCGTGGTAGCGAACGAGATTGGCGTCGAGGCCGACGGCTCGTCGACAGTTCGGTGTCCCGCGTGTGGAACGGTGAACCGAGCGGGCGTGACGTACTGTCACGGCTGTCAGCACCGACTCGAATCGTCCTGACGGCCGGTTCGACGCAACCCGGTTCGAGTCGGTGCTGACGGCCGGTCCGTCGTAGCCCCGTTCGCTCGTCACTCGAGTCGGTCTTCCCACTCCGCGGCGGTCATCGACTCGCCGGTGACGCCGTCCGGTCCCTGCGCGGCCAGTAACGCCGCGGCATCGTCCATCACGTCGGGTTGCAGGATCTCCTGGCGTTCGTCGTCGGGGAGATGTTCCCAGATCCGCGTGTTCACCCGACCGCCGGGATCGATCGCGTTGACGTTGATTCCGTCGTCCTCGACCTCGAGTGCGACTCCCTGCGTGAACCCCTCGAGGCCCCACTTCGACGTGATGTACGCTGCGGCGTCCGGAATCGCGTAGCGACCGAGACCGGAAGAGACGTTGATGATCTGTCCCGACTTCTGTCCCCTCTCGAGCATTGCCTCGAGGACGCGTTTCGTGAACAGATAGACACCTTTCACGTTGACGTCCATAATCCGGTCCCACTCGTCTTCGCTCGTCTCGACCAGTGACCGGCGCTCCTCGCCGAAACTGAGCCCCGAGATCCCGGCGTTGTTGATCAGCGTATCGATCCCGCCGAAGCGGTCGAGCGTCGACTCGACGACGCGGTCGACGGCATCGGCGTCGCGAACGTCCGCCGGCGCGACCAGCGTCTCGCCGTCCGCCGCGTCGGCCACGGCCTCGAGGTCGTCTTCGCTGCGGGCCACGAGGACGACGTTCGCCCCGAGTTCCGAGAGGTGCAGCGCCATCGAGCGTCCGAGTCCCTTGCTCGCGCCGGTCACGATGATCGTCTCGTTGGTGAGAGTCGCCATGGAGTGATCGTCGGTATCCACAGAGTAATACGTTCCCCAGTGAACGCCCGCTCGAGTCGATCGAAGCGAGATGTCGGCGACCGATCGTCCGCCGTGGATCGTCAGTCGCCGGTGATCGGACTGGTCTGTCGAACGTCCCGCTCGAGGCGCTCGGCGTGGTCGAGTCGAAAACGGCGCGCATCCGCGGGGGAAACAGGTCCAAGCCCGTCGATTTCGTGTGATACGGGCTCATAGGCGGCGATATCAAACCCCATCCGATCGAGGTAGGACCATACCGCGTCCGACGCGACACCCTCTCGGATCGCGGCGGTGACGTACTCGATGACCGCGTCGAACTCCGGGAGGACGATCGCGTCCTCGGTCACGGAACCGGTCCTCCCCTCGATTCGCACGTCGGCGTCGCCGAGGTGACCGACGATTTCGGCCACTCGATCGGCCAATTGGATAATCTGACTCGGAAGGGCAGCGTCGGGCGAGCGCCACTCGACGGTCCCAAACGTGTCGCGGAACTGAACGGGCGTCCACACCGCGCTTTCAGGGTCGAAGTTCGACTCGATAGTCGCGCGGTCGGCTCCCGCCTCGATGGCCGCCGTCACGAACTCCTCGTATCGCCGCTCGAGACGCCGGGTCCACTCCTCGGTATCGTCGACGTAGGGCCACAGCCGACCCTGGTGAGGGACGCCGTCGTACGCCATCCAGCGGTAGAGTTTCGATCGAGCCCCGACGGCCAGGTTTCGACCCCGGAAATACGGCGAGGAGTTCGCCAGCGCCAGTGCGGGATCGAGTGCGATGAGCGCATTCAGCTGGTCGATCTCGCGTCCCGGTTGTTGTTCGACGTGGATATGGGTTCCCGCACAGTGTCGGACGTACTCGAAATCGTCGCCGATGACGCGGTCCTGGATTCTCGTCCTGTCGCTCGCGCGGTCCGGAATCTCGCCAGCGTGTATCGGCGTCGCGAGCGGGACGAGTCCCCGGTCGAGTTCGTCGGCACGTCGCACGACGCTCTCGACCCGGTCGAATAGCTCGTCGCGCAGCTCCGCCGTCGTCTCACACGGCGTCGTTTTGATCTCGAGCAATGGTTCGACGAACTCCCGTTCGGCACCCGCCGACGCGTCGACGAGCTCTCCGGGTTCGACCAGTCGTCCATCATTGTCGACCACCCAGTACTCGACTTCGATGCTCCGTCGTATCGGTTCGGATTCGTGTGCTACCACAGTTGTCTCGGTTGCGATTTTGACTCGGGAGATCGCTGGGTCGTTCAGTTCACGTACCACACATTGCCTTGCTACTTACCCACACACCACCCTCCGTGAACATCATACAAGAATTTTTCGCGGAAGGAAATATTCGCGCCCACATCTATCTAACTGAACCCTGTTCGTCCTCTTCTTCGACCAATCTGTATACGTTCGGCCGACCAACCGATCGCGAATAAACTGGGCGACGAATCGGGCGTTCGTGGCCGTTCGCTGGTCAGACGGTCCGTGCCGTTGGAGGGCGAAAATTGCCGTCAGCTCCGACATTGTTCCCCGTTCCGCCATCCGACTCGAGTCCTCGGTGGGAGTACGAAAACACGGTGTCCGATCTCCCACGTCGACGCATCGTTGTCGATTGACCCGCGACGACCCACGCGGTCCGGAATGCCGACAGAGTTTTCCGGCGACCCAAAGGATTTACACTTCCTAATTATATCTAATTACGAGATGGCTGAGAACTTCCCCGACTACGTGAACGTCGACTATTCCGACGGCGACGGCGAAGATCCCGAGACATATCCCCACATTCAGGACAAAATCGAAAAAGCGATCGAGGTCACCCGTGAGGGCCTAGAAGAGTACGAGAACCCGGCGGTCATGTGGACCGGCGGCAAGGACTCGACGCTCACGCTGTACTTCATCAAGGAGGTCGCCGACCGATTCGATCTCGAGGTACCGCCGGCGGTCTTCATCGACCACTACCAGCACTTCGACGAGATCCACGACTTCGTCGACCACTGGGCCGACGAGTGGGACCTCGAGGTCATCTACGCGCGCAACGAGGACGTCGGCGAGTACGTCGACGAACGCGGCCTCGAGCCCGGCGACGACATCGACATCTCGGAACTCTCCGAGCACAACCAACACCACGTCGAGAACATCCTCGAGTACGAGGAGGACGAGTTCCCCTTCCTGCTCGACACCTACGTCGGTAACCACCTGCTGAAGACAGTCGCGCTCAACGACGCGCTCGAGGAGTACGATATCGACGGCGTCATCTCCGGCGTCCGCTGGGACGAACAGGAGGCCCGCGCCGACGAGACGTTCTTCTCGCCACGCCACGATCCGGACATCTACCCGCCACACGACCGCATTCAGCCCATCCTGCAGTTCGACGAGGCTGCCGTGTGGCAGGCCTTCTGGAACTTCGTGGTCCCGGACACGGTCGAGAACTTCCCCGAGGAAGGCTACGTCCCCGAAAGCGACACCGACCTCCCCGAGGGCGTCGAACAGGACGACATCCCGATTTCGCCGAAATACTTCGCCGGCTTCCGCTCGCTGGGCAGCGAAGTCAGCACGGAGAAGGCCAACGAGGATCCCGCCTGGCTGCAGGACCTCGAGGGGACCACCGAGCGCGCGGGCCGCGCCCAGGACAAAGAGGACCTGATGGAGCGCCTGCGCGATCTGGGCTACATGTAGGCTGCCTCGCCGCGATCGTTGACTGACACACAGCTACCGATTTTCTCAGTTTTCGTTCGCTCGAAAGAGTGGCAATACGAGCCGTCTCTCCCGCAATCGACGAAATCGTTCGTCTCGGGTAATTCTCCCTGTCCGTTGCTACCGGCCCGCTGTACGGTACTCGCCGTGTTTGATCCCGAGTCCCAGCATGATGAGTCCAAAGACGATCATCGACGGTGCGACCATCATCAGTACGGTGTCCATCCCCATCATTGGCGCGGCGATTAGGCTAATGACGCCGATTGCGATGACGGCGATAAACGCGGCAGCGGTCGTGGGAAGATCGAACTCCATGTGCTGTGGTTGGGAGTCCGATGACTAATGGTATCGGGAATCGGCAGTCCGTTCACGAAGATTGAACGGTGAATGAGAGACGGCGACCGAACTACTGCGACGGACGAACCAGATTCGCCAGTGCCACGACGGTCCCGAGGAACCAGCCCAGCGGGAACGAGATCCCGACCCACATCGCGGCGTAGGCCGGCCCCTCGAGCGTGTAATTGTCGCGCAGATAGTCACTCAGACCGCCGACGAACAGCACGTTGTCGAGCGCCCAGACGGCGAAGTCGTAGCTCGGGTCGAGGACGTAGGGATGCAGCGACGGTGTGACGAGCGCGGCGACGACGGGCGGGAGGAACAGCGCCGTCATCGCGAACGGGTACGCGAGGACGGCCGTCGTGCCGCGGCCGCCGACCTTCGAGAACGTCGCGGCGAGTGCGGTCGAAACCGTCGCGACGCCACTCGCCGCTGCGACCGCGAGGACCGCCTCGAGTGGGATCTCGACCTGATCCATGTACGACATCGCACCCCAGGCGATCGTCAGCAGCCCCCAGCCGAGCAGCGCGACGCCGGTGACGCCGACGATGCCCAGTCTGGTCCTGGTCGAGTCGAGTTTCGCCGCGTAGAAGCGGGTTCCGAGACCGAGTACAGTTAGCGGATAGAGGAAGAGCAAGCCGATGACCCCGAGCACGCTCCAGCCGTGATAGCCGATCTTCTGCGGGAGGGACTCGGGCTTCCACTTACCCATGACGGAGTGGCCGCGGCCGCGTTGCCTAGGGAAAACAATCTCCATCCAGGCCCCGTGTAACCGCCGAACGTCGGCCTTGATCGCGCCGACGAGCCCACCGCCGCCAGCGCGTTGTGAGCGGGTAGACATACGCGAGCCAAAAAGCCGGTGAACCGTAAACTTTCCTGCTTTTTCTTTCCGAGTGATATGTCGCTGATAACCGCGCTGTGAGACCGTACAGCGGCTATCGACAGTGAGCAGGGTGATTCAAATGAACGCCGCGCGGACCAGTGTCGTCGATCAGTTCCAGGGGGCGAAGTCGGGATCGACCTGGCGGCTCGTCTCGTCGATCGCGTCGATCGTGTTGATATCCTCTCGATCGAGTTCCACGGTCAGCGACTCCCAGTTGTCGCCAATGTGGTCCGCACCGGTTGCTTTCGGAATCGCCGTGACCCCCTTCTCGCGCGCCCAGGCGAGGCTGACCTGCGCCTCGCTGGCATCGTGTTTCGCGGCCACCTCCTGAATCTCGGCCTGGTTGAAGACTCGCCCGCGTGCCAGCGGCGAGTAGCCGACGACCTCGATATCGTAGTTCTCACAGGCCTCGCGGATCTGCTTCTGGGGGAGCAGCGGGTGGAGTTCGACCTGGTTTGCGAAGATCGGCGCGTCGCAGACGTCCACGGCCACCTCGAGATCGGAGGGGAGGAAGTTACTGACCCCGACGTTCTCGATCAGGCCCTCGTCGTACAGTTCGGAGAGGCCCGACAGGGTCTCCTCGGGGTCGTACGTTCCCGACGGCCAGTGGACGTACAGCAGGTCGAGCGAGTCGACGCCCAGCCGATCGAGGCTGTCTCGAGCCGTCTCGAGGACGTCGTCGTACGCGAGGTTCGAGTGCCAGAGCTTGGTCGCGAGGAAGACGTCCTCGCGGTCGATGTCCGCGGCCGCGATACCGTCGCCGACGGCTTCCTCGTTGCCGTAGGCCTGGGCAGTGTCGATGTGTCGGTAATCCGTCTCGAGGGCCGTCCGCACGCTCTCGGCGCACTGGTCGGCATCGTCGTTCTGCCAGGTACCGAGACCCAACATCGGCATGCCGCTGGCGGTCGGACACGTACCCGGAGCGATCGCTTCGGCGTCTTCAGTTCCCATGGTCGAACGATGGAGGAGAACGCGAAAATGGGTTTGGGTTGCGGACAGCGGTTCGCCGTGCGACAGCGGGTGTGACGGAGTGTTGATGTGTGCCTCGAGAACATTGCTCGTATATCGTCGGCTGGGCAGTCTCTCTCGAGTTACTCGTAGAGATGATCCCAGGGTCGCTCGCGCTCGAGCGCCGCGCTCGCCGCGAGGACATCGTCGTCGGCGAACCGGCCACCGACGAGTTGCACGCCGACGGGGTGGCCGCGGTCGGTCAGGCCGGCAGGCGCGGACGCGACGGGGTGGCCGGTCCAGTTGAACGGCCAGGTCAGCGGCCACTCCCAGGCCTCCGCGCCGAGGTCGGCGTGGAGCCCGAGATCGGCCCGCGACAGCGTCGGCGCCACGAGCAGGTCGTACTCCGCGAGCACGTCCTGGACGGCGTCGTAGACGCCGGTCCGGACGATCCCGGAGCGAGCGACGTCCGCGGGACCGTGCTCGTCGGCGACGTGGAGCATCGCCAGCAGGCTATCGGAGACCTCGTCGGAACGGTCCCGAAAGCCGACGCCGTGGGCTTCCTCGACGATCGTCGCGCTCTCGAGGACGGAGGTCGTGTACGCCGGCATCGCGGCCTCGCTCAACTTGGCCATCGAGTAGCCGTGATCGACCGAGATTTCCTCGACCGTCGCGCCGGCGTCGGCGAGCGCGGAGACCGTCTCGTCGACGACTGCGCGCACCTCGTCGGCGACCGGGAAGACATCGAGATCGGGGCTGTACGCGATCCGGTAGTCGTCGATTGGGCGCTCGAGGGCACCCTGATAGTCGATCTCGACTGGCACGCTGTTGGGGTCGGCCGGGTGCGGCCCGTCCATCACCGACAGCAACAGGGCAGCGTCTTCGACCGTGCGAGTCATCGGCCCCTTCGTCGTGTGCTGGAGTTCCCGGCCGAATGCGCTCGGTCTCCCGTCGTCCGGAACCAGTCCGAACGTTGGCTTGAACCCATAGACCCCGCAGGCCGCGGCCGGAATGCGAAGCGAGCCGCCCGCGTCGCTGCCCGTCGCGATCGGCGTCATCCCGGCCGAAACCGCCGCCGCCGAGCCCCCCGAGGAACCGCCCGCGTTCAGGTCGGTGTCGATCGGCGACGCAGTCGCGCCGATCACCTCGTTGTCGGTCGTCCCCTTGTGACCCAGCTCCGGCGTGTTCGTCTTCCCGATCACGATCGCACCGGCGGCCTCAAGGCGCTCGACGATTGCCGCGGTCCGATCCGCGACGTGGTCCGCGAAGAGCGCCGACCCATAGGTGTGGCGGATCCCTTCCTTCTCCGCGCCGAGGTCTTTCAGCGCCAGCGGGACGCCGTGGAGCGCTCCGACGTTCTCGTCGTCTTCGAGCGTCCGGTCGGCTTCCGCCGCGGCCTCGAGCGCCTCGTCTGCACAGACCGTGACGAAGGCGTTGATTTCGTCGTCGCGCTCGTCGATTCGCTCGAGATGGGCCTCGACGGCCTCGGTCGCCGTTACGTCCCCGTTTCGGATTCGGTCGGCGAGCTCCATCGCGGAGAGCCGTGTGAGATCCGTTTCGCGTGACATACCGCTAGGACCATCCGGTGTCGTGATATACGTTAGCTTGACTTTCGGGATGTTGGGGCGTGAATCGTAGCTTTGCCGTGGGATCAAAAGGTCGGGCATGGAACGAGCGATTCTGATCCGAGCAGCGTGAGAGAATCTGAACACTCACCCGGTCGTCAGCTGTATCTGCTACGAGAACGGTCAATAGAATTATATCACAATCGTAGTATTTCTAGTTCGTGACGGCAGACACAGCAATCACCGACGAAGACGCTTCTACCGAAACGACGCAGGTCGCTCGACGGTCGGCACTCAGAGTGTTAAGCGGTGCCGTCGCCAGCACAACTCTGTTCGGTGCATCCGGCGCGGCTGCGTCTGCCCCCGAACCGGAAGTGCGGTTCGAGAACCAGAAA
Organism: Natrinema sp. H-ect4; assembly: GCF_041894845.1. Lineage (NCBI taxonomy): Archaea > Methanobacteriati > Methanobacteriota > Halobacteria > Halobacteriales > Natrialbaceae > Natrinema > Natrinema sp. H-ect4. The sequence goes on from NZ_JBHDYC010000011.1 coordinate 152,401, forward strand.
TCGGACGGGACATCACTCACAGTCACCTCCGCCGCGACGGACGTGGATGCGTTCGTGGTCATCGGACGGGACAATTTTGCGGATGTCGTCGGCGAGCCGTCGACGCGGCTCAACCTCGATGCCGGCGATGTCGTCGAGAATGTGGAACTCGAACCGGACGACGGGCCGCTCTCGGAGGGGAATCACCAACTGACGGCTCGGTTACTGGAGTCCAACGGCGGCACGCTCGACACCGACGACGCGACGGTACAGGTCGGGGACGCTCCGGAGGTGACGCCGGGGTTCGACACGCGACTTGTTGACGCCGATCCCGATGCCGGGTTCACCTATCCGTACTACCTGTACGCGCCGGACCGCGTGGAATCGGACCCTGACACACCGCTGTTGGTGGAGCCGAACAATACAGGGACAGCGACCGACGACTTCGATCAGCACTTGGAGCGCGCTCGCGACCGCGCAGAGGGTGGTGCCGGGACGCTTGCCAGCCGCCTCGGCGCGCCGCTGCTGGTCCCGGTGTTTCCCCGGCCCCGGACGGAACCTGTCGACGGGACGCACTACGTCCACCAACTCGACGAGACGACGATGGGAATCGACTCCGGTCCGCTTGAGCGGGTCGACCTGCAACTCCTCCGGATGGGTGAGCACGCCAGAGAGAAACTCGCGGCCGAGGACTACCCGGTTGATGACGGGATCATGCTCAACGGCTTCTCGGCGTCAGGCAACTTCGCTGACCGGTTCACTGTGCTCCACCCAGACGAGGTTGTCTCGGTAACAGCTGGGGGACTGAACGGGATGGCGATCCTTCCGGTCGCGGAGCGAGACGGCCGCGAACTCCCATACCACGTCGGTGTTGCGGATGTCGAGGAACTCACGGGGGAACCGTTCAACCCCGACGAACTCGACGAGGTGAACCAATTCCTCTATATGGGGGCAGACGACGACAACGACACTATCCCGTATGACGACGCTTGGACCGACGACGAACTGCGCGAACTGGCCCTCGACATCTACGGCGACGACATGATCGCTGAGCGGTTCCCGACCTGTCAGGAGACGTACCGCGAAGCCGGCATCGATGCTACGTTCCGTGTGTACGAGGACACCGGACATACGCCGCGTCCCGCGATGGACGACATCGTCGAATTCCATCAACGAAGCATCACGGGAGACGATGTCTCCGAGATGGGGGAAACGATCGTTCCAACCGTCACGTTCGAGGTCGATTCCGCCGAGGATGGCACTGTCGAGTTCGACGCCAGTCAGAGCGACGGCGGCGTCAGCGACATAAGTAGGTTTCTCTGGGCATTCGGTGATGGCGCGACGGCAGTCGGTGAGACCGTGACGCACGAATTCGAGGAAACTGGGGAGTACAGCATCACGCTTACCACCATCCTCGAGAGTGGAACCGAGTACGACGGCACGGAAGTCCTCTCGGTTGACCAGGAGGGGAACATAGCTGTCCTTGACCACGAGACTGACGGCGCTGTGGGCGATGGAGAAGCCAGTAATTCCAATGGCACCGATGACGAGACCGACGATAACGCCAACGATGTCTCGGGTACTGACGACGATGGAGACATCGGCGAGAGCGTTCCCGGATTCGGAATTGGTGGCACACTCACGGGTATTGGTGGCGCAGTATACCTGCTGAAGCGGCGTCTGACCGACAACTAGATAGAATCCTCAGGAGACACTGAGGCCCAAAATCGCTTACGTCCGGGTGCTGACTGTACGTTCTCTATCTTGCAGGCGATTACTGCCAGGAATCAGCCATATACCGATCTACACCGGTATGTGAGTCGCCTATACCGAGCACAAGTTTCGCAGCAGACGCTGTCTGTACAACCCGCCTTCCCAACTACTGGTACATTCGCAACGGCTGGGCCTGCGAACTCTCGTCCTGGCCGATCGCCTGCATCTGCTGGGCCAACTGCTCCCGTTTCGCCCGAATCTCTTCGGCGCGGTCGACGAGTTCCGTCACGTCGATCTTGAGGCCGGTGACCGGCGCGATACCGTCCTCGAGCAGGACGCTCGCGGCTTCGGGGTCGGGGAACTGCGGGCTGCACTCGACGACGAGGCCGAGACTACCGTAGTCTTCCTGTGCGGCGCGGTTGATGAGCGCCCCCGTCGGCCCGGTGATGACGCCGTCTTCCGACGGAATCGCGATGTCGGCCGCCTCGAGTCGCTCGCCGCCGTTGCCGGTCGCGATCCCGTAGAGGCCGGGCTCCTCCTCGTCGCGTTCAGCGGGGAGCCCGCTCAGGTAGATCGGCGTGGCCCCCTGCTCGACGATCCAGCCGGTCAGGCAGTCGGCGACGCTTTCGACCGCCTGCGAGGCGATCGGCGCGTCGCTCTGGAGGGCGATGAGGTTGTGGTCTTCGCTGACGTAGAGCCGCACCGGGGGGCGCGCGGTTCGGTCACCGCTCCGATAGACGCCGATCCGGGGCAACCCCTCGCAGTGGACACTCGCGTAGTAGCGCATTTCGAGTTCCTCGACGAGGTGATCGGTCGCGATTTTCCCGACGAGACCGACGCCCGGAAACCCCTCGACCAGCGTCGGCTCCTCGAGTTCCGGTTCCGGTCCCTGCACGCGGATTTCAGCCATACTCGGACCGACGGCTATCAGCGGCATAAAATCGAGGGCGGCACGACGGTGCGAACGACCGGGTGTCGTCGCCGACGGCTCGCCGCCCTCACTCGGGGAGGGATGCCCCCTCTCGAGCCGAGACGACAGCGACGAGCGCGTCGGCGATCGCGCTCTTCCGGTGACCGACCTGGAGGTGGCGATAGACGTGGTCCGGGCTCTCGCCGGTCAGCTGACAGAGCGGGCACTCGATCGAACGGTCCCGCGACTCCAGGGTAGCCTGCGTTCGCGCCGATTCGTCGTCGCTCGGTGAACCCGTTGACATACGAACGCACGTCTCTCACCCTCGCTGAAAGCGGTTTCTAGGAGGGCTATTGAGAGATCCGATGGGATAGGCAGCTGTATACAGTCGCGACCGCAACGATGGTCCGCTTCCCTCGCCTTCGAAACCCACAAGCGCTCCGCACTCGAATCCGCGCTTGATGGAGCCACTCGAGCGGTATCGACCGATCATCGACGACTTCGACGCCTTTCTGGCGGCCTGCGAGCGGCCACTCGGTAACGCCGTCCGCGTCAATACGATCAAAGCCTCCGTCGAGCGGACGCTTGCGGCCCTCGCCGAGGAAGGCATAGCCTACGAGCAGGCCGACTGGAACCCGCGCGTCCTGAACCTCGAGACCGACTCGCCGGGTTCGACGTGGACCTCCTTTCACGGCTTTACGCACGGCCAGGAGGAGGTCTCGGCGGTGCCGCCGGTCGTCCTCGCTCCCAAGCCTGGCGAGCGGGTCTGGGACTGCTGTGCCGCTCCCGGCGGGAAGGCCACCCAGATCGCGGCCCTGATGGACGATCGGGGAACGGTCGTCGCGAACGACAACAACCTCGGGCGCATCTCCGCGCTGCGATTCAACGCCGAACGGCTCGGCGCGACCAGCCTCGCGGTGACCAACGTCGACGCGCGCAACTACTCGCTGTCCCGCTTCGACTTCGACGAGTTCGATCGAACGCTCGTCGACGCGCCCTGTTCCTGCGAGGGGACGATCCGGAAGAACCCCGACGCGCTCGACAACTGGTCTGAGGGGCACATCTCCTCCGTCGCGGGCATCCAGAAGGGGATCATCCGCCGAGCGATCCAGGCCACCCGCGAGGGGGGGACCGTCGTCTACTCGACGTGTACCTTCGCGCCCGAGGAGAACGAAACCGTCGTCCAGCACGCCCTCGAGACCGAGTCCTGTCGGGTCGTCGACTTCGACCTCGGCCTCGAGCACTCGCCGGGACTGACCGAGTGGGACGGCGAGGCGTTCGACTCGAGTCTCGCGAACGCGGCCCGGATCTATCCACACCAGAACGACACGGGCGGCTTCTTCGTCGCGAAACTCGAGGTGACCGCCGAATGAGCGACGAACGAGACGGCGACGGTACCGTGCCGGAGACGAACGACGGTCAGCGGTTCGACCGACTGCCCACCACCGAAGCGGAGCGAACCGTCGAGGGTCGGGCCACGCGCGAAGAGGTGGTCACTCTCTTCGCCGATCGGTTCGGGATCCCGCCCGAGACGTTCGACGACTACACCTTCTGGGAGAAGGGCGCGGGCAAGATCTGGATCTACGCCGGCGGCGCGCCGACACCGATCGAAATCGAGGCAATCGGGATGACCTGCCTGCGGACCCGACAGGAACACTGGAAGCCCACGACGGACTTCGTCCAGCGCTTCGGCCAACACGCGACCGAGTGCGTGATCGAACTCGAACGCGAGCAGGCCCGCCGATTCGCGACCGGTGAGGACCAGGAACTTGAGTGGGACGGCGACTGGGGCTATCTCATCGCCGCCCACGAGGTCGGGGTCGGGTCGGAGGGCAGATCATCGCGAGACGGTGAAAGCGAGGCGCGCAGCGCCTCGAACAGTTCGAGCGGGCGAAGCCCGCGAGAAGAGGCCGTCGAGCGCGAAGCGCTCGAACCCCTCGGCGTCGGCCTCTACGTCCACGGCGAACTGCGCTCGATGGTGCCGAAGGGCCGACAGCGCGACCTCGAGTCCTGACGGTCGTCGGCACGCCGGATTCCGTCGTGGAAGCCTGCCGAGGGAACACTGGCAAGAACTCTACTCGCGCGTCGAGAAACCGGACGAGGTCGAAGCCGCGAAAAACGCCCCTCGTCCCGATCGGTAAACGCTTAGAACCAGTCTTTTGGACAGCAATCGTGGCAGTACAGCGGACAGCGACGGCACCTCACAGCGGCGCGCCGACCAGCACGAGCTTCGCGCGCTCGTCGCCGCCGTTGTGGATCTGCCGGGTCTCCTCGGGGTCCAGTCGAATCGCCTCGTCCGTCTCGAGCGTCACCGTCTCGTCCGCGTCTGGAAGCTCGATGTCGACCGTCCCGGCGACCACGTAGTACACCTCTTCCTGTCCGGAGTCGGCCTCGGCGTGTTCCATCCCCTTGCCACCGGGCTCGAGCTCGAGCACGGAGATTCCGAGTTCGTCAGTCGCGAGCGCGTCCTTGAGGAACCACATGCCGCCCCACTCCTCGTCGATGACTGAGTCCGGATCGGTCTTGGCTGCAGTATCGTAGCCCATACTCCATGGTTTACGGTTCGACCCTTAAAGCAGTGGGACGGCGAACCCGCCCACCCGACGGCCACTCGAGACCGGCCGACGGCCGCCACCCGATCGCCACAACCCCCATCCCTAAGCCGTCCCGGGACGCATCGAGACGTATGCGATCGCCGGCACAGAACGCGGAACTGGCGCTGCTCCTCGAGGTGGCGGGGACGCCCAAACCGGGCAACGTCGACCGCCACCGCGACCTCGCGGAGCTGCGGTTCGAACACTTCCTCGCCGGAGCGGTGGGGGCCCGCGAGGGGCTCGAGTTAGCGGCCGACGGCGCGGCGGTCGGGCCGGCGTTCGAGCGGGCCGTCGAGGAGATGGCCGCCCAGAAGGGCGGAAACACGCAGTTCGGGGCGCTCCTGTTGCTCGTCCCGCTCGTGCGGGCCGCCCGCGACGACCTCTCCCAGCCCGTCGCCGAGGCCGTCGTTCGGGAGACAACCGTCGGCGACGCGGCGTCGTTCTACCGCGCGTTCGATCACGTCGACGTGGGCGTCGACGAGCCGCCCGCGGACATGACGGCCCTCGACGTCCGTCGGGGCGCGGACGCGATTCCGGCCCTCGAGGAGCGTGGACTGACGTTATTCGACATCATGGAGCGAAGCGTCCCGGGGGACGACGTCGCTCGTGAGTGGGTCCGAGGATTCGACCGCTCGTTCGGGGCCGCCGAACGGCTCGCCGAGGCGGACGGCACAGTCTCGGAGCGGACCGCGGCGGTCTTCCTCTCACTGCTCGCCGAGCGGCCCGACACCCTCGTCGCGACGCGCCATAACGAGGCGACCGCCCGGGAGGTGACCGACCGCGCCACGGAACTGGTCGCGGACGACGCCCTCGAGACGGATCGCGACACCGTCGAGGCCTTCGCCGACGACCTCGTCGATCGCGGGATCAACCCGGGGACGACGGCGGACGTCACCGCGGCAGGGTTGTTCGTCGCGCTCGAGCACGAGGCGATCGAGCTATGACCGACGATCGGACGATGCGTGAGAGCCGAGCGGTGGACGACGATAGCGCCGATGGGACGGCCGAAAGCGAATGCGACGAATCCGCGCCGGCGGAGTGGCCTGTCACCCTCTCGGGCGTCACCGAGTCGGTCGTGACCACGCTTGGACCCAACGGTCTGTGGAACGCCGCCGCGCTCGGCCTTCGCGCCGGCGATCCCGTCACCGCACGGACCTGGGGGAATACTCGTACTCGCCGGAACTTCCACCGACGGGGCGAGGCCTACGTGCAGTTCGTTGACGACCCCGTCGACTTCGCCGACGCCGCCCTCTCGATCGTCGAACGCGAGGAGCCGATCCTCGAGTCCGCGAGCGCGTGGTCGCGCGTGAGCGTCGAGCGCGTCGAGTCCGGAACCGACGGCGGCACCGACTGGGAGACGTGGACGCTCACCCCACTCGAGTCGAAGACCGTGAGCCAACGGGTCCCGACGATCGACCGCGGATTCGGAGCCGTCATCGAGGCGACCGTCGCCGCCTCGCGGCTCTCGGTTGCGGACTTCGACGAAACTGAACTCCGCGATCAGCTCGCGTACTGCGCCTCCGTCGTCGATCGGGCCGGGGGACCGCGCGAGCGCGAGGCGCTCGAGCGAGTGCGGGAGCACTCGAAGTGGTAGCCTCGAAGCGAGGAGTGACTCGATCGATATTCCGGAGCGGCGAAGAGAAAGGGATTAAGAGCCTCTGGACGGAACCACTCCACATGGCAATCAAACCGGCCTACGTCAAGAAGACCGGGACCCTCCTCCTGGAGCGGTATCCGGAGGCGTTCACGACCGATTTCGAGCAGAACAAAGAGAGCGTCACGAAACTTACGAACGTCGAGTCCAAGGGCGTCCGCAACCGCATCGCGGGCTACGTGACTCGAAAGAAAGGCGCGGAAGTCCCCGCCTAAGTCGGTATTTTCACTGCGAACAGTCGTTACGTCGACCGACAGCGAGCCGCGGGACCCGGTCGGATCGCTCGAGCGCCATCGATCGGCAGTATGCGCCACACCGTTACTGGACAGTTCGCGCGTAGCGTCAGCGTTTCGACTCACTGACAGTCGAAATCGTAATGAAGCGTCAGCAATCGAGAATCAGTCGTAACGCGACCGAAAAATCGAGTTATTTGTCGAGGCCGGGTTCCATGTAGAACGCGGCGACGAGCGCCACGAGGGCGACGCCGAGCCCGAACACGAGCCCGACGGCACCCGTCAAAATGGAGAGCTGGTAGCCGATCCCCGGCAACACGCCGTCGATAAACCCGAGATAGCCAAAGGCGAGGGCCAACAGTGCCGCGACGGCCGCGAGGGCCGCCGCACCCATGCTGAACCGCGTCTCGAGCAGTCCCCGATCGCTCGTACTCGTGGTCGAACTCGTCATCGGGACCACCTCTGGCTGGCGGCCTCGAGTCGATCCTGTCGGTAGTGCATCGGTCGCTAGGAGCCGCTCCCGTTTCTTAATATCTTCTATCCGACCGTCGCGATCCGCTGTCTCGCGATGGCAGAGCTCTCGGATCGGATGCGTTTCCCAGAGCACTGTTCGAATCCCCTCCGGTCGGTGCCTCCGTCGATTGACACGCGCTACCGAAAACCCAAACGGTTTTGCGGACACGACTCGGAGTGGCGGAAAATGGCAGTACGAGTAGGCGTACTCGGTGCGACCGGCGCCGTCGGACAGCGACTCATCCAGCTTCTCGACCCCCACCCGGAGTTCGAGATCGCAGCGCTGACCGCGAGCGACGCCAGCGCCGGCAAGACGTATCGACAGGCCGCGAAGTGGCGCGTCGACAGCCCCATCCCGGCGGATGTCGCCGATTCGACCGTCACGGCGACCGACCCCGACGAGGTTCCCGACGATATCGACCTCCTGTTCTCGTCGCTCCCCTCGAGCGTCGGCGCAGCGGTCGAGCCCGGATTCTGTGACGCGGGCTACGTCGTCTCCTCGAACTCCTCGAACGGACGGATGGACGACGACATTCCCCTCGTGATTCCGGAGGTCAACGCCGAACACCTCGACTTGCTCGAGGTCCAGCGCGACGAGCGCGGCTGGGACGGCGCGATGGTCAAGAATCCGAACTGCTCGACGATCACCTTCGTCCCCACACTCGCGGCCCTGACCGAGTTCGGACTCGAGAAGGTCCATGTCTCGACGCTGCAGGCCGTTTCCGGCGCGGGCTACGACGGCGTCTCCTCGATGGAGATCATCGACAACGCCATCCCCTACATCGGCGGCGAGGAGGACAAACTCGAGACGGAGTCCCGAAAGCTGCTCGGCGACTTCGACGGCGCGTCGCTCAGCCACAACGACATGGCGGTCTCGGCGTCGTGTAATCGCATCCCGACGATCGACGGCCACCTCGAGAACGTCTGGGTCGAGACCGAAGACGATCTCACCCCCGAGGCGGCGGCCGAGGCCATGCGGGAGTACCCCTCGCTCGACCTGCGCTCCTCGCCTGACCCGCTCATCCACGTCTTCGAGGAGCCGGATCGACCGCAGCCGCGGATGGACCGCACGCTCGGCGACGGGATGGCCATCGCCGCGGGCGGTCTGCAGGAGTCGCCGTTTGGCCTCCAGTACAACTGTCTCGCACACAATACGATCCGCGGTGCCGCCGGCGCGAGCGTCCTCAACGGCGAACTGTTGCTCGAGAACGGCTACATCTAGTCGTTCGACCGGTTTCTTCCCCACGTAGCGGCTCGAGGCGGGCCGTGCTGTGCACGCGTTGTGCGGACCGGCCCGATCACTGTGACAGTATAACAGTCGTGCGTCCCGTAGGAACCGACGATTATCTATGGTCCTCATCGTCGAGTTCGAGATCGAGACGCCGATCCTCCGACGAGTGTCCGACGCCGTCTCGAGAATCGACGTCGAGGAGATTTTTTACTCGGCGGCGGGCGAGACGAAGCTCATCTTCTGGACCGACGGCGAGGACCTCGAGGGCGTCGACGACGCGCTGGGCGACGACGAGACCGTCTCCGAGTTCACCCTCCTCGAGGCGACGGGCGACCGCCGTCTCTACAGCGGCACGCTGTCGGAACGGGGCGAGAAACACCTGACCTATCCGACGGCTGCCGAATACGATATCGCGTATCTGGATGTCACTGTCACGAAGGGCACGAGAATCCGCGCTCGCGTCCCGACTCGCGAGGCGCTGTTCGCCTACCGCGACGCCTGTCGCGAACGGGACATTCCGTTCCGAATCGAACGGATCTTCAGCGAATCGACGCAGTCCGGCGATCGGTACGAGATCACGGACAGACAGCGAGAAGCGCTTCTCATCGCGCTTGAGGAGGGCTACTTCGACGTGCCGCGGGAGACGACGCTCTCGGCGGTCGCCGCGAAACTGGACATCTCGGATCAGGCCCTCTCCGCTCGCCTCCGGCGGGGGCAGGCCAACCTGCTCCGAAACACGCTCCGCGAGCGTGCCCCCTCTTAAATCGTTGACCCTCCAAGGGGGATCGTTTCCCCCGTTGCACCGATAGGATGGGTATGGAAACTGAAACCCCGACCGACGAGTCGCAACCGAAAGGCGGAAACGGGACGTATCAGGCAGATCCGGATCAGTCACTTTCCGGGGCGGTCGTCGAGGCGATTGCCACGAACTCCGAACTGGACGCGCTCGAGATCGCCGACGAGTTCGGACCGCTGTACGACGTGATCGACCCGTCCGCGCTCGATTCGCTGTTCCAGCCGATGGGAACGGCCGACCGATCCGCCTGCTGCGTCACGTTCGAGTACGCCGACTATCGAGTCACGGTCGACCAGACCGGCTGGGTCGTCCTCGCCGATCGGCAATAATCGACTCGAGACGAAGACCGGCCGCCGAGAAGAAACGAAGCAGGGTGGTGTGAAGGCGGGAGACGGGGCGATATAGTAGTCGCTAGTCGTCGGTTCGCGGCAGCGCGACGACGGGAACTGACGCCCGCCTCACTAGCCGACGGGCCACATCGCCGGTGAGCAGTTCCACGAACCGGTTTCCCTTCCGAGGTTCAAAGACCACGGCGTCGACGCGTCGCTCCTCGGCCGCGTCCATGATCGTCTCGACGACGTCGGTCCCAAAGAGGATCACCGTCTCGACCGTTCCGGCCGCCCCCTCGAGCGGCCCCTGAGTGCGCTCGAAAATATCCCGAGCGTACTCCTCGCGCTGTTCGACGGAGGCCTTGTCGGGCGCACCGCCGGCCTTCTCGATTACGTTGACGACGAGCACCGTACTCGAGGGTGAGAGGTGCGGCGCGAGCGCCACAGCCGTTCGCTCCCCGTCGTCCGGATCGGCGACGGGAACCAGAACTGTTCCATCGAATGTCAGTGTCATCGTCGCTCCTCCGCTCGCGTGCGAACGGTCAGTAGTATCAGTTCCATACGTATACTTCGCAGCAGACAGCTAAAAAAGTGAGTTCGGTCGCGGGGACGGACGGATGATGACACCGTTCGAGTGGGTCGGTGACGGAACCGTTCGGCCGTCACCGATCAGGGGAGAACCTGATTCTCGAGATCGGCGTCGGCCCCGTCGTCGTCGATCCGCGTGACGTTTTCGGCGACGATATCGGCCAGCCGGTCGTAGTACTGCGGCGTGTGACCCGCGTTGTGGGGCGTGATCTGGACGTTTTCGAACGTCCAGAGCGGGTGCTCCTCGGGCAGCGGTTCGGGATCGGTCACGTCAAGCGACGCGCCGCGGATCCAGTTCGACCGCAGGGCCTCGACCAGCGCGTCCGTCTCGACGACCGGGCCGCGGGCCACGTTGACCAGCACGGCGTCGGGATCGATCGTCACGAACGCCTCGTGGTCGAGCAGACCGCGGGTCGTCTCCGTCAGCGGACAGGCGAGCACGAGGTAGTCCGTGCGCGCGAGCGCGTCGTCGAACGCCGCGCCCTCGAATCCGATCACCTCGTCGGTCGGGCCGCCCTTCTCGGGCGTGTAGCGAACGCCGATCGTCTCGACGCCGAACGGCTCGAGCCGGTCACAGACCGCCCGTCCGATCGCGCCCAATCCGACGATGGTGACCGTCGATCCCTGCAGTTCGCGCGCCCTGTAATGTCGCCACTCGCGGCGGCGCTGGCGGCGCGCGCCGACGTGGAACCGTCGGGTGAAGTGCAAAATCGACCCCAGCACGTGCTCGCCGATGTTCGGCCCGTGGACGCCCGAAGCGTTCGTCACCGCGACGCCTCGTTCCTCGAGTTTCTCGAGGGGAAGGTGGCCGGTCCCTGCGTACGCACAGGCGAAGACGGAGAGATTCTCGGCCGCGTCGAGCAGGTCCGCCTCGAGGGTCATGCCGGTGACGAACGTCGCGTCCCGGATCGCATCGCGCTCCTCGGCCGGCGTGCGCGCGAGCGCGACGGTGTGGTCCGGCAGTCGGTCGCGAATCGCGTCGGCGTACTGTTCGATCGGAATGCCGTGAGTCCCCTTCCGGAGGACGAGCACGTCCGGCGCGGCAGTATCGCTCATGTCCGTGGACTCGTCCAGTGCGATCAAAAACGTTCGTCTCGCGGCACGGTGCTCGATGTGAGAGATGGATTTCTCAGCGGTCAGGCGTGGGAAACCCGTCGTTCGGTATCGTAGCCACTGAACAAGGTCTAGGGCCCTCCAGGCCGGTCTCCGACCGCGAGCCGAGTAATCAGATCATTATGTTTAAGCGGGGGAGATGCGAAGTTGATTGCAATGCCTTCAGACGAGTTCCTCGATGGCGAAACGCTTACCGGACGGCAGGCGGCGATCATCTTCTTCGGGTTCCTCGGTTTCGTCATCCTCTCCGGAGTCCTGCTGGTGCTTCTCAGGGGCTTCTTCTAACGTCGACGAACCGATCTGACCGTTCGCGGATGCCATAATAGTAGTCATCCGAGTGATATCACTGCGGACGGACCGATTCGACAACCGGTCCACTGCGCAGACATTCGCCTCGCAGTTTTTATAATGGACCACTGAGTCTTCACGGCGTATGGAACGCGTAGACGTCGCGATCGTCGGCGGCGGCCCCGCTGGTGCGTCCGCGGCCGAGCAGGCCGCGACCCACGGTGCCGAAACGGTACTCTTCGAGCAGGGAGTGCCCCGAGAGGACCGGGATGGGCCGGGGCCGGACTCGACCGACGCCGCCGGGATGCTCGATTACTGGATCGACATCATGGAGTTCGACTACCGGGAGATTCCCGACGAGGTCATTCACCGGGAGCTCGAGGCCACGGAGTTCGTCGGCCCGAACAGCAATGTCGAGTTGCGGACGACGGGGATGGAGGCCAGCTACCCCAAATTCGGGTACACCTTCCACCGCGCGCGCATGGACGACTGGCTCTACGAGCGCGCGACCGATGCGGGTGCCGACCTTCGCGTCGGGACCGGTGTCAAGGATCTCGAGACCGATCTGCGAGCGTCCGGTCCGAAGGGACCGACCCACACGCTGACGCTCTCGAACGGCGACGAACTCGAGGCCCAGTACGTCGTCCTCGCGGACGGCCCACAGCGACGGATCACGCTCGACGCGCTCGACCAGTTCACGGCACCCGGCCGGAGCGTCTCCGATCACCTCTCGCCGCCGGACGCGAATCATATCGCGTATCAGGAGTATCGGGAGTTTCCCCCCGAACTGTTCGAAGCGTTCGAGGACCGACTCACATTCTGGTGGGGGTACATGCCCGGCGAGACCGCCTACCCGTGGGTGTTCCCGAACGACGGCACGGTCGCCCGCGTCGGCCTGACGATGCCCATCGGGATGGACCTCGCCGACGTCGAGAATCCCGGCTCCTACAAGCTCCTGCGACCGGACGACGACCGGATCCCCTCGGGTGCCGAGTACATCAGTCGCCTCCTCGAGCAGGAGTACGGCGACGAGTACGATATCGAGGAGGACATTCCGCGCGTCAAAGACCGCGGGAAGTCAAAGGGCACCGAGACGTATCCGATCTCCTCGACGCGACCAATTGAGTCGCCCGTCGGCGCGAATATCGCCGTCGCCGGCGGCGCGATGGGGACAACCTCGGCGTTCCACGAGGGTGGCTACCACGTCGCCGTCCGCACCGGCAAGATAGCCGGCCGACTCGCCGCAACGGACTCGATCGCGAACTACAACGACATCTGGAAGCGCGCGATCGGCGACGAGATCCTGCGGAACGTCGCCTTCGCGGACATCGTCGCGGACTACGGGCCCGACGACTGGGACTGGGCCTTCGACACCGTCAACGATATGCAGGGCAACGGGTCGGACAACGTCCTGATCAACAGGCGCTACACTGCCGGAATCGACGCCGCGAAGATCCTCACGGCGTACAAGCGCCAGAAGTTCAAGTACCGCGACGGTCGCTACGTCCAGCTTTCGGAAGCCGACTACTTCTACTGAGCCGGCCGGTTCCAGTGGTTCGGGATCGGGCCGGGAACGGGGACTCGACTGTCGACGAACCGATCTTGTGGGGATCCGAAATCGCGGCCGCAACTCTAACACATCCCTCATTGCTTGTACGCGGTGAGCCTTTTTCGGGGCCGACGTAGAAGCGGGGATATGGACTCTGGTGGACGCACCGATACGTCCGATGACGGCCCTCCTCGAGCCGACGGCTCCGGACATCGCGTTCCCGAGGGGCAGGCTCCCGAAGAGTACGGCGACCATCGCGGCCACGGTGACCACGACGAGCACGACCACCGGAGTCGCTGGCCGCTCGTCGCCGCTGCGGGAGCCGCCGGGCTGTACAGTGGGGTCGCGATCTCTATTCTCGGGAACGAAACTGGCCTCGTTCCGCCGCTCATCGGCATCGGCCTCGCCGTCGTCGGAGCGATCGTCTTGCTGGCCGGCATCGCGGGCTGGGTCGATCAGGCGTTTCTGGCACCGGCTCGAGACGCACAGGGAACGCTCAAATCGCGCGAGTCGTACGTCTCGACGACGCTACTCTTTCTCGTGACCGACGTCTCGACGTTCGGCGCGCTCTTTATCTACTACTTCTTCGTCAGGATCGGCTCGTGGCCACCGGAAACGCTCCCGCCGCTGCTCGGTTCCCTCGTGGTCGTCAACACAGCCATCCTGATCGCGAGCAGCGTCACCTTCCACTACGCGCACAAGGCGCTCGAGGACGACAACCGACGACGATTCATCGGGCTGCTCGGAACGACGCTCGGACTCGGCCTCGTCTTCCTCGCCGGGCAGATCTACGAGTACTACGAGTTCGTGGCTCACGAGGGATTTTCGCTCGCAAGTGGCATCTTCGGGAGCGCGTTCTTCGGACTGACCGGGCTCCACGGCCTCCACGTCACGCTGGGCGTCGGTGGCATCGCCGTGCTCTGCTGGCGGGCGCTTCGGGGTCACTACGGCCCGAATCGGGACACGTCCGTCGCGACCGTCTCGCTGTACTGGCACTTCGTCGACGCCGTCTGGATCTTCCTCGTCGTCGTCCTCTACGTCGGCGCGTCGGTGTGACGGGGCTGGTCGTCCGACTGGTTTCGCCCATCCGTTGCAGACGAGGTCACGGTATCTCGTCGTGATCGAGATCCGTCTCGAGGACCTCGAGCGTGGGAGACGCACAGTCGCAGAAATCCGTCTGGCCGAGGGGCTGGAGAGTGCCGTCGGGCCAGATCTGGACGATACCGATCTCTCCGCAGTGTTCACACGTCGCCGCCGCTCGTTGTTTGTCGTCGGTGTTACCCACCAGGGTCACCTCAGGGACCGATTTGTACCACAGCCAGCATAGAAAAACCCCCGGTGGCCGATCGAATACAAGTGACGGGACGGCCTCGGCGGATTCACTACTGTCTCACTGCCCCGTGGCCCACTGATCGACGGTAGCGGAACTGACAGCGTCCGTTCCACGGGATCTGAGTGATCTGCATCAATCAATTACCAGTCGGTAAAAGGTTCAGACGGAGCCGGAACAGTGGTTTATCCCACTGGATGTGGGCAGGAACGAGTGCGATGTTCTTCCAAGAACCGGAACTCCAGTACGAGGTCACCGTCGAAGAACCGGACCCGCACTTCGCGAAGCTCCTCCAGCAAGCGATCGGCGGCCAGGAAGGTGAGATGCGCGTCGCCATGCAGTACATGTTCCAGGCCTGGGCCCTCCCCGAGGGGTACGAGGAGTATCGAAATTTGCTGATGGAGACCGCTGCCGAGGAACTCGGCCATATCGAGATGCTCGCGTCGGCCGTCACGAAGAATCTCCGGGGGTCGTCTCAGCAGATGAGCGAGGACGCCCAGGAGACCGCGGCAACGGCCGAGGCGATGACGGGGCAGAGTCCGCGCCAGTTCCTCTCGGCGGGTGAATCGGCCATGCCCGTCGACAGTAACGGTGCCCCGTTCACCGGCAACTACATCGTCGCGTCGGGGAACCTCGCCGGCGACCTCTACGCGAACGTGATGGCCGAATCGACCGGTCGGACCCTCGCAACGCGGCTCTGGGAGTATACCGACGATCCCGGCATGAAGGACATGCTCTCCTATCTCATCGCTCGGGACACCATGCACCAAAACCAGTGGCTACAGGCCCTCGAGACGCTCGACGACCCGGTTCCAGTGCCCGCGAGCTTTCCGCAGGAACAGGAGAATCAGGAGTTCAACTACACGTTCATGTCGACCAGGCGGGAGGCACAGCCGGATCCCGAGTACCCCTGGACCCAGGGCGAAGCCCCGGACGGCAAGGGACAGTTCTCCTACGCCGCCGAACAGCCGGGCGACGGCGAAGTCATCGCACCCCAGCCCAGTCCGATGACGAACGACACGCCGAACAGGACGGACGAATCGTCCGACTCGAGCGACTAACATCGGATCGATGCGGCCTGTTTGGCGACCGCTCTGGCCACCAGCCACCCAACTCGCTGATTTCGCTCGAATTCGCCGCTCGGACGTGACTGGGCAGCGCGCTCACTCCGTCCGACCGTTCCGCATGCGCTCCTCGAAACCGGCCATCTTCCGATAGATCGGTGGCGTCAGGACGCCGAGGATTCCCACGACGATTGCGATGGCACCGATCGGGAAGAGCAACGGGGCGACCTCGAGGCAGGAGTTCAGGGACGCGATCTGGACGTAGTAGCGATCGCCCTCGTACTCGACGATCGCTCCCTCGAGCAGCGCCTCCCGGTTCGCCAGTTCGCCGGTAACCTTCCCTTCCCGAAGCGGGCTATCGATCGCCTCCTCGAGGGCCGTCCGTTCGGCCGCCGAGAGCTCCTCGGCGGGCAACGTCTCGATGGTCGCCAACGCCCCCTCGTATTCGTCGGCCGGTGTCGTCGTGAGCGTGGGTTCCCCACAGAGGCCGACGCCGTCCTGAACGACGACGTAGCCGCCGACGATTGCGAGGGGGAGCCCGATGGCGATCAGGACGACACCGAGAAAGGGCGCAGCGTACGTCAACAGCAGCGACTCGGCGGATGCGGTCGGTTCCACCGGTCCCGTCTCGTCGGTGATGGGTGGGACGTCAGTAGCGGTCGGTTCGTCGGCAGCGGGAGGTTCGTCCGAGCCGGGAGATGCGCCGTTACCGTCGCTCATTCGTGCTCGTCCTCCCCCGTCGACGGACGGCGTCGACGACCACCGAGATACGTAATCGTTCCCGCGAGTCCGAGCCCGTAGATCCAGTGAGCGAGCGGGACAAAGATGAGGAACGTCACCAGTTCGAGACCGGTCTGTCCGGTATAGAAGGCGAGCGCGAACCCGGGTGAAATGACCGTCGCATACCACAGTCCGGTGACGAGGGTGAGCTCGCCCGGCAGGTACTCGCCCAGCGAGAGGAACAACAGGGGCCAGACCGTCGTTCCGGCGATGAGAAAGAGCCCGTAGCCGAGAGCGAGATCCGCCGGCAACCCGACGAACGTCGCGAGGGTCGCGAACGACTCGAAATCGAACGCACCGAGAAGAACGGCGACGGCGAGCACGCTCGACATGAGTATCGCCCCGACGATGCCGCCGACCGCACCGGTACCGGCATCGTTCGCAACGGTCCGGGCGACCGGCTTGATACGGCCGTACAGCGACAGCGGCCGGTCGTCCTGTGTGGGCACGTAGGACGGACGCACCTCCTCCGGTTCGCTCGGCGGGACCCCGCGCTCGCGCTCGAGTCGGTCCTCGAACCACTGCCACTCGGGCGTGAACTGCTCCGTCGCCTTCAGTTCCCAGGGGTCAGCGGTTTCGATCGGTGTCCCCTGGAAATACGACCAGATCATGTTGTAGAGCCACATGAGGACGCTGATCCCGATGAGGAACGCACCGACGGTCGCGACCACCTGCAGCCCCGAGTATCCCGCCGGGTAGGTCGCGTACCGGCGGGGGAGCTCGAGGAAGCCGAGCGCCATCAGCGCCATGAACGTGAGCGCGGAGCCGACGACCAACAGCGACGACTGGAAGATCGCGAGTCGGCGATCGTACATCCGGCCGGTGAGCATCGGGTACCAGTAGTAGCTCGCGGCGAACATCATGAGGGGAATGATCCCCATGAGAATGAGATGGAAGTGGCCGACCACGTAGTAGGTGCCGTGATAGATGACGTCGACCGGGATAACCGCGAGGAAGATGCCGGTGACGCCACCGATGATGAACAGCCCGATCGAGCCGACACAGAGGATCGTCGGCGCAGCGAGTTTGACGTCGCCGTTCCACATTGTGGTGATCCAGTTGAACACCTTGATCGCGCTGGGAACGGCGATGGCGATCGATGTCGCCATGAAACTCGCCCGGACGCGTGGGTCGACGCCCGTCACAAACATATGGTGGGCCCAGACGCCAAACGAGAGGACGCCGATGGCGATCGTCGAGTAGACGATGAACTTGAATCCGAACAGCTTTCGGCCGACGAACTTTGGCAGTATGAGGCTCATCAGCCCAGTCGCCGGCAGGAAGATAATGTAGACCTCCGGGTGGCCCCAGAACCACAGCAAGTGCTGCCAGAGGATAGGACCACCCCCTTCGACCGCGAAGAACGTCGTCCCGAAATTGCGGTCGAACAGGAGCATGAGCAACGCGGTGCCAAGCAGCGGGAACGCGAAGATGATGATCGCGCTCGTGATGAGCATGTTCCAGGAGAAGATGTCGAGGTTCGCCCACCCGATCGACTCGTCGCGCTCGTAGATGATCGTCGTGATGAAGTTAATCGCGCCGATCGTGGTCGCGATGCCACTCAAGTGGAGGCCGAGCAAGAGGAAATTCGTCTGCGGGTTCGGTGCCAGCGATAAGGGCGGATACATCGTCCACCCGATCGCTGGCTCCTGAAACGCTAACAGAACCGAGATCCAATCCGTCGGGACGACGACGGCCAGAACCGCTCCCGTTACTTCGGCGACGATCCCCAACCGAGCGAGCAGCAATGAGGGCGGCAACAGCCAGAATCCGATCGCGTTGAGCCGCGGAAACGCCATATCGTCAGCTCCGATCAACAGTGGCAGAAAGTAGTTCCCGATCCCGAAAAACACCGGCGTCACGAAGAAGATCAGCATCGTCAGCCCGTGCATCGTGAACAGTTCGTTGTACGTCTGTTCGGTCCAGAGGTTCGCCTCCGGAGTCAACAGATGCGTCCGGATCATCATCGCATCGATCCCGCCCCAGATCGCCGCGACGGTGCCGAACGCGATGTAGAGCAGCCCGATCTCGCGGTGGTTCGTCGTCGTCGTCCAGCGAACGGCGGCCGCCTTCACGTCGCCGAGTCCGATGCGACGCTCACGACCCGTTGCATACCCGCCGTCCGGTGACGGCTCGACTCGTAACCGCTGTGCGACGAGGACAACTACTAGACAGCCAACGACCACAGCCCCGAACAACGAGACCTCGGCGAGTGCACGGTTCATCGTCGTCCGCCACCCCTGATGGCCCGACCGCACCGCCCATCGCCGTGCATAGCGGTGGACTCATTATCGACCCCCATAAAGATCAACTAACTATTTCGTGACTTTCTTTTATCCTCATATTTACTCGATCGTATTTCACTTGCCGAACTAGTTCGAAACCGTGAAAGTTTACTAATTCGTGAATGACGTATTTCAGGCCGGTTATTGAACCACCGCCAATGGGAAGCCGCCGTCGCACGATCGTCGCACTCGCCGTCGCGGCGCTTTCGAGTCTCCTCGCACTCACGGGAACGGCCGCTGCACAGTCGGAGAACCGAGAACTTATCGACGGCCTCGAGTACCAGCTGCTCTACGTGGCCCTGCCGCTGACGCTGTTCGTCCTCGTAATCTTGGTCTACGCGGCCGTCAAGTTTCACGACAACGACGATCCCGAACCCACCACGGAGGATCCCGCCTTAGAGATTACCTGGACCGTTGCAACGGCACTCATTCTGTTGTTCGTCGGTCTTTCCGGCTACAGCGTCCTCGTCAACCCGTACGTCTCTCCATCGCAGGCACTCGATAGCGACAACCGCAGTCAGGACGGGTTCGAGTCGTTCGCCGATCTCCCCGAGACCGGCGACGAGGAGGTGTACGTCACCGGATACCAATGGGAGTGGCAAGCGAACTATCCCGGAGCAAACGTCACGACCGAAGACGAAATCGTGATACCCGCCGACGAGAACGTAACGCTCTGGCTCACGAGCGACGACGTGATCCACTCATTGTTCGTGTCTGACCTCGGCATCAAGCAGGACGCATTCCCCGGACGCTATACTCGCGCCCGCACGATCGTTTCCGAACCCGGGCGGTACGACGCCGTCTGTGCCGAATTCTGCGGTGCCGGCCACTCGCGGATGGACACCGACGTCGTCGTCGTCGAACCGGAAACGTACGATCGGTGGCTCGAGACGAACGAGGGTACCGTCACTACAGCACCGGAACCCGGATGATTGCTTGCAATCCCAGTCGATACTCGAGGCGATCTGTATACTGAAGCACCCCTCTGGCTTCTAACTATCGCGGCCACTGCGCACCCGATCACACGACGGGAGCGCAGTTCTGAGCGAGTGCGGTTCGGAGCGAACACAGTGAGCGAGAACCGCAGAAATGCGAACGGTGAGCGAAGCGAGCCGTGAGCAAACACAGTGAGTGAGCATCGCGGGCTGTTCGATCTCGGTTCTGTTGGTATTCTATCCACGACGCGCTGGGACTCGAGTCTGCAAGAGTTAAACGGGCCGCGTTCCTAGGGGAGATGCGTGCCTTTAGTCCCCGTCCGAGCAGACCCATTCGGGTGCGATGACAGTACGGCGAACCCGGGCACGCGACAATAGTATTCCGGAGAACTCCCACGAGTTCTCCCGCCCGGCACGAGGGTTAGCCAGCCGACGCGGCACGCCGCCACGGGATGAGGCTGGACGTTAGTGTTCCGGGCGCACATCAACTGCGTAGACGGATCGCTTTCGTTCGTCAACACCACGGCTTCCCCAGCCATTATTGGTTACCCGGTCCTCTCCGATACCAATCGATACGAGGGACAGTTCTAACACACAAGTAGCTACGTTGGACTCTGGTCGTCGCGTTCGGTTAATAGTTCGCTGTAAAGAAACGACTCAGTAGGGTTACTGACGGTTATATCGGGATCTTCAACCGCTCGTGCACGTTCTACTGTCAGCCGTATCTTATCAAATTGTTCACTCACGATGATATTACCACTTCGGCGGTCGTAGTTCACTAACCTTTGCTCAACCAATCGCGGAAGATGATTGTGAACTAATAACAGTGCCACCGTGTTCGCCGCGTCTTCAGAAACTGTCTCGATCGGAATATCCTGTTTCCACCCAGCGACCTGGAGTGATACTCCGTCGACGTTTTCGTACTCACTATCCAGTAAGTAATACAGAACGTATCGACGATATGAGTCGGATAGAAGCTCGCAAAGTGCGTCGAAATCCGCATCGTCTACCCCTGTATCCATGTCTCGGCCTTTTGGATGCTACTACATGAGTTCCGTTCGAAAAATACTTCGTGTTGTTGGATACCGATTCGGCGGCTTTCGTATAGTATGCCAACCGATGGCGTGTATAACTGCAGAAAACCCCACAGCGTTACCGCCGAAGCGGTGACTCTGTGGGA
>NZ_JBHDYC010000012.1:0-136552 GCF_041894845.1 Natrinema sp. H-ect4
CATAGGTTGGGACATGGCCAGTAACGTAGTCACACACGAACGGTCACGGTGTCGCAACTGCGGCTTCGAAGCGCCCGGCGGGGACGACGAGTGGCAGCGAATCGAGGTCCCAAAACTGGGCCGAATGACGCAGTGTCCCGACTGCGAGAGCACGGACGTCATCACCAGCCGGTGACGACAGGTCCTCGAGCCGGCGAGCCCAGTAGGGCGGTACTCCGTCGCGGTCCGAGACCGAGTTCGCAGACAGACTCTTGAGTGTCTCTCCCCTAGCGTTCGCCATGAGCAACGAGGCAGACCACCGGCCGAAAACCGACGACGAGTGGCGCGAGGAACTGAGCGAGGAGGAGTATCACGTCCTCCGTGAGGCAGGAACCGAATCGCCGTTCAGCGGCGAGTACGTCGATCACAAGGACGACGGCACGTACGCCTGTGCCGGCTGCGGGGCCGAACTGTTCGACTCCGAGACGAAGTTCGAGTCGGGGTGTGGCTGGCCCAGCTTCTACGACACCGACGACAACCGAATCGAGACCCGAACCGATACCAGCCACGGCATGCGCCGCACCGAGGTCCTCTGTGCCGACTGCGGCGGCCACCTCGGCCACATCTTCGACGACGGCCCCGAACCGACCGGCAAGCGCTACTGCATCAACTCCGCCGCCCTCGAGTTCGACGAGGAGTGACGAACGGGTAGCGATTCGAATGCCTGATCGCGGTCCGACTGTCAGATCGTGGTTCGTGTTTCGGATTACGGTTCGAGTTTCGGGTTCCGGATTGCGTTCGACGATCACCGCAACGGTCTCGGACGGCGGCGACTGCAGGCAGTGTCCTTTTCCAAATACTCGGATCATCTCCGACCATGTCCAACGAACGACCGACCGCCGAGGAACTGCGACAAGGGATGGCTGTCGAAATCGTCCAGGACGATGCGGACCCACAATCCGAGGACACGGAGCCAATCATCGGCGAGATTGGGACGGTCTACGGTGACGAACCCGAAGGCCCACACGTGAAATTGAAAAGTGGCGTGGTCGGTCACGTTCAGTCGGTCGCCCCCGACGAGTGACGCCCCGCTCGGTTCGAGTTCCGGTATTCGATCAGCGTTCCAGATTTGAATAGAGCGTAACAGAAATAGGCGCATTATTTCCGAAATCCAAACAGCAATCGGGCTACTTCCGAAACATTCATAGTGTCTGTGAGAAGATACTCGAACATGACACCCGAAGCGACGCCGGTCGGACGGCAGGTGGACGGGTCGAGCGATGTGATGGCGGCTATCGACGAGATCGACGGTCAATCGCACCTCGTCATCGCCGATATCGCTCGAGACGAGGCCTGGCTCGCCATGTCCGAGGACGAGGCCGTCTCCCTGGACGAGAATCGGTAGGCCGCTTCGGCTGTAACGCTTTCGAACGGAGACTTTTTCGAGCGATAAATCGCGCCCGGCAGTCGATTCCGTCGTCGTGAAAAGCCACGCCATTCGTCGCGCGTCCTCAAGCGGTGACCGAGTATCGGTCGGCGTCGACCGCCCAACGGAGCGATAGGTTCTATCTTCAGGGGCTCATATGGGAAACGAATGGATTCTACACGGACGCTCGACGAGGCCCGACTCCTCGTCGTAGAGCCGCCCGAACCGAGAGCCGGTGTCCTCTCGGCCGCCCTCGGGGACGACGCGCTCGAGGTGGTCGCGGTGCCGACCGCGACCGCGGCGCTCGAGCGACTCGAGACGGACCACATCGACTGCCTCCTAACCGCACAGTCCCTTTCAGACGCGGAGACGTCCGGACTGGACCTCCTCGAGGCGGTTCGGGAGCGCGACCCCGATCTTCCGGTCGTGCTCGCGCCGGCCGAGGGCGACGAAGAACTGGCCAGCGAGGCGATTGCGACGGGGGTCACGGCGTACGTGCCGCGCGATCGGACCGGCGACGGCTCGAGCGACGACTGCCAAGCGGCGATCGAACGGGCGCTCTCGCAGGGGCGCGAGAGACGGCAGCAACGAGAGCGCGCGCGCCAGTTCGACGCGATCTTCGAGGGGGCGGAAACGCACTCGTGGGTGCTCGAACCGGACGGAACCGTCCGACGGGCCAACGAACCCGCACTCGAGGCAATCGGCGCGACCGCGAGCGACGTCCGCGGCCGGCCGTTCGCGGCGCTTCCCTGGTGGCAGTGTACCGCAGACGGAAGAACAGCGCTCCGGGAAGCGATCGACCGAGCGCGGAGCGGAGAGATCGCACACCGAGAGCTGACGCAGATCCGCACCGATGGCACGGGTACAGCTGATACCGGTGCAACCGGCCGTGAGGAGGACGGCTCCGCGAGCGAGCCCGCCGACCCGACCGACGGTTCCACCTTCGAAGTGACCATCCGGCCGGTCCGCGACGCGTCCGGTGACATCGTCTCGCTGCTCGCACGGGCGAGCGACGTCACCGAGCGGGCCCGACTCGAGCGGGAGTTGCGAGCATCGGAGGAACTCCACCGGGTGACGCTCAACAACATGACCGATACCGTCCTCATCACCGACGACGACGGTAAGTTCACTTACGTCTGTCCGAACGTCCACTTCATCTTCGGCTACTCCGACAACGAGATTCACGAGATGGGGACGATCGATGAGCTGCTCGAGCCGGACCTCTTCGACCGCGACGAACTCGAGTCGGCGAGCGTGTTGACCAACATCGAGTGTACGGCGACCGACCGCGCGGGCCGCGAGCACACCTTGCTGGTCAACGTCCGCGAAGTCTCGATTCAGGGCGGGACGACCCTCTACAGCTGCCGAGACATCACGAAGCGAAAGCGCCGCGAGGAGGCGCTGACGGCGCTCCATCGGACTGCTCGCGAACTCCTCTACGCCGAAACCGATCGCGAGATCGCCGACATCATCGTCGACGACGCGACGGACGTCCTCGACCTCGAGGCGAGCGCCGCGTACCTGTTCGATACGGACGTGAACGTGTTACGACCGGCCGCGTCCTCGTCGGGCATGGAACGGTTACACGGACCGATCCACGACCACCGGGCGACGGACGACAGCATTCCGGGCCGTGTCTTCATCGACGGCGAGAGCCAGTTCTTCGCGGACGTTCACGACGCCGCGTCGCTCTCGAATCCGGAGACCGACCTGCGAAGCGCCGCGTACGTCCCGCTCGGCGACCACGGCGTCTTCGTCGTCGGGTCGACTGCGTCGGGTGCGTTCGACGACGTCTCCCGGGAGGTGACCGACCTGCTGGCGGCGACCGCGGAAGCGGCGCTCGACCGGGTCGAACGAGAGCGAACGCTGCGCGAGCGAGATCGCGAACTCAAGCGCCGAAATCGGCAGCTCACCCGACTCAACCGGATTAACGAGATTATCAGGGAACTCGATCAGGCACTGGTCGAGGCGGAAACCCGCGCCGAGATCGAACGAGCGGTCTGCGATCGACTCACGGCCGCCGACCGGTTCTCGTTCGCCTGGATCGGTCAGCTCGACGCCGACGGCGATCGCCTCGAGCCGCGCGCTCACGGTGGCGCACGCAACGGCAGCGAGTATCTCGATAGCGTCTCGCTCTCGCTCGCGGACGCGAACGAACCCGCGGTCGGGACGGCGGCCGATCGCGAGGCGACCGTCGTCTCGAACGTCGCCGACGGACTCCGCGAGGAACCGTGGCGCTCCGAAGCGCTCGCCCGCGAGTATCAGTCGGCCGCGAGCGTCCCGCTGTCGTACGACGAGTTCACGTACGGCGTCCTGACGGTCTACGCCGACCGTCCCGACGCGTTCGACGACATGATCCGCGCCGTGCTCGCGGAACTCGGCGAGACGATCGCGTCCGCGATCGCCGCGGTCGAACGCAAGCGTGCGCTGGTCTCGGACGAGAACACGCGACTCGAGTTCGAGGTGGCCGACGAGACGTTCGTCTTCGCACGACTCGCTCGAGTGGCCGACTGCGTGCTCTCCTCTGACGGCGTCGTTCGCCAGCACGAACGGGGCGCGTCGGTGGTCGCGACCGTCGACGGCGCGCCGCCGGCCGCCGTCGCGACTGCGGCCGCGGAGCTGGTCGGCGTCGAGCGCGCACAGGTCATTCACACGGACGAATACGGCGGCGGAGACGGCGACAGCGAGCCGACTGCCGATGCCGATACTAGTGACGCCGAGACCACCGACAGCGAGACCATCGACACCGACGATGGCGTCGGCGGTGGCGTCCTCTTGCATCTCTCCCGTCCGGTGCTCGCGGATCGGCTCGCGGATCACGGGGCGGTGTTACGGGGCGTCGAAGCGACCCCTTCGAGCGCCCGGGTCGTGATCGACGTTCCCCGATCGGCCGACGCGAGGGAAAGCGCCGACATCGTCTCGACGGCGTTCTCGGACGTCGAGCTCAGATCGAAACGGACCGTCGAACGGACGACGCCGCGGGACCTCCGCTCGGAGCTGCACGATCGGCTTACCGATCGCCAGCTCGAGGTCGTCACGCTCGCGTACTACGGCGGTTACTTCGAATCGCCGCGCGAGAATTCGGGCGAAGACGTCGCCGACGCCCTCGAAATTTCGCCGGCAGCGTTCTACCGGCATGTCCGGCACGTGCAGCGAACGCTCTTCGAAGTCGTGTTCGACGAAAACGGACTGCCGGAACCTCGATCGGAAGGGGTTGAATAGTGACCCCCTCTCGTTTGTCGACGCTAGTTATCTGACGGATATACTCATCCTAATATACCTTGTATTCCTTGGTGGACGAGTGCCCTGTCACCTCGTCAGTCGTCTCTCCCATGAACCACAAAGACGCCGAAGTCGACCCGCAGGCGGAATCGACCTACGAATGCTTCGACTGTGGAACCGTCGTTCGTGCGACTGCTCCGGACGCCTGTCCCGAATGCGGTGCCGAAATGCGCAATCGAGGGACACCGATCGAATAAGTATGGCCTCTCAGGACCGTTCTTCGCCGCCGACCCGAGAAGCGACGGCTGAATCGACCGACGCCGAAACCGCACTCGAGACCGCGCGCCGACAGCTGGATCGCGTCGCCGCACAGCTAGATATCGACGACGCCGTCATCGAACGTCTCTCCCACCCCACAGCGGTCCACGAGGTGACGATCCCCCTCGAACGCGACGACGGCTCGCTCGAAGTTTTCACCGGCTACAGGGCCCACCACGACAGCGTCCGCGGCCCCTACAAGGGCGGCCTGCGCTACCACCCCAACGTGACCCGCGACGAGTGCGTCGGGCTGTCGATGTGGATGACCTGGAAGTGCGCGGTGATGAATCTCCCCTTCGGCGGCGCGAAAGGCGGTATCGTCGTCGACCCGAAGTCGCTGAGCGACGACGAGACGGAACGGCTCACGCGTCGATTCGCACAGGAGATCCGCGACGTGATCGGACCGAACACGGACATCCCAGCACCGGATATGGGTACTGACCCGCAGACGATGGCCTGGCTGATGGACGCCTACAGCATGCAGGAAGGCGAGACCATCCCCGGCGTCGTCACCGGCAAACCGCCGGTCATCGGCGGGAGTTTCGGCCGCGAGGAAGCGCCCGGTCGGAGCGTCGCGATCGTCACGCGGGAGACCTGCGAGTACTACAACTACCCGCTCGCCGAGACGACCGTCGCCGTCCAGGGCTTTGGCAGCGTCGGCGCGAACGCCGCGCGCCTGCTCGAGGCGTGGGGCGCGACGGTTGTCGCCGTCAGCGACGTCAATGGCGCGGTCTACGATCCAGACGGGGTCGACGTCGACGCGATCCCGTCCCACGACGAGGAGCCGGAGGCCGTCACGCAGTTCGCGGCCACCCTGGAAGGGGGACCCGACGGACCGCGCCGGATCTCGAACGCCGAACTGCTCGAGTTGGACGTCGACGTGTTGATTCCCGCGGCCGTCGGCAACGTCATCACCGCCGATAACGCCGACGCCATCGCGGCCGACATCGTCGTCGAAGGGGCAAACGGCCCGACGACGTTCGCCGCCGACGCGATCCTCGGGGACCGCGGAATTTGCGTGATTCCAGACATCCTCGCGAACGCCGGCGGCGTCACGGTCAGCTACTTCGAGTGGCTCCAGGACATCAACCGTCGCACGTGGTCACTCGAGCGGGTCAACGATGAACTCGAGTCCGAGATGGTGACGGCCTGGACCACCCTCAAAGACGAGGTTGAACGGCGGGACGTCTCCTGGCGCGATGCGGCGTACGCCGTCGCGCTCGATCGGGTCTCCGAGGCCCACGAGATGCGCGGTCTCTGGCCGTAAGTGAGCAGATGGATCGAACCCCGATTGATTTCCGTTTCCTTGTCACGGTTACTCCAACCGGCTGAGAGTGAGAAGAGTCGTCCTGCTATCGTGGCAACAGGGGATCGCCACGCCCTCCCCAGCCGATTCGTTCGCTCGCAGGCTCGCTCACTCATCCCTCGCACGATTTTGGATTGCGGTTCGCTAGTCGCTCACCGCAGCCCAGCGCGCGCCACCGCCGTCGGTTGATCGATTGAGCTGAAACGTACTAACTATCCTCTCTGCCGATCAGGACACCGATCGATATCCGTCCCGAAACCGATCGCGACGAGTTCGAGCACCGACGGGAAAACGAGTTTTAGTCAGGTCACCGTCCGTTAGGCCGAGTGGCACGATGACAGACAGTACTCCACGGTGCGCCGCGGGCGATCGGACGATCTCACACCCCGCGTTCGCCGCGCTGTACGATCGATTTATGCCGGATCGGTTTCTGATCGGCCCCCACCGCGAGTACCTCGCGGCCGACCTCTCCGGTCGCGTTCTCGATATCGGCGCGGGCAACGGCGTAATGATTCCGTACGTGGCCGCCGCCGGCGACGACCTCGAGTACCACGCGATCGAACCGGATCCGCACATGCGACGCCGGGCCGCCCGTGAGGCGCGGGGAACCGGCCTAGAGGTTCACCTCCGCGGAGACCACGCCGAGTCACTACCGTACGCCGACGACAGCTTCGACGTCGTCCTCTCGAGTCTGGTCTTCTGTACCATCGCCGACCCCGAGACGGCGCTCGAGGAGGTCGCGCGCGTCCTGCGACCGAGCGGTGAACTGCGCTTCCTCGAGCACGTCCGTAACGACGGCTGGCGGGCTCGAGCGCAGGACGCCCTCACGCCGCTGTGGGAACGCGCTGCGGGCGGCTGTCAGTTGAACCGCGAGACGGTCGAGCGCTTCGTCGGACACGACGCGTTCGACGTCCTCGAGATCGAGCGAGTCAGCGTCGGAGTGTTCCCGGTGACGCCGATCGTTCGCGGGCGGCTTCAGCGGCGACGTGACCCGTAACGCTCGATCGGTCGGCGAAATCGGCTCTGGAACGGCTATCGGATCGCGTCGGCGTATGCGGCGCAAGCGCGTAGTACGTCGACACCGTACTGCCCAACAGGCTCATGTTCGACGACAGAACCGACGCCGGCGAACGCCTCGCAGCGGAACTCGAGCGCCGCGACCTCGCGGTCGACGTCGTCCTCGGGATTCCTCGGGGTGCCCTGCCGGTCGCGCAACCGGTCGCCGACGCGCTCGAGGCCGACCTTGATGTGGTCGTCGCGCGCAAGATGGGCGCACCGCAGAACCCCGAAGTGGCACTTGGCGCGGTCGCCAGCGACGGCAGCGTCTGGGAGAACGACGACCTGATCGATCGGCTCGACGTTTCCGAAGCGTACCTCGCAGAGATCCGGGCCGAGGAAGCCGACAACGCGCGCGAAAAGGCCGATCGCTACCGTGATACGGACGGGCTACCCGACCTGCAGGGGAAGCGAGTCCTGATCGTCGACGACGGCGTCGCGACCGGGGCGACCGCGACGGCCTGTCTCCGACGGGTGCAAGAGACCGGCGCGGAGTGGGTCGGCGTAGCCGTTCCCGTCGGCTCCCCGCGGGCCATCGATGACCTCGAGCGCGAGGCAGACGCGGTGATCGCCATCCAGACGCCCGCGGATTTCCGTGCCGTCGGCCAGTACTACCGGACCTTCGGGCAGGTGAGCGACGAGGAGGCGCTCGAGTACCTCGCTCGAGAATCGTGAAATGAGATGCCGATCGATATCGAAAAACCATGGACCGCTTGGACTGACCAATCGACGTTCGGTGGCGCGCGCTTCTATTCACCTACGTAGTCAATTTTCTTGGCTCCCGCGCCCAGCAGCGAGCACCAGTTGAGACTGGTCGTCTCAATGCATACGGTTCCGGATCTACTGGAAGCCGATCATGTATCCTGATTTGATTGGACCAGGGTGTTAACCACGATACCCGAACCGTGGCGCCGAATTAGGGCCCGGAACTGTCACGGAAAACTATACGCGTGGCGTCAGAGCGGGAGAATCTGTTGAAGACTCTGTGTCCGGATAGCGTGAAGGACCCCGCGCACGGCAGCGTGGGACGTCCGTAAACAGAGCGTGCATGAGTACTGGCAATCTCTTTATTGAGACATCTCGAACCGTGCCCCCCCTTCGGATCCGTCTGTCACAGATACCGTCCACCCGTGAGCCTCCACGATCCGTTTTACGATGGTTAGTCCGAAGCGGCTCTGTTGAAACCCTATTATTGCAATATATTTCTTCGTGGAAACTCCCCAACTACAGGTGTGAACAGAGCCTGACGCTTCACAAGATTTATTCTAGTTGTACCCTCATTAGATCCTATGAGCGTTGCCGACCTGCAAACCAAGGTTCCCCGGTTTACTGTGCCCACCATCGCCGGCCTCCTCCTTGTTTCCCTCCTGTATAGTGTTCTTGTTACTGCTAATATCACCCTCTGGCTTGCAGTATGGGGTGGACTGCTTAGTATCGGAATCGGACTATTCGTGGTCTACCTCTTTTATCGACTCGTACTCGCTGTCGAACGGATCGCGGACAATCAATAGCAAGGCTTGAGTAGTCATTAGAGAGTTCGGTCGAGATTGTGGACGAGACACGCAAGGGCGAGTTCACGAAACTGCTTCCACCAGCGTCGTGAACGGACGAATGCACCGTACTTACGCTTGAGTCGAGAGTTCACCGTTTCGCTCTGGCTCCGCTGGCCGTAGAGGTCGGAATCTAGCCGAGCATTCCACGCTTTCTGCAATGAGGAGAACTCACGGTGTTTGATCAGTGGGCGGATCTCATTTTCGCGGGCCGTTGCCCGAATCTGCTGATCGTCGTATCCCTTGTCTCCAAGCAACACTCCGACTTCAGCTGCATTGCGGTTGATGAGTGCCGGTGCGATCTGCGTATCGTGCTTTCGGGTTGTTGTGACGTGGAGATCGAGAATTGCGTTTGCTCTCGTATCGACTAAGAGCGTGACTTTCAGTTGCTGAATCGTCATCTTCGCCCGTTTCGTGTAGTGCTTCGAGGCGTGACTGCGGTCGAACCCAGAAGCGTCGATACCTGCGACACCGTTAGTTGGAAGCAGTGAAACGGAGAGGTTGAGAAGCACCCGCCAGACAGCCATATCGAGTCTATCAAACGCTTTACACAGCGTTGATGGGGCAGGAAGTTCAGTGAGGTTGATTGCATTCCGAATACGAGGCATTTCGATGAGTTCGTCGAGAAGTGTTCGATAGGTCGTGTTCTTCCGAACTTTGAGACATAGCAGAACAACGTGCTGATGAAGCGTGTAACGTTGTTTCGAGTACTTTGAGGAATAGCGTGAGACTGCTCGCTGGGCAAGGTGAAATGCTTGCTCGACAAATTGGAGCAACCGAGACTTTGGGAGGGTCTGCATCTACGCAAGCTTCCAACTGAATCTGTAACTCACTAAGGGTTTCAACAGAGCCTCCGAAGCCGGTGCCGCCACTCGTCGACGAATAGCCCGGTTCGAAAATCTCGTCGCGGCTGTCTGCGGGAATCCCAGACCCATCGTCTTCGACGTAGATGGTGTCCTCGTCGACAGATCCGACACGAACGGTCACGTCCGTGTCACCGTGTTCAATACTGTTTCGGAACAGGTTTTCGAACACGTGTTGCAACCGATCACCGTCACCTTTGAACATCACCTCATCAGCTATGTCGAGGGTCGCCTGGCCTGTGTCTACCGTTCCCCAGCATTTCCCGACGAGATCAGTCAAACTGACCGACCCCATTTCGTCTATCGTGTCGCCTTGTCGAGCGAGCGTCAACGTGTCCATGACGATCTCCTCCATCCGGGCGAGCGCCCGTACGAGCGGACCAGTGTGTTCGCTCTCCGTCTGTTCATCGAGAAGCGTTGCGCGGCCCTGTGCAACGTTTAGCGGATTGCGAAGATCGTGTGAGATGACACTCGCAAACTCGTCGAGTCGCTCGTTTTGACGACGGACATGTCGTTCCCGCTTGACGCGGTTAGTGACGTTCCGGGTAATTCCAACGAGGCGAGATATTTCACCGTTGGTGGTAATCGGCGCGAGGCTTGTCTGCCAGATGCGTGCCCCTTCGTCGATCTCGAACTCTTCTTGATACGAGATCGGCTCACCAGCCTTGACACAGCGGTAATAGTTCGCCTCTAGTTCCGCTCCCCGTACCTCACCGAACACCTCGCGTGGCGTCTGTCCACGAACCTGTTCGGTCGTAATCCCGGTCTGTCGCTCGTATGCCGGACTGAGGCGGTCGAACTGAAACGTAATATCGCCCGAAATGTCGACATCCAAAAAGAAAATCGCGTCCTCTGCGTTGTTTAGAAGGGCCTCGTACTCCCGGGCGAGTTCGCGAAGTTCGCGTTCTTGTTCTTTCCGTTCGGTGATCTCCCGACTGTTGAGTAGAATACCCTCAATGACATCGTCTTTGAGTCGATTCCGCATTGTCGCCTCGATCCAGCACCAAGTGCTATCGGCGTGTTTGAATCGGAGTTCGACGGTTTGGGGTTCATCCGGGGTCTCCACAACGGCTTCGACTGCATCGGCGTTTCGCTCCTGGTCGTCGGGATGCACGTATTCGTATCCGGTGCTTCCGACTAATTCCTCCGGATCGTAGCCGAGAACTCGGGTAACGGCGGGGCTTACGTACGTTATCGTTCCGTCTGTGTCGATGATCGTGGCGACATCGTTGGACTCTTTGACGAGCCTCTGATACCGGTCGGCCTGATTCTCACTCCGGTTTTTCGACGTCTCAGCGTCTTCCATTGGTGTCAATTGGTGTGGGGAGTATAATAATGTCCAATATCGTCTACCCGGTATCGTTTACTCGCGTGGCAAAAACTGGTCCCGCTGCTCGAAAACCGCGTCGATAGGGTGCTGTCTATCTGTCTCTCGGGTCCGGCGTGAGTATGTCCGGCGGTCAGTGGTGATCGACGGGCGTGACCTGACGTGAGGAGTCGACGGACGCCCGAGGGAGATTCAATACAACGCGTGTTCCACGCGGCGAGTTGTCCTCGAGTGTGACTTCGGCCCCGAACAGTGACACAGTCCAGTAGACAATCCACAGTCCGAGGCCACTTCCATGTTGCAGCGGCGTTTCCTCACCTGACTCAATCGTCTTCTGTTCCTGATCCGGGATCCCTGGTCCGTTATCCGCAATCACGATTTCGACCCACTCGCCGGTTCGGTCTTCATTCGGTGATCTGGTAGTAACCGTAATCTCTGGAGTGGGCTGGTCGTTGTGGATGATTGCGTTTCCTATCAGTTCTGACAGTGCCGTTTTCAACCGATTGTCTGCCCGGGCGTAGACAGAATCGGGGGTGCTGGCCGTGAGTACCGTGTCGGGATACCTGTCCGAGAACTCGTCGACGACCTCGTTCAGTAGTTGCGGTATGTCGCAGACGGTCTCACCGGAGAATTCATTGTCGAACAGTGACCGCACAGTCCCGGCTTGATCACTCAGGCTCGACAATGCCGCTGACTGTTCTTCGATCGCTCTCGTGTGTGTCAGGAGCGGTTCGTCGTCAAGCGCATCCAGGAGCATCGTCGCACGGCCTTCGATAATGTTCATTCCGTTCCGGAGGTTGTGGCGCAACACACGATTGAGAACCTCGAGTTGCTGTTCACGCAGCCGCCGGTTCGTCATGTCGGATTCGAGCGCGACGAAATGCGTGATCTCTCCTGCGTCGTTCGTTATCGGCGAGATCGTCTGATCGACATGGTATAGCTCCCCGTTCTTGCGGCGATTGATCAGATTGGAGTCCCACTGGTCGCCCGCGAGAATCGTTCGCCACATTCGTTCGTAGAACTCGCTGTCCTGTTTGCCCGATTTGAGGATGCGGGACGCCCGACCGACAGCTTCGGCACGTGTGTAGCCGGATCGGGCTTCGAACACTGGGTTCACGTACTCGATCGTTCCCTCTCTGTCGGTGATGAAGACGGCATGTCCCGCGTTCTCGACAGCTTTCCTGAACAGCTGCAAGTCCTGCTCGTGCTCTTTGCGCTCGGAGATATCTTTCTGGAACCCAATGTAATTAGTGACGGTGCCGTCGTCGTCTCTTACCGGCGCGATACTGACGCGGTTCCAGAACTGGCTGCCGTCCTTTCGGTAGTTCCGGAGTTCCACGGACACTGGCTCGGCTTCGTCAACAGCCTTCCGCATTTCGGCAATGGGTTGCTCTCGCGTCGCCTCGCCCTGGAGAAACCGACAGTTGTGACCGACCGCTTCCGCCTTGGAGTACCCGGTCAGCGCTTCGAATCCCTCGTTCACGTAGACCATCGGGTTGTCCTCTCGGTCGGGATCGGTAATCGTGATCCCGACGGGTGCTTCGTCCATCGCCCGTGACTTCAGTTCGATCTCTTGTTCGTACTCCTTCCGTTCGGTCACATCCCGGGCCGAGAGGATTATCGGTGACTGTTCGGTGTCTTCGAGCGTCGCAGCCGACACCTCTAGTTGCCGTTTTTCTCCCTCCTTCGTCTGACACGTGAGGTCGTCGGTCGATCCTTGACCGGCCACCTGTACGTCCTGGAGGAATGAGTGAAACCGCTCACGGTCGTCCGCATGGATCGCCTCAGCCGGGGATACCGAAAGCAATTCCTCGCGTGTGTATCCCACGAGATCACACGCTGCTGGATTGCACTCGGTGATCTCGTCGCTGGCAGGCGCAGCCACCAAGAGCGCGTCATTCGTGGAATCGAATAGCCGCTGGAACCGAGTCTGGATGTCCTCGTAGCGCTCGGACAACTCAACTGACTGTTCGCGCCGGGCCAGCAAGTTCCCTACCCGACGAAACAGGGTCATCCGGTCGACGGGTGCTGACATCACTTCGTCGATAAGCGGTGGGCCGTCACCGTTCTGCTCGGACGGCAGTGGGACCCTCCCCCTCGATCCTTCCTGTTGAATCAGCAGTACGGGAGTGAAGGTCGGATGCTCCTCTTGTTTGTGCTCCCGTAACGCGTCACGATACGTTGGCACCATCTGCTCACCGACGAGGTAACAATCGACGGGTTGGAGGGTGTCATCATCGATGATGTCGTACCGTCCGTCGAGAAATTCTTCGAGGGCTTCCCGATCGCTGTCTCCGTGAACCAGGAGTTGTATCGTGTGTCGTCCCCCATCCTGGCTGTCTGACCGGTCGGTCATGGCTGATCAGTCGTCTGGTTGTGCCCGTCCTGGGTGCGAGATGCTGAAGTGCCCTGCATAATCCCCCGAACGTTGTCGAACGGTCCCTCGATGACCATTCCCTCGCCGGACACAATGGAGAACCGGTGGAATCGGTTGTCGAAATCCCCGAGTCGCTTCTTTATGACTCCGATCGCTCGGTCGAGTTCGCCGTCGACTTCCACGTAGGAGAGAAACACGATGTTGTCCGCGATGTAGCTCGTGTTCGTACTGGTGGCTTTCGGGATGCCGGTAAGGCGGTCTGCTTCGTCAGTGACGATGACTGCAATACCACGGTTCTTGAGTACCCGGGTGAGGCCGTGAAGGCGGCGAGCAAGCCGTTGGTCGTCGCCCTGGAGAGAGATCTTGTAGCCCGATAAGCCGTCAATGAACACAGCGTCCGGCGCGTACTCTTCGGTCTGGTTGAGGACGTGCTGGCCGAATTCCTCGGCCGAACGCACGAGGGGTTCGGTCTCTGTCAACTGCAGCGATCCTTGGGCCTGCATCGCGGAGATCGGGAGTCCGAGGGCTTCCGAACGATGAACGAACTGATCGATAGACTCCTCGAAAAGGTATCCGAGTGCCGTCCCCCCGTGTTCGACGATACCCGAGAGTATCTGTGCGCCGGTGGTCGACTTTCCGATGCCGGTCGGACCGCTAATGAACGAGACGGTACCGCGTTCGAGTCCGCCACCGAGGAGATCGTCGAGGGCGTCGTGTCCGGTGGGGATGAGTTCTGGATCGAACGTTCGGTTGTCGTGTTCTGGAATGATTTGTGGGTAGACTTCCATCCCATCCTTGTGGATTTCGAGCCCGTGGGTGCCGTCAACCTGTCCGAGGCCACGGTGTTTCGGGACCGCGATCCGACGTTCGTGCTCGTCGAGATACAGGTTGATAACGCCGTCACTAAGTGATTCGAAATCGTCGTGCGTGGACTCGGGAGTACTCTCCCTGTTGAGTGTTCGCGTCGCGACTGTTGTCACCTGTCGGTCCCGAAGAAACCGGATGAGCGATTGCAACCGCTTCCGGTACTGGTATTGGTCCTGTTCCACGTACTGTAGTTGTGTGATCGGATCGATGAGAATCCGGGCCGGGTCGACGTCCTCGATCACCTGTTTGATGTCCTGCGTGAACCGCTCGGATTCGACCTCGGTTGCCTCGACCAAGTTGTACGACTTGTCCTCGGCGAAAAAGTCCGTCCCGGGTCCGATGTCGAGAAACTCGGCGTCCCGAATGTCGACACCCAACTGTGCTGCGTTGACGAGTATGTCTTGTCTAGACTCCTCACCGTGGATGTAGACGACCGTCTCGTCGGCATCGAGTCCCGTCCGCAGGAAGTGCTGTCCGAGAAGCGACTTCCCCGTTCCCGAAACCCCCTGGAGAAGATATGTCCGGCCCCGGACGTACCCGCCGTTGAGTAGCCCGTCCAACTCGGGGATCCCTGATGCGACCAGCTCGATCTGCCCTATCTGTGTGTCGCGAGAGCCATCAGGCATCGTATATCATGTTTTACTGGTGGGCTCTAAGAGGGATAAGCCGAAGGTTTCGATCACGTGAGTCGGCCCGAAATTCTACTGCCAATGAATCAGATCTTCGCGAAACCGTCGAGACGGCCGCTCGGACGATTCTCATCAAAGCCCAAAATGCGGGTGTTTCGGTCACACGCGACCCTCAACGGAAGTTCCGGTACCGGGATAGCGACGATATAGATTCAATACCGGACGAGCAAAGTATCTTGGAGCAAGCGGAGAAGATCACAGACCGCGTTGGCCGTGTTGTCTTTCCAGCATTCTCACTGAGTCGTGGCGACGGCTGCGAGATCCACGAGAACACCTACTGGGACTTACAGACGGATCTCGGACTTCGTGAGAAGCTAGCTGCGAACGAAGGGGCTCGCAGTTTCGTCTACGAATCGACTCGGGATCGGACGCCGCTGGGGCACGCCCACCGTGAACATATTCGTGACCTCTCGATTGAACTGGTTCGCGAGATGTACCGCCAGGCCATCAATAGGCTTCTGAACGAAGTTGCGGAGACAGCGGAATTCTTCCGGGCGGGAATCATCGCAATCGACATCACTGAAGCCGACTCCTTCACGGGGGACCGAAGCGGTCACGAGGACGAGATTATTGGGACGAAAGAAAAGACCGACGAGTACGCCTATCAGTGGGCGACAGTCCAACTGGTCGGTAACGCCGTCCCTCTCGTTCTTGATGCCCGCCCGGTACGGAAAGGCGAGTCACGCAAAGACAGCGTCGAGGACTTGCTGGATTCGGCTGAAGAGTTCGTCCATGTCGATAACGTGCTGATGGACCGGAAGTTCGATAGTCAGCATGTCTTGGAGATGATCAGCCAGCGCGGGCTCTCCTACGTCGTTCCAAAGCGGATGCAGACCAGCGAGAAAGCCCAGGTCAAGCGGATGCTCCAACGGGATCAGAGCCGATACGAAACCGACCGGAAGCTCCACCTCGGGAACAACGAGTGGCACGAGACGACGCTGATCTATCGTCGGAAGGAGAATTCTGAACACGACGACTACCGGCAGTACTCGGTGTTTATGACAAACCGAGGCAGCGGCCACCTCACCGAGTACGGCTACAGGTGGGAGATTGAGAGCGGCTACAAATCGATCAAGCAGTTCATGGCCGCGACGACCTCGAAGGATTTCGGACTCCGATTCTTCTACTTCGCGTTCGCCTGTCTGTTGTACTCTATCTGGCGAGCAGTCGATCTGCTCGTACAGGTCGAGTTGACCGATGAGTATGAACATTCGCCGCTGATTACAGCGGACAACACGCTTACGCTGCTGAAGAAGGAGACAGGAATCGGGTAGTGAGGTGCTCTATTCGGGTTAGCGCGCCGTCTGAGTGGCTACACTGCTGGACGTCTCGAAAATTCGCCCATATAATTGGCAGTGTAACAAGAATGGCCGTTTAGAGAGCGATTTGAGGTAGTTTCCGCTGACCGAATCGGTCAAATTCACGCATCACAGCCCCGCTAAACCCACTGTAGTCTCAACATCTAGCAGCGAGAAATTGCTATAGCGCTTTTTGGTTTATCGGAACGAATGCGGATCGACACTGAAACGTCAGCGTTACGGCGGCGCGCCGGCCAGTTCGTGTATGGAAGTGCCGTGCGTCCGCGTCGCGCGTGAAGCGGGGGAAGCGACGCGCTCGTCGCTCGCCGATGCGGATCTGATCGACGACACCTACGAGATCAGCGTCGCAGACGGCCAGCTCTACATTCCGATCACCGACCCCGACGCCGCGTCAGCGGTGCTCGAGGAGTGCGAGATCGTTCCCCGGACAGTCACCGAGCGCGAGCAGCAGACGACGCCCGCGGATCTCCTCGCGTTCGACCCCACCTACGAGCGACTCGGCGAGGCCGCGCTCATCGACGAGGACGATCCCGAACGTGCACGCGAGATCGCCGATGCGATCCTCGAGTCGGATCTCCCCGCGGAAACGGTACTGAACAAGGCTTCGAAAGTCAAAGGCGAGACGCGCGTGCGCGACTGGGAATTGCTCGCCGGCGAGAACACGACGGTCGTCCACCGCGAGTACGGCTGCGAGTTCGCACTGGATCTCGCGACGGTCTACTTCTCGCCGCGGCTCGCGACCGAGCGCCACCGCGTGGCCGAGCAGGTCAGCGAGGCCCAACGGGCCTCGGAAAGTGCGAGCGGGCAGGGCCCGCGAGCCGACGGCGAGCACGCGTTCGATATGTTCGCCGGCGTCGGCCCCTTCGTGATCCCGTTCGCGAAACGCGGCGCGACGTGCGTCGGCGTGGACATCAACGCCGAGGCGATCGACTACCTCCGTGAGAACGCCCGCCGAAACGGGGTCGCGGACCGCGTGACCGCCATTAACGACGATGTGCGCGAGGTGGCCGCCGAATACGAAAATTGGGCCGACCGGATCGTGATGAACCTCCCCCACAGCGCCGACGACTTCCTCGAGTCGGCCGTCACTCTGGCCAGCGACGACTGTACCCTCCATTACTACGACATCCAACACGAGGACGATCCGTTCGGCCCGGGCGAACGCGCGATTCGCGCGGCCGCCGAACCCGAGTACGCGGTCACCGTCGAAACCCGCCACACCGTCCGGTCCTACGCCCCCCATGAGCTGAACGTCTGTCTGGACGTTCGCCTCGAGCGGTAATCAGGAGAGACGAAGCCCGTAATCTGACACGTATTCCCGTGGCACGAGCGCACCGATTCGCAATCCTTATGGCTGGTATCGGTCCTACAAATGAATGCACTCGCGCCGGTGTTGAGGCGACGGTCGTCGCCGATGCACGGGACACGAGCGAAGAGAGTGTGCCGGTGTAGCTCAGACTGGCAGAGCGAATCCTTCGTAAGGATTAGGTCAAGGGTTCAAATCCCTTCACCGGCTCTTTTGGCGACGCACATTACGAACAGAGTGACGACTCGAAGCGGCTTACTGTTCAATGGACAACGTGAGAAGCGGATCCAAGGGGAATAACTCGGGACGCTGATTCGCTACGTCCAGCAATCGATTTCAACGAGGGGCTTGTTGTCTTCCGGGTTGACGACTCATTTGGGCCGGGTTCCGCCGAGATCACTGTCCGGCAGCCAACGGTGGCATGAACGTCCGATGAAGCTGTGAGCGACTCGAGGCTCGAGCTACTGCTGCGATCCGGCCGACTCAACCGGGGCTAATCGCCAGCCAGCGCCCGTGGTAAATCACATGTTGCGATATCAAATAGAGTGTTCCCGTGATCAAGCGGCTATCGACGGAGGAGTACGGCGAAATCTCGAGTGACGGTTCTACCGCGTGCTCGAGCGTCTCGAGGTGGTCGTGGACGGTCGCGGACCCCGTGCCGCCTCGTTCATTCGTTGGTGTATCCCTCGATCGGGCGACACAGTCGGTCCGTCGGCGGCGCGCCGGTAGACCACCGAGGTCGGGGACACGACCATCGAGACCGTCTCCACGCCCGGCCACGACGGGCATGACCACCTCCCTGATCGACGGCACGTCCACCGCGCCGATCGGTGACCTCGTCACGACAAGCGATTAACATGGATGAAGAGGAGTTCGTCGAGCTGGTCCTCTCGGACATGCCGCCACGGTCGGCCAACTACGAGACATCATCGCGACGAACCGCGGCGGAACGCCGTCGACGACGAGGAAGCGTTCTCGCTCGAGTTCTCGATTCCGGGTCGCGAAGATCGTCCCGTTCTCACTGCACGTTCGCGCCGTATCCGGCGTCTCTGTCGAACGTATCGTTCGAAACCGACCGAGCTAGACGAACGCCGAGAACGCGAGAGCGACGGCGATCACGAGGACGGGATAGTCAATATACGAAAAGGAGAGCGGCGGGAGCGTAGGATTCCACGCGAAACACCGAGCTTGCAGCGCGAGCGAGAGGCGATCAGCGCGGTCGAACGCCCGCGTCAGGCCGAGTATCCCGATCGTGCTGGCGCGGTCGACCGCGCTGCGTTCGGTCCCGAGTCGGGCGGCCATCGCCTCGCGGATCGTCCGGAGATCCCCCTGCAAGACGGGCAGAAACCGAAAGACGAGCGCGACGCCGATCCCGAGGAGCTGGCCCGGCTTCCCGGGAATCGTCCGCTGGATCGCCGCTCGAGAGTCCCGCACCGGCGTCGACCGGACGTAGGCCGCGCTGACGAGCAGGATGAGCAGGACGCGGTAGCTCGCCAGCCCCGACGCGGCGGCGTCCGCGGTGTCGAACCAGGGAGCACCTAGGGTGACGCCCGCGATCAGCGGGGCGAGCGCGAGGATGAGCAGCGCAAATCGGTAGTCGACGAGCGTCCGTCGGATCGAAACGTGCGCGCTAAACAGGACGATCGCCGTCACTGCGGAGAGGACGGCCAGCGCTCGCGGCGTCGTGTGCGCCAGTGCCGTGGCCGCGAACCCGATCTGGATCGCTAACTTGGTCCGGGGATCGAGTCGGTGTGCGAGCGTCTCGTCGGGCTCGTAGGTCAGCATCGACTTCCTCCGGCCGCCGTTTCGGGCAAGAGCGGTGGTCGTCTCAGATCGGCCATCGCGATCACCGCCTCGGAACGCGGACCTCGAGGCCCTCGAGTTCCGCCAGCGCCGCCGCAGGCGGTCCGTCAACGGCGACGCGACCGTCCTGCATGGCGATGATGCGATCCGCGAGTCCACAGACATCCCGGAGATCGTGGGTCGCGAGCAGGACACCGGTTCCGTCGGCCGCCAGCGACTCGAGGCGCTCGAGTACGGATCGGCGGGCGGGCTCGTCGAGCCCGGTGAAGGGTTCGTCGAGGACGAGGTGGGTCGGTTCCATCGCGAGCGCGCCAGCGATCGCCACGCGGGACTGTTCGCCGCCCGAGAGTGCGTCGATTCGGTCGTCCTCCCGACCGGCCATGTTCACCGCCTCGAGCGCGGCCGTCACGCGGCGATCGATCTCCCGGCGCTCGAGTCCGAGGTTTTCGGGCCCGAAGGCGACGTCCGCGCCGACGGTCGCGGCGACGAACTGATCGCGGGGGTGCTGGAAGACCATGCCCACGCTCGAGCGCGCGGCGATCAGGTCCTCCGCGACGGGTGTCCCATCGACGAGAACGTCGCCGGAATCGGGCTCGAGGAGGCCGTTGCAGTGGCGCAACAGCGTCGTCTTCCCGCTGCCGTTCCCCCCCGCCAAGAGGACGAATTCGCCGTCGTCGATCGAGAGCGAGACGTCCTCGAGGACGGGAACGTCCTCGAACGCGTAGGAGACCGACTCGAACTCGATCATCGTTGCCTCGTCACGATCGAACCGGCGTTATCCGGCCGGATCTGACGATGGCGACTGCGGCGGTCATCTTGACGATCTCAGCTGGAATGAACGGGAGCGCGGCGACCGTAACGGCTTCCCAGAGCGTCATCTCGAGCACCAAGGACATGTACACCGATCCCAGCGCGTAGATGACGATCGTTGCCGCGACGAGCGCACCCACGACGACCGTGAGCGGTACGTCGCGCAGATCGCGGAGCTCCGTCCCGCGGTGGACGATGACGCCGATCAGGGCCGCGGCGATTGGATACGACCACAGATAGCCGCCCGTGTTTCCAAACAGGACACCGATACCGGCGGTCATGTTCGAGAACACAGGAACCCCGGCGGCACCCGCTGTGAGATACAACAGGAGCGAAAACGCCCCCCAGGCTGGACCCAAGACGAGTCCGGCGAGGAAGACGAACAATACCTGAAGCGTGACCGGAGCCGGCGAGAGGGGATACGGAATCCCAACTAGCGCTGTCACACCGATCAGTGCCGCGAGCACCGCCGCTCGAGCGAACTGCCGGACGACGGTGTCGTCCACGAGATCGACCGAATTCCGTTGCGTTGCCATACCGCCGCTCTCTCGTAAACCCGGATCAAAACTTCGGTTTCCGAGGATAGACAGTGTCTAATTGACATTTCTCTCGAGTCGCTATCGCGCTGGTCTCGGCTCGAGGGTGGGTCGAAGAGCGATCGAAACAGCGCGCTTCCTCTCAGTTTCGGTGACGGTGGGAGCCCCCTGCGGGCTCGCCGGTGGTCGCGGTGTTCGGGCGTCGGTCCGTCGTTTCTCCTCGAGAGACCCGGGTAATAACTGATTGTCTCGTCTCGCTAACCGAAACGACCGGCGGTCTTATGCCGTAATTCGGCCCGTGGTGGGAAAATGCGAATTGGTTGTGCTGCGGCTGGCAATCGAGGGCACTACGTGGCGAGTCCCGACGCGGCCGATTCGGGGATTCGACGGGAAGCAGCTGGGGACGAACGGAAGCGGGGTGAAGACGGGGACGAGTCGAAGTGGTGGCGCGCTGAATCCGGATCGCCGGAGGCGGAATCGAAACCGGCGGACGGAACCTGCCGTCGCGCTCGTGGAGTGATCGGTCGATGAGTCGCGGTCGAACGACCGTTGTCGTCGCGCTGGTCGCGGCCGCGATGGTCGGAAGCGTCGTGGCGCTGCCCGTGTTGAGCGGTGGCTCGAACCCGATCGACGTAGCCGACGGTATGACCACCGAGACGGCAGCCGATCCGGCAGCCGCGGGTGGGTCACAGGCCGCGCTCGAGGCGGGCGGCGCGCAGACGCAGAACGCCAGTTCGGAACTGGTCGTCTTCGAGGAGGACGACGCGACGGATGACGACGGCGGTGCGAACGCACAGGCAACGATCCAGGGAGATGTCGAAACCGCCGTCGAGAGCGGTGTCGAGGAAGGAGTCGTACTCGTCCAGTCACAGGGCATCGAGGTGACACAGGAACAGCGAGCGGCGGCGCTCGAGGGGGCGCGGTCGTCGGTCGCACAGCACCAGTCCGTCGAGGCCGAGCAGGTGCAGGCGGCGACGGCGGGGGCGGTCCACGGTTCGTTGATCCAGTCCCAGTCGGTGAACGCGACCCAGATTCAGTACGCAGTGGGCGGGGCGACCGACGGCGGACTCTCCCAGTCCCAGTCGGTGAACGCGACCCAGCTACAGAGCGCGACCTGGGGCGCGGCACACGGCGCTCTCGCACAGAGCCAGAACGTCAGCGTCGAACAGATTCAGGTCGCGACCAGGGGCGCGGCTGCGGGTGCCACGAAGGAAGCGGGCACGAGTGATGTCGGCAAGACGCCGTACATTCAGGAGGCCGCCCAGGGCTCGGCCTACGGCGTCCTGACGCAGTATCAGTCTATCACGGCCGAACAGCACCAGCGGGTGACGCTCGAGCACGTCCAGCACGCCGCCGCCGGCGGTGCGGCCGGGTCGCTCGCGGGGAGTTCGCCCGCAGCGCTCGAGGGAGAGCAACGAGTCGACGTGCGGCAAGAACAGCGCGTCGACGTCGAACAGCGCCAGCGGGTAACAATCAAACAGATTCAGAAAGCCGCGGCCGGCGCGTCGAAGGGGGCACTCGTCCAGACGCAGTCGGTGTCGGTCGAGCAGACGCAGGCGGCCGCACGCGGGGCCAGCCGGGGCTCGTTGAAGCAGGTTCAGTCGGTCCGCCTCGAGCAGTCCCAATCGACCCGCCTCGAGCAGCGCCAGCGGATTTCGATCACGCAGGTCCAGGAGGCCTCCTTCGGCGCGGCGAAGGGCGCTATTTCACAGAGTCAGTCGGCGACCGTCGAACAGATCCAGGCCGCCGCCGACGGGAGCGCGGGCGGCGTGCTCGTCCAGCGTCAGTCGATTTCGATCACGCAGGTCCAGTACGCTGCGGTCGGTGCCGCCCGGGGCGCGGTCACGTCCGCGATCCAGCGCCAAGAAGTGACGATCGAGCAGATTCAGGCAGCCGCGTTCGGTGCCGGTGAGGGCGCGGTGACGCAGACGCAACTCGTCGAGGTCACGCAAGTCCAGCGACTCGCACACGGGGGTGCGAGCGGCGCTCTCGTCCAGGCGCAGTCGGCCACAGCCACACAGATCCAGATCGCGGCACGATCCGCCTGTCAGGAGACGGCCCACGCCGTCCAATCCCAGCGGATCAGCATTACGCAACTGCAGCGCCTGACCCAGGAAACCGCGTCCGAGGCGACCGCCTACGCGGTGGGAGAAGAGACCGACGACGTGACCCGGATCACGCAGCACATCGATATCACGGTCACCCAGCGACTCGAGACGATCGACCGGCTCGAGGGGACGGCCTC
This sequence comes from Natrinema sp. H-ect4, assembly GCF_041894845.1. Lineage (NCBI taxonomy): Archaea > Methanobacteriati > Methanobacteriota > Halobacteria > Halobacteriales > Natrialbaceae > Natrinema > Natrinema sp. H-ect4. The sequence goes on from NZ_JBHDYC010000012.1 coordinate 23,000, forward strand.
GATCGACGTCCCCGATCAGGAGTCCGACGGGGAGCGGGTCACCATCGAAGACGTATCGCTCTCCGAGGGCGGCTTCGTCGCGGTCTACGAGGGACTCGCCGTCGACGCCGATCCGGACGCCATCATCGGCGTCTCGGAGTACCTCGAGGCCGGCGACCACGAAAACGTCACGATCGAACTCGACGACCCGCTCGAGGAGAGCGGGTCGATCGTCGCGGTCCCCCATCACGACACGAACGACGACGGAACGTTCCAGTACGTTGATTCCAACGGCGAGGAAGACGTGCCGTACGTCAGCGGCGCTGGCGCGCCGGTGATCGACGGCGCGTTCGTGACGGTCACGGACGAGCCGGATGAACCGGACGAGGCGACCGCGACGCTGTCGGTCGCCGATCAGCAGGGTGACGGCGAAACGCTCACCGTCGACGAAGCGAACGCCTCCGTTCCCTACGCAATCACCGCGTCGTACGACGGCGAGACGACGGAGAGCGACAGATTCGCGGCCGGCGAGGCGGTATCGAACCTCTCGCTCGAACTCGAACCGCCACTCGAGTCGAACGCGACGGTCGACGTCTCGGTCGTCGACGAGAACGGGACGGCGCTCGCGAACGACTCCCTGGAGTACACCGTAGCGAACGACACCGGGGAAAACGACACCGACGAACCCGAGGCGTCCCTCTCGGTGGACAACCAGACGGGCGACGGCGAGACACTCACGGTCGACGCGGCGAGCGCGTCGGTGCCGTACGTCCTCGCGGCCGAGTACGACGGCGAGCGTGTCGAAAGCGACGAAATCGAGGCGAACGCGACGGTCTCGGATGAAATCCTCGAGCTCGAGCCGCCGCTCGCGGAAAACACGACGGTCGACGTGTCCGTTCGCGCCGCGGCCGACGACGCGGTGCTGGCGAACGATTCCATCGAATACGCGGTCGAGGTACCGGATCCCGACGCGCCGACGGCGAACCTCTCGGTGGCCGACCAGACCGGTGACGGCGAGACACTGATCGTCACGCAGGCGAACGCGTCCGTCGAGTACGCGATCACCGTCGCCGACGGGAACGGGACCCGGCTCGCGACGAGCGAGACGTTCGGCGCGAACGAGACGATCGGCCCCGAGGAGTTCGACCTCGAGCCACCCCTCGCGGAGAATACGACGCTCGAGGTGGCAGTCGTCGCGGCCGGCGACGGAACGCCCATCGAGACGGCGGATGTCGACTACACGGTCGACGGCGCGCCCGCGGGATTCGACGTGGAGTTCGTGAACTGCCAGCGCGCGGAGGTCACCGCATCGCTCGAGGAGGGCGATCGGGTCGCCGCAAGCACGTGGTTCTACGCGTCCGGCGGCGTCGGGGACACGATCGCGGAGGACCTCGTTACCGCCGGCGACGAGATTCCGGCACCCTATAACGGGACCATCGTCTTCGAGATCGGCACCGAGCGCAACGTCACGATGGACGGCGAGCAGGTGATCGTCGAGGTGCCGGACTACGGCACCTTCGGTACGTACATCTCGGGGATCAGTTCGCCCGAGGCCGCCCCCGTTGGCGGTATCGACTATCCGAACCCATCCGAGGCGTGCAATGAGGAAGTGCGCCCCGAATTGCCGTCGATCGCGCTCGAGGAGACGACCCCCACCGAGGACGGCATTGACGTCACGTTCAGTTACGAGAACCCGAACGATGCCCCGATGGCCGCGAACAGCCGGTTCGTCGAGGGGAACACGACCGACCAGCCGCCGTCCGGATTCGAACCGGGCCAGCAGACGTTCACCGTCGAGTGGATGCCCGAGAGCGACGACGAACGGCTCGTCTGGGAGGCCGACTTCTCGAACTTCGGCTACGAGGAGCCGATAACCGCCGAGACGCCGACCGCCGGTGAGATCGAGCCGTCCGACCCCGCAGCGTTCGGCGTCTCGATCGCGGGCACGAACAGCCCGGTCGAACGGGGAGAGTCGCTCGAGGTCGAGGCCGACCTCGAGAACACCGGCGGCGAGAACGGAACGCAGAACGTCTCGCTCGCGATTGGCGACACCCCCATCGACGCTGCGTCGGTCTCGCTCGAGCCCGGCGAGATGGAGACTGTGTCATTTACGGCCGAAACGGACGGTCTCGAGCCCGGTGAGTATCCGGTCACGGTGTCGACCGCAAACGAGACTGCGGAGACAACAGTGACTGTCGAGGAACCCCCCGCACCCGCGGCATTCGGCGTCTCGATCGCGGGCACGAACAGCCCAGTCGAGCAGGGTGAGGCCATCGCGGTCGAGACGGAGATCGAAAACGTCGGTGATGAAGCGGGGACGCAAGATCTCGAGGTCGCCGTCGACGGTGTTCCCGGAGAACCAGTGCCTGTTACGCTTCAGGCCGGTGAGACGCAGACGGTCACGCTGAATTACGAGACGGCGGACCTCGAGCCCGGCGAATACACCCTCTCAGTGTCGACCGAAAATCAGACGGCCGAGACGGCAGTGACCGTCGAGGCGGTCCCGGAGGCCGGCGCGCAAGCGGATGGAGACGGTGAGACGGGGCCAAACGGTGACCCCGGGCCAGAACCACCGACCGAACCCGAACAGCCGGAGCCACCCGAGGAGCCGGAGCCTGAGCAACCGGAAGAGCCAGAATCACCGGAACCCGAACAGCCGGAAACGCCGGAGCTCGGTCCAGACGGTGACTCCGAACCGGCCGCTGAGGGGAACGAACCCGGAGACGAATCACCACAGGAGACGGAAACCAACACGGGGCCCGGCGAGACAACCGATGGCGGTGCAACTGAGACGACTGACGGAGGAACGGCCGAGACGACCGATGGTGGAGCGGCTGAGACGACTGACGGAGGAACGGCCGAGACGACCGATGGTGGAGCGGCTGAGACGACTGACGGAGGAACGGCCGAAGACGAACCAACTGAAGCCGAAAACGAGACTGCCGAAGCCGAATAGCCATCGTTCGACGCCCGATCGGTCGCTAGTCGGTTTCACTCGAGGGACGAGCTACGGGAGAAACCGCGGCTGTGATTCGGCTATCGGACGCTCAGTGCTGATGACCGGTCGCTTCGCCGAACGTGACACCGAAGCGCTCCTCGAAGAGGTCCATGACCTCCGCTTCCTGTGCCTCGAGGTCCTCGTCGGCGTCCTCGCCGTGGTGGACGATGTGGTGGGCGCGGCTGGCGAAAGACAGCAGCATGACGTCGCCGATCGTCTCGGCGTCGGTCTGGTCGCCCTCGGCGACCAGGTCGACGAGACCGGACGGAATCGTGATTTCGTCGGTCGCGCCGTCTTCGGAACTGATCGAGAAGGTCGTCGTCTGGACTTCGTCGCTCATACACTGACGGTCGGGAAGCGTGCCTAAAGGTGCTGTGACTCGCGCCGGATCAGCGCGCGACGCCGACCCATCGAGGTCCTCGTGGTGTTTTTGCCGCTCGGCGACGGAATTTCAGCTCAGCCAACCGTCGACGGTGACAGTGGGAGTCGAAACTCGACTGGCCGCCGCTACTGGCCGTCCGCGGCAGCGTGACGAGCCGTCTCCCATTTCCCCTTCGACTCGAGGTGTGACTGGAGTTCGTCGGCGTACTCCTGTGTGAGCCGTTCCGCTGCCTTCCGCTGTTCTTTCTCCGAAGAGCCACCGTCGCCTCCCATCCCGAGTGCGCCCATGATCGAGTCGAACACCCCGCCGCTCGAGGAGTCCTGACCGGCGCTCCCGCCTCCCGCGCCGCCCATCGCGCCCATCCCCGCCTGCACGTTCTCGAGTTCGGGGATAACCCCGTCGAGTTTGTCCGTGTTGGCGACGATCCGCGCCCGGTCGGGGTCGTCGGGATGTTCGATTTCAAACTCCGTGGCGGTCATGACCAGGCTCCACTGCTGGTTGGAAAAACGCGACTGCTGGATCCGCTCGGAGAACTCCTGATCGACGGCCATCCGCTCGCCGACGATCCGATCCGTCCACGGGTTGTCGCTCATGCCTCCCGATTTGAGCGGCGACTGTATCAGCGTTTCCCCTCCCCGATTTTCGATCTATCGCCATCACGGAGCGAGCTATAGCTCGCTCGAAAAACGTCACCCAGCCTGACCGTCTCACGTGTCAGGATAATGTTAATGTAGATTCCCGTTATATGCTATCATATACCACTATGTACGACTCCATCCTCGTCCCGACCGACGGCTCTCGAGAGGTCGAACACGCACTCGAGTACGCGTTCGAACTCGCTCGCGAGCACGACGCAGCGATCCGCACACTGTACGTCGTCAACGCGGCCGGGTATGGCGGGCTGCCGATGGAAACTGCCCTCGACGGCGTCAGCGACGCGCTCCGCGGCGAGGGGCAGGCGGCGGTCGAGCGGGCCGAAGCACTCGCACCGGAGGACATCACCGTCGAGACCGAGGTTCGCGAGGGGGCACCGAGTCAGGTCATCGTCGACGAGGCAGATCCCGCGGAGTGCGATCTGGTGGTGATGGGAACCCACGGCCGCGGCGGAATCGACCGGCTGTTGCTCGGCAGCGTCACCGAACGGGTCGTCCGGCGCGCCTCGGTACCGGTGTTGACGGTGCAGGTCGATCCCGACGAGGTAAGCGAGCGCTCCGACGAGCGACAACTCGCAGTTGAGTGAGAGTCGGACGCAGACGAGCTGTGACGAGGACAGTCGTCTCCCTCTTTTCCCCGTAATTCGAACGCTCGAGACTGTATCGAATTCGATCAGACGGGTCGCAGATGTTCGCAATCACCCGCAGCGACCGTCACCCGGCCGTCGTCGGTCTCGACTACGAGCGCCCCCGATTCGGTCACGTCGATCGCCTCACCGACGACTTCGCCCGACGCCCGATCGACCCGCACGCGCTGGCCGAGCGTCAGTGCGAGGTCCCGCCACGCCGGAACGACGGCCTCGAGATCGTTCCGGTAGCGGTCGAACTCCTCGAGCAGGCGCTGGACGAATCGTCGGCGGTCGATGTCGCCGGCTTCGTCACGCACGCTGGTCGCGCCCTCGGGGAGCGCGTCGGCGTCGAGGTTCGCGTTGAGCCCGATTCCGACGACGAGCCAGTCGACCCGATCCGTCTGCCCCTCCATCTCCGTGAGGATCCCCGCGAGTTTCCGGTAGTCGCCGTCGTCGCCGACCGGGACGACCACGTCGTTGGGCCACTTGATCCGCGCGTCGACGCCCGCCTCTCGAGCCACCGTCGCCGTGGCGACCGACGCCGCGAGCGTGTACAACGGTGCCTGCGCGGGCGTGATATCGGGGCGCGTCACGACGCTCACCCAGACGCCGCCCGACGGCGCGGCCCACTCGCGCTCGAGGCGGCCGCGGCCGCCGGTCTGTTCGTCCGCGAGGACGGCCACGTCCGCCGCGCCGTCGGCCGCCAGTTCGCGGGCCCGATCGTTCGTACTCCCCACGGAATCGTGGTACTCGATCGAGAACGGGGCCTCGAGTCCGAACTCGACCGACGGGCCGTTGTACGCCGTGACATCGGTGAGTTCGTAGCCGTTCGGCCCGCTCTCGATCGCGAACTCCGCCTCGCGTAATGCCTCGATGTGCTTCCAGACGGCCGCCCGCGAGATATCGAGCGATTCCGCCAGGTCCGGTCCCGATGCCGGCCCGTCCGCGAGCGCCTCGAGAACCGCCCGTCGCGTCTCGTTCATAGCCTCGCAAGGGGGCTGCTGGCACTTCAATCGGCGGGATCGTCCCCCGCGAGGGGCGGCAAAATAGCGTGCGGGGTCCGACCGAGAGATGCGTTGGTCTCAGGAGCGCAGTTCGCGCAGCTTCTCGCGGCCGGGCGCGATCAGTTCGTCGAGGGAGGCTGCGAGCGTCCCCTTCGCGTCGGCGGGGTGGAGTTCGCCCGATTCGAGGTCCGCAGCGAGGTCCTCGTACGCCTCGTAGGTGAGATCGCCGCCGTACTTCTCGGGTCGCTCGACGACGACTTCCTCGAAGCGCGGGAAGACGTGGTACTCGAACAGTTCGAGGACGGGGTTCTCGAGGTCGCCTTCGGGATCGCGGGTCGGCGGGCAGAAGGCCGAATTGACCTTCTCCTCGAGGTCTTCGGTCGAGTCCTCCATCGAGATACTGATCCCCTCGCTCGAGGACATCTTCCCCTCGCCGCTGGTAAGGTCGGCGACGATGGGCGTGTGGATGGCGGGGCGAACGTCGTACTCGAGTTCGGGCAGCTTCTCCCGCGCGAGCATGTGGACCTTGCGCTGGTCGAGCCCGCCGACCGCGAGATCGAGATCGAGGTATTCGATGTCTAAGGTCTGCATCAGCGGGTAGACCAGATGGCTTACCTTCGCCGTCTCGTCGCCTTGAATCTCGGCCATCGCGCGCTGTGCGCGGTTCATCGTCGTCTCGCGCTCGAGGTGGCCCAGATCGAGGGTGTACTCCTCTTCGAGCTGGAACTCGGAACCGTAGACGAACTCGGTCTGGGCCTCCTCGAGGCCGTAGGCGAGGAACTGGGCTTTCATCTGCTCGGCGGTGGCCCGGATCTCCTCGAAGCTCCCCTTCTCGTTGAGGTAGGCGTGGACATCCGCCAGCAAGACGACGACCTCCATCCCCGCTTCCTGGAGGTCGATGAGCTTGTTCGCGGTCAGGAGATGGCCGAGGTGGAGCACGCCCGAGGGTTCGTAGCCGACGTAGGCCCGCTTGCCCTCGGGCTCGGCCGCGAGGTCGCGGACCTCCTCGTCGGTGACGACCTCCTCGGCGTTTCGCGTCAGTAACTCGTAGGCGTCCATGTGTGGACTGAAACCGGAGGAGGAATTTATACCTCCTGAATCCCGACTCGAGTAGCCATCGGGTCGGATGGCGGAGAACGGCTTCGGAACCAACTCGACGCAGTCGCGTGCGATCCCGGAACGCGTCAGGCTGCCAGTTCGCGGACCGTTACCGTGCCGTCCTGATGGACGCGGATACGGTAGCCCTCGTACGAAAACTCGACGTGCGCGTTCGCCTCGAGGGGTGAGGGTGACGAGAAGAGACCGGTGATGAGGCCATCGATACGGTAGTATATCGGAGCGAGCTCCATCGGTTCGACGTCGTCGATGTCAGCGATGACTTCGACGAGTTGGCCCGCCGGATCCTCCCGGTCGGTGTCGAGCTGTCGTCGAATTACGCCGCCGTCAGCAGTAGCGTCGGTCAGTCCAGTCATCGATATCGTGACTATCAGTGTTCCCGACTGGTAACTATTGCACCGGCTACTGCCTGCCCGGCTACACGGCCCGCGTGGCCTGCGGCGGATCGCGTTTCGCTGGTTCGTGGATCCGCCACCCCTGCAGACACGTTCGTGGATCCGCCATCCCTGCAGACACGTTCGTGGATCCGACCAAGCGGGCCCCGATCGCGGAACGCGACGACGATCGAGACTCCGTTTCACCGGCTATCACGGGGAACACGCTGAGAAAGAGAGAGCGAAACGGCAGTTTACAGATCGCCCGACCGGATCCGTTCCTCCGCCGCCTCGAGCGCCCGATCCCGGTCGAAACCCTCGATAACCGCCCGGAGTTCGTCCTCGTCGGCCGCCGCCAGCTCCCGCGCGTGCTCGGTGATGTTCGGCACCGCGCGGATGATGTTGTCGACGATCGGCACGTCGGCTACCTGCGGCGAGCGTGACAGCGGGTTGAGATCGATCACGATCTCGGTCTTGCCCATTTCGTCTAACGCCTCGGCGCGGTCGCCGTCCTCGAGGGGCACGAGCACGACGTCGGCCACGTAGATGCCGTCGGCGTCGACCTTCGAGCGCTCGTGCTCTAAGTTCGGAATGTGCGCGTCGGCTTCGAGTCCCTTGACCTCGTCCGCGCCGTGCTCGCGCAGGTGATCGGCGATAGCTTCGATTCGCTCGGGCGTTCGATTGAAGAGGTTGACCTCGAGGTCGGCGTCGACGACGTCGGCGAGGGCGGCCATCTCGCCGGGGACCAGCGCGGCCACGTTGCCGTTGATCGAGAGCACGGGATGCTCGGCGAGCAGAAGGTGTGCCGCGGCGGCCCGTTCCGCGTCGTCGGCGCTCGGAATCGTCTCCTCGCCCAACAGATAGTCGAACGCGCTGCCCCGTCCCTCGGCGTGTATCCCCTGAAGGTGGGTGATCCCCTTCTCGACGCCCCGCTCGATCCGGTGGCGAGTAAGCAGGTCCTGGTATCTGGGGTGGTCCTCCGGGATCTCCTCCTCGTGCTCGACGTCGGCGGAGACGCTGTCGTAGTCGCTCACGAGTGGTGACTCGAGCCGTTCGATAAAAAGTCGATTGATACCCGTGCCGCTGGGCTACTCCGTAAACGTGATCCAGCCGTCGGGCGCCTGCGCCTTCACATCGTTCATCGCCTCGCGGGCGTCCGTGCGGTTCGCGTAGGTCTGCGTGCTCTCCGCCATCGTCGTCCCGTACTCGTCGATCAGCTGCCAGACCCAGCCGTCCTCGGCGGTGTGAAGTTCGAACGAGACGCTGTCGATCTCGAGGATGCTCGCGGACTCGATCAGGTCGCGAACGTTCTCGAGGGCATCGCGTGCGGCGTCGACCGTCTCGTGCGTTTCGGAGCCGGACGCGACGGTGCGGCCGTCCTCGTCGATGAGCCGCCAGCGCCAGCGCTCGTCGTCGTCGGCGACGAGTTCGAACGAGGCGACGTCGAAGTCGACGCGGCCGGCCATCGGCGCGAGCCGACGGACCTCTTCGATTGCGTTCAGCAGTTCGTCCTTGCTCGCAGCGGAGTCGACCGCCTCGGCGAGCACCTCGCGATCGCGGTCGACGAGTTCCCACGACCAGCCGTCGTCGCCGTCGAGGCGAATCACGGCGTCCTCGATCGCGAAGATCGGCGCGTCGGGCGCGTGGGCCGTGAGGGCGTCGACGCCGTCGGTCGCCGCCTCGCGATCGGGGTAGGAGACGGTCGAGTCGGCGATCTCCGCTCGGTCGCGGTCGAGCAGCCGGAAGTGCCACTCGCCGTTGCCGTACAGCTGCACGGACACGTCGCCGATCGTGGAGCGACGAGCCGTTGCGGCGGCGTCGCGCACGTCGTCGAGACCGTCGACCAGTTCGTCGCGGGTCGGATGGTCCTCGCCGTCGACGGCGACGGTGTCACCGGACGGCATGACGAACCGCCAATGCCAGTCTTCCGTCGCGTACGTCTGGAAGATCGCCCGATCCATCGTCCGCACGTCGGAGTCGAGATACTCGAGCAGTCGATTCATTGCCTGGCGCGCGGCCCCGCGGGTGGGATGGGTCGACGGATCCTCCGCGACGAGCTTGCCGGCCTCGTCAATGAGCCGCCAGCCCCACTCGTCGTCCTCGTTGACGAACAGCTCGAAGGCCGCGGTCTCGATCTCGAGGAGTTCCGCGTTGGGCGCCTGCTCTTTCAGCGTCATCATCGCTTCCGCGGCGTCGCCGCGGGAGGTGTGTTCCTCGCCGCTGTCCGCGAGCACGTTCCCGTCCTCGTCGATGAGCCGCCAGCGCCACTCGCCGGAATCGGCTTCGTAGACCTGGAAGGCGGCGTTCTCGAACTCGATAAGCTCCGCTTCGCTGGCCTGCTGTCGAACCCGCTCGATCGCCGTCGTCGCCGTCTCGGCGTCGGCGTGTGGTTCCGTGCTCGCGGCGACGACGTCCCGGTCGTCAGTGACGAGCCGCCAGTGCCACGGACCGGTCTCGTCCGCGTCGGGCGCATCGACGGTCGTTCCGCCGTCGGCCGCGGGTTCGGGCTCTTCGACCGTCGCGGGGAGGTCGTCGTCCGGCGTGGATGCGGCACTGCCACCGGCGCTGGCCCCCGTTGCCGGATACACCTCGTACTCCGCGTCTTCGATCTCGACGACATCGGCGTCGCGGGCGTTCTCGCCGAACTGGTCGGCCCACTCCGCCGAGCCGTCGTGTTCGGGGGTCCCTTCGGGTCCGCGCGCGACGACGTGCTCGTTCTCATCGACCAGCCGGTAGCGCCACTCCTCGCCGGACTCGTAGAGCTCGTAGGTCGGTTCGCCGGCGACGGTGACCGAGGCCGACTCGAGCGCCGAGAGCAACGCTTCGGCCGCCTTCTCGGCGTCGCGCCGGGAGTCGAACTCGTCCGTGCTGTTGGCGACGACCTCGTCGTCGGCGTCGACGAACCGCCAGGTCCAGCCGTCGGCTCGCTCGCAGAGTTCCACGCCGATGTGCTCGACATCGAGCACCCGCGCCTGGTCGAACCGTTCGGCGAACGTCTGGGCGGCCTCTTCGGCTCGTTCCTGCGTCGAGTGCCCCGTTTCGCTCGAGGCCAGCGGCGCGCGTTCGTCGTCGACCAGTTGCCAGTACCACTGGTCGCGTCGCTCCTCGTAGGTGAAGGCGGCACCCTCGATCTCGATCACGTCGGCATCGGGGCCTCGATCCTTCAGGAAGCTCACCGACTGCTCGGCACCGTCGCGCTCATCGAATTCGCCGGCACAGGAGCCGACGATGGAGCCGTCGTCCCGCGCGAGCGTCCATTGCCACGTGCCGTCGCGGTCCTCGTAAAGCCGGAACGCCGAGGTCGTCAGCTCCATCAGCCCCGCGGAGCTGATCTGGGACTTGACGCGCTCGATGCCCTCCGTAGCGTCCGGCCGCGTCACGGCGCTCTCGTTGCTCTGGGCCAGCGCCTCGAGGTGGAGGACGTGCCACTTCCAGTCGCCGTTCTCGTCGCGGAAGACGGCGAACTGCGCGCTTTCCATCGCGTCCCCGGTGAGAATCGGCGGATCGTCGGTCTTCCCTTCCTCCTCGACGAACATCCCCTTCTGTCCCGTGAGCACGGGAACGAGCGCGGTCACGCCCGCGATGATCCCGATACCGAGCGTGTAGACCGAAATGACCTCGACGCTGTAGTCGGTCCCGAGTTGTCGCCAGTTGTACGGATACGCCCACGCGAAAAAGCCAACACCCCCCAGTGAAATCAATAGTCCAACGAAACTGACCTGAATCCCCCGTCGACGGACCGGCAACATCAGGACGATTCCGAGCAGGCAGAACGCGAGCCCCGTCGCCGCCGTCACTCCGGAGATGCGGATGAGCGTGTACGGGTTCCCCTCGCCTGCGTAGCCGACCACGAAGGTCGCAACGCCAGCGGCACCGATGATATAACCGACGATGAACAGCCAGTAGCCGTAGACGTCCTTGCTCGAGTCGGGTTCTCCGACGTAGTGTTCATACAGCTGAAATAAGCTTTGGTGAAAGTCAGTTCGTGAAGCCATTGTCAAACTTGACCGGATAACTTGAACGAACCATAATAAAGTTCTGGCTACCAATACAAAATCTGTCATGAAAAGACGCGGTCCCTCGAGTCGCACCGGTCACCGATCTGTGCCGATTCGTCGCGATCGAGTTACGCACTATAGTAGCCACTGCAAGTCACTGCACACCTGATCGCACGACAGCTGTGCGATCAGTGTGTGAATGGTTGCAGTTGTTACTATATATCGTAGCGAAAACGACCACTATTCCCGATATCGGATACGTTCGATCACCGAAACCGGGACCGAAAACGGTCACCGGACGACGAGGGAATAGCGACAGAGCGGAGCAGGTCCCTACTTGAGCACTGCACCGGCTGGATGCGTGGCACAGACCGAGGGCTCGTAGCCCGCATCGGATAGCCCCGTCCCGAGCGCGAAGACGGTTTCGCCGAGCATGGCCATCGACGCCTGTCCGCCGGCCGTCGAGACATCGGTGATCGCCTCCGAGACCTGTGTCGTCAACAGCCCTGCATCGCGCGCGAACAGCCTCGAGGCGTACAGGAAGGAGAGCAACGTCGGTTCCTCGACGACCCGCGCGAGCGCTTCCTTCCCGGCGGCGGTCAGCGCCTCGGTATCGCCCGAGAGCACGTCGGCCGTCGAGCGTTCGCCGAACGAGATATATTCGACCCGTGCGCGGGCGGGAATCGCATCGAGTTCGTTGTGATGGGGGCCGCCGGGCTCGAGGCGAATCGGGACGCCGCCGTGGGCCTGGGCAACCACGTCTCCGAGTCCCGTCCCGGCCTGGACCTCGGCACCGTGGGCGATCGTGACGAGTTCGTTCATCGAGAGCTTGCGATCGAAGACGCGGTTGGCCGCGAGCGCCGTCCCGAGTGCCATCGCTCCCGAGACGCCGAACCCCGCTCCGAGCGGGAGTTGGGAGTTCGCCTCGACTCGAGCGGTCGCGTCGAGCGTCTCGAGGACGGTCGCGACCGGGTCGACATCGATTTCCGTCCCATCGAGTACGACGGTCGTCTCCGTCGCTGGCTCGAGCGTTACGTCGACACCGTCCGTCAGCGTCAGTCCCGCGCCTCGTGAGCCGGCTTTCGTCGGATCGTCGTCTGGATGGGCGCTGAAAAAGCCCGTGACGTGGCCGGGGACGAACGCCGTCGCCTCCTCGCGCATTACGCCTCCGCTTTCGGCCGGAACGATATAACGTTGAAGATTCCGTGATCGCCGACGAACTCACAGTGCGAGCGGGTTCAATGTCCAAATCCCCAGTGAGACGCTCGAGAGCTGGTCATGCGTACCACGCGGTTGGGGAACAAAAGCGCGCACCCGAAACGCGACCCGTTCCGCCGAGAGCGTTCGGGATCGGATCGTTCCGAAACGCGTTCACCTGAACGACACCACTACTGCCATACCATTACTGCCATAGACAGCTCTCAGTATTGTATTAAACACGCTCCATATAGAAGAGTAAAACGCATCATCTATCATGATATACTACTGTGCGTTGCATGACAGACAACGACAACCTCGGCGAACAGCCGGCGACCGACGAATCAACGACCGACCGACGAACGCTCCTGAAGGCCACCGGAACGACCATCGTCGGCGGCGCGGGTCTCGCCGCGGCGTCCGGCTCTGCGTCCGCACAGTTCCTTGGCAGCCCCGAAGTGATCGAAGTCGACGACGGCCTCTTCGGCTGGAGCGCCGACGGCAGCATCCCCGTCGCGGACGAAGTGCTCGTGTTCATTCACGGCTGGTTTGGCGATAGCACCGTCGAGAGCCAGACCACCGACGTGCAAGACTCCCTCGAGGCGGGCGGCTATACGCCCGACGAGACCGTGGCCATCGAGTGGCCGGGTACCACACTCAACTTCATCGGTGCCGAGGCCGACACCGAAGATGTCGGCGAGGTCGTCGCCGGCCTCGTCGAGGAGTTCTACGACGCCGGCGGCGGGAACATCCGCCTCGTCGGTCACTCGCTGGGTGGGCGCTGTGTCTACTGGACCGCGACCAAGCTCAGTAGCGGCTACGAGATCGAGACCGTCGCGGGACTCGGTGCGGCCGCCGACGGCTCCGAGATCTGTGGCGACCCGTGGAACCCCGGTCTCAGCAACGCCTGCGAGGTTCGCAACTACCACTCCCAGAGCGACTCGACCGTCGGCTCCGCCTACGGCGGCTGGGGCGATACCGCTCTCGGGACCGAGGGTGCGGGCTGCAATCCCGGGGCGAACTACACTGACGTTGACGTGACCTACAGCGTCGGCAGCCACCTCGCGTATCTGGGTGACGATGCCGTCGGTTCGGACCTCGCCGATGCGATCAACGCCGGCTCCTGTACCAGCGGCGGTGACGACGGGGGCGACGACGGCGGCTGGTTCGACTTCTAATTACTTCACAGCCGACCGCATGACTTCTCGAGCACGACGACGCAATCGTCCGTATCCGATACCGCGTTCTTTCAGCACGTTGCTGACGAGTAGCCGTCAGTATCGGGCGTCAGTTCGGGACAGCGGTCGGCGCACGTTGCGCGCTCGCCGAGCAGACAGTAGCCGGAAGGGGAGGTAATACAATCGTTACGCTATAACATTTGTATCGATGGGGTGTTAAATATACTCAGAAGGTCAGAAGCAGGTACATCCTACTAGTGAGTAAATGACAGGTCGTCGTATGTCAGACAAGCACACCCCCGACGAATCGTATTCGATCGATCGACGAACGCTCCTCAAGACCACCGCAACGGCCGCCGTCGCGGCCGTGGGGGTCGGCGCCACAACGGGGTCGGCCGCCGCGGACACCGACTCGATCATGGAGGTCGACCTGCGGGGCGGGATCCCGCCGGTCACCGACGCCCCACAGGGCGAGGACGAGGTGATCTTCAACGTCCACGGCTACACCGGGTCGTCGGCCAGCGTCAGCCAGTCGCAGACGCTTCAGGACACGCTCCGCCAACTGGGCAACACCGAGACGGTGACCGCGGTCACCTGGGACGACAGCGGGCTCCCCAGTTCGGCCGAGTCCAGCGCCCGCCAGCAGGGCGCGGACTTCGCCGACTGGATGGAGGGGTACATCCAGGCGAACCCCGGCACGACGATCCGGATCCTCGGCCACTCGATGGGCGGGATCGTCACGTTCGAGTTCCTGGCCGCAGCCGAGGGTCGCTTCCGGGTGGCAAACGCCGACACGATCGGCTCCTACGAGGTCACCGACGCGCCCTGCGAGGGGTCCGCCTACCACACCGCGATCGAGAACGTGGCGAACTTCTCCGGGAACTACTACTCGACGAACGACTCCATCGCACGACTCGGCAGCGGGCCGGCCGACTGTGGCTTCGGCGGCGGCTCGCTGCCGTCGAACTACGCGGACGTCGACGTGAGCGGCTCCGTCGGCAGCCACACCACCTACAAGGCGAGTACCGGCTTCGGGCAGGCGTACCTCAGTAACTTCGCACCCGCCGTCGACCGCGGCGGCAGTGGCGGGTCGGGCGCGGAAATCTCCGAGGGGACCTACCGGCTCACGAACGTCAACAGCGGGAAGCTGCTCGAGGTCGCGAACGCGGAGACGAGCGACGGCGCGAACGTCCAGCAGTACGGCGACACCGGCCACCCGACCCAGGAGTGGGTGGTGAGCGACAACGGCGACGGCACCTACACGTTCGAGAACGCCAACAGCGGAAAGTTCCTCGAGGTCGCGAACGCGGAAACGACTGACGGCGCGAACGTCCAGCAGTACAGCGACACTGGCCACGCGACTCAGGACTGGATCGTCCTCGACAACGGCGATGGGACGTACACTCTGGAGAACGCCAACAGCGGAAAGGTCGCCGACGTCTATGAGTCGAGCACGGCTGACGGCGCCAACGTGGTCCAGTGGTCCTCGAACGGCGGCCCACAGCAGCGCTGGACCCTCGAGCAGATCTGATCCATCGACCGTAACGGACGCGCTCTCTGATCCATCGATCGGATAGTCGAACACGCGAGAGTCGCCAGCGCCACCGAGCGACTCCCCGTCGAGCACCGAGAGGGAGTATCGTCACCACCCGGACAGTTCGTAATTCTCGACTCGGTCGCATCTCTCGGACCCGTATTCCGACGCTCTGAACGGCACCGATACGCCCTTCGAAACAGAAGATCCATCCGGTAGCGATTCGGTGACAGCCGTGCTCGAGGCGCGGTTCCAGCCGATCAGAACCGTTCAAACGGCCGCTCCAGTGTGAATAATCGTAGCAAAAATAGTTGTGTTTCCAATTAATAGTATCTAATTGCTATATCGCCTAGGTAATAAACACACTTCGTATAGAAGAATTAAACCCAACCATCGCGCATCCAAACGAGCGGGTGTCGTATGACAGACACCGACCGTCCTGCCGAGGAGAAAACGACCGACGAATCGCAAATGACCGACCGGCGAACGCTCCTGAAGGCCACCGGAACGACCATCGTTGGCGGCGCGGGGCTGGCCGCCACGTCCGGCTCTGCGTCCGCACAGTTCGGCGGCCCCACCGTGATCGGAGTTGACGACGGCCTCCTCGGCTGGAGCGCCGACGGCAGCATCCCCGTCGCGGACGAAGTGCTCGTGTTCATTCACGGCTGGTTTGGCGATAGCACCGTCGAGAGCCAGACCACCGACGTGCAAGACTCCCTCGAGTCCGGCGGCTATACGCCCGACGAGACCGTCGCGATCGAGTGGCCCGGTACCACGCTCAACTTCGCCGGTGCCGAGGCCGACACCGAGGACGTCGGCGAGGTCGTCGCCGGCCTCGTCGAGGAGTTCTACGACGCCGGCGGCGGAAATATTCGCCTCGTCGGTCACTCGCTCGGTGGCCGCTGTGTTTACTGGACTGCGACAAAGCTCAGTAGCGGCTACGAGATCGAGACCGTCGCGGGACTCGGTGCGGCCGCCGACGGCTCCGAGATCTGTGACGACCCGTGGAACCCGGGCCTCAGCAACGCCTGCGAGGTTCGGAACTATCATTCCGAGAACGACTCGACGGTCGGCGGCGCGTACGGCGGCTTCGGCGACACCGCCCTCGGGACGGAGGGCGCGGGCTGTACCCCCGGGGCGAACTACACTGACGTCGACGTGACCTACAGCGTCGGGAGCCACCTCGCGTATCTGGGCGACGATACCGTCGGTTCGGACCTCGCCGATGCGATCAACGCCGGCTCCTGTACCAGCGGCGGCGGTGGCGACGATGGCGACGACGGCAGCTGGTGGGGCTAGTAATCGCGGTCGGTCCCATCCGCCGATCCCAGTAACGATCCGAAATCAGTGAGAGTCGTCCAAATCGTTTTTCTTCGCCAACGCGTCCCTTTGGAACCCCGTCACGGTCTCCACTCTCGTGTCCGAAACCGCATCAGGAGCCGCTTCGAATATCCGGACGATGGCTCGAACTGGTTCTCCCGTTCGCATCCGGCCATCCCGACTGCGTTCCGGTTCCAATCGTGTCGTCCTCGAGACGATAAACGAGATCGGTCCCGGCTATACGGTCGAGACCGTCGCACCCATCGGTGCTGCTGCAGACGGAGACATGGTCTGTGGTGGTGGAATCGGTGGTGGTGAGTGGTACGACGGTATCGAGGACAACGCTGAGGAAGTCCGTAACTACCACTCCGAGAACGACACGACCGTCGGATCGGCCTACGGCGGTCTCTTCGGTGCCGCGCTCGGTACCGACGGTGCGGGCTGCCCATTCGACACCCCAGACAATTACACCGACGTCGATGTCACCTTTAGCGTCCTCAGTCACCTGGGCTACCTCGGAGACGACGAAGTCGGCTCCGACCTCGCCGAGGCGATCGAGGACCAGGACAGCGGTCTTGGCTGGTTCAGCTATAGTAGCCACTGAAAGTCACTGCACACCTGATCGCACGACTGCGTTGCGATCAGTGTGTAAATCGTTTCAGTGGCTACTATAGTCACCCCCCACGATCGGGGTCGGACCGCTGTGCGCCGCGACGGCGGAACCCCCTCTCGGCGGTGCCGGCTCGGCGTCTGCACAGCTGTTCAGCGACATCGACGTCACCTCGAGAATCCGACGTGCTGGGCCGCTGGCGATCGGGCGAGACGAACGAAGTGAGTCTCGCCGGCTCTCAGGTTTGTCGCCTCCGGCGACAAACGCTGCCGATCTCTCGGGAACACCGGTGGACTCTCCTGTCGTCCAACGAGCTCCCGATCGACGAACAGCGACCTCGCCTATGGCGAGAGTCGCTGCCGATCTCTCGGGAACAACACGGCTTCCCGAATGTTATCCAATCCGAGAAGCGTCATGACGAGCCGCTCGCCGCCGAGCCCGAAGCCGGCGTGGGGCGGCATGCCATACTTGAACATCTTGGTGTAGTACTCGAACTGATCGGGGTCGAGTCCCTGCTGTTCGAAGCCCTCGATGAGCTTCTCGTGGCGGTGTTCGCGCTGGCCGCCCGAGACCAGTTCCATCCGCGGATGCATCAGGTCGAAGCCGGTCGAGAGCTGCGGATCGTCGTCGTGATCCTTGATGTAGAACGGCTTGATCTCGCTGGGCCAGTCGGTGATGAAGTAGTGGCCGCCGACGTCGTCGCCCAGCGCCTTCTCGGCCTCCGTCGAGAGGTCGTCGCCCCAGACGAGCTGCTCGTCGAGTTCGCCCGTCGCGTTGATGCGCTCGAGGGCGTCCTCATAGCTGATACGCGGGAACGCCTCGTCGGGTGCGCCGAACTCATCGGTGAGATCGAGTGCCTCGAGTTCGTCGGCGCAGTTTTCTTCGACGGCTTCGTACGCGGCGCGGATGACGCCCTCGACGACATCCATGGCGTCGTTCTGATCGCAAAAGGCGCCCTCGAAGTCGATCGAGGTGGCCTCGTTGAGGTGTCGCGGCGTGTTGTGTTCTTCCGCGCGGAAGATCGGACCGATCTCGAAGACGCGCTCGACGTTCGAGCCGGCGATGAGCTGCTTGAACAGCTGGGGCGACTGGTTCATGAACGCCTCCTCGCCGAAGTACGTGATCGGGAAGAGTTCGGTGCCGCCCTCGGTGCCAGTCGCGACGATCTTCGGCGTGTTGATCTCCGTACAGCGGAACTCGCGGAACTGCTCGCGGACCGCGCGCATGATCTCCGAGCGGATCTCGAAGACAGCCTGCACCTCGTCCTTGCGCAGGTCGAGGGTGCGGTTGTCTAGTCGTGTCGAGAGATCAGCGTCGACCTTGCCGGAGGGATCGAGCGGCAGTTCCGGATCGGCAGGCGCGACGACCTCGAGAGAGTCGGGCGTAACCTCGACGCCCGTCGGCGCGCGCGGTTCCTCTTCGACCGCACCGGAGACTTTGACGACGCTTTCGCGGGAGACGCCCAGTCCCGTCTCGACGAGGTCCTCGTCCATCTCGTCTTTCTCGAACTTGATCTGGATCTTGCCCGTCGTATCTCGAAGGATCAGGAATGCGATGCCCCCGAGATCGCGGATCTCGTGGACCCAGCCGGCGACCGTCGCGTCGTCGCCCGGCTCGGCGTCGGCAGTGTAGGTTCTGTCCTGCATACCACCCGATTCACGCAGGCGGAACTTAAGCGCAGTCGTTCGCACCGAGGTGAATCGTTTTGCCGAGTCAGCACGACGACCGATGTATGAACGACCTCGAGCGACTCGCCGCCAACATCCGAAGTGCAGACACGGTCGTCGCCTTCACCGGCGCGGGGATCTCGGCCCCCTCCGGCGTACCGACGTTCCGGGGTGACGACGGCGTCTGGGACCGGTTCGACGAGGGACAGTTCGCCTACGGCCGGTTTCAGCGCGATCCCAGGGGGTTCTGGCAGGACCGCGTCGAACTCCAGCGAGTGATGTTCGACGAGGAGTACGAGCCGAACGCGGCCCACGAGGCGCTGGCCGAGATGGGGCGGAATGGCGACCTCGAGGGGATCCTCACTCAGAACACGGACGGGCTCCACGACGACGCGGCCGCGGCGATCGACGACGGCGCGGAAACCGGCGAACCGACCGTCCTCGAGTTACACGGCAACTCACAGCGGGTCCGCTGTACGGACTGTGGGAAACGCAGGGACGGCGATCCGATCTTCGAGCGCGCCACGAATGGCGAACTACCGCCGACCTGTGACTGCGGCGGCGTGTTCAAACCCGACGTCGTCCTCTTCGGCGAGCAGCTCCCGGGCGCGGTCATCCAGCGAGCGCGGTCGCTCGCTCGCGAGAGCGACGTCTTCCTCGCGATCGGCTCCTCGCTGGTCGTCGAACCCGCCGCCTCGCTCCCCCGAACGGCCGCCTCGACCGGTGCAACGGTTGGGATCGTCAACCTCGAGTCGACGCCCTGTGACGATATCGCGGACGAAGTCTATCGCGAGGACGTGACGAATACGCTTCCTCGGCTCCGAAAACTCGTCGGCTGAGACTCCCCAGGCACCAGTGGCTCACTCAACGACCCGGTCCGCGATCAACTGCGCCTGCCCGCGGCGGAGCCGTTCGCTGACGGCCTGATTCGAGATGCCGAGCTGGGCGGCGATCTCGGACAGCTCCGTCTCGCGGGGAACCTCGAAGAACCCGTATTCGTAGGCCAGCGCAAGTGCCTCCCGCTGGGCGTCGGTCAGCGTGGATCCGCGGTCGCGGTCCCGGTGCTGACGGTCGTCGGCGGCGAGTCGCTGTAACTCGAGGGAGACGCCCTCGTTCGCGAGGAACTCGTGATAGCGACCGAACGAGTCTCGATCGGGAAAGCGCATTTCGACCTCCCAGCGCCCGTCCGACCCCCGACAGTCGAGTAATTCGCCGCCGGCGTCGACCCAGGCACGATACGCGCCGATGACATCCGTCTCGCTCCGTTGCAACCGGTATCGGCTCTCGCCGTCGGCACTGCCGATCCGCTCGAACTCGGCGATCGTCCCGTCGGCCGCGAGCGCTCGGTCGAGTCCGTCGCGATCGCGACAGCGAACCCGACAGAACGCGATGGGGCGGTCGGGATCGAGGGCGTACTGGCGCTCGAGTTCGATGTCGATCGACGGCAGGGCCTCGAGCGTCGGCCCGAGGAGGAGCCCCGACGACGACGCCTCGAACGCGGCGAGGAGACTCATGCAGGGTCGTCTGACACGGAGAGACAAAACAGTTGAGGCCGGGACCAAGAGGGACGGCTACGCGTCGTTCGCCGCCGCGACGGTTTCCCGAACCGCCTCGATTCCCTCGTCGTGTGCGAGGTCACCGACGACGATCACGTCGGCGTACTGGGCCATCGAGTACGCGGAGTCGTAGTCGTGGATGCCGCCGCCGTAGAACAGCGTCGACTCGTCGGTGGCCTCGGCGGCGGCGTCGACGACGCTTTCGTCGCCAAGCTTACCGGAGTACTCGACGTAGACGATTTCCTGGCCGAACATGTGTTCTGCGACCGTCGCGTAGGCGGCAACGTCATCGGCGCCGAGATCGCAATTGGCCTCCGTCAGCTCCGCGACATCGGCCTCGGGGTTCATCACGACGTAGGCCTCCGTCGTCGTCCGGTCCCAGTCGAGTTCCCCCTCGAGTCGGACCCACTCCTTGTGAGCTTCGGTGATCCAGAACGGCGACCCGGCGTTGAAGACGGTCGGGATGAGATAGCCGTCCAGCGCGTCGTCCTCGAGGACGACCTCGGGGTTCGACGGCTCCTGGTAGAGCGCGACATCGTGTTCGGCACAGGCCTCGATGACCGCGCTCATGTTCTCCTCGGTGATTCCCATGGTGCCGCCGACTTCGATCGCGTCGGTCCCGGTCGCACAGAGATCGCCGTAGGTCACGCCCGCCGGTAACTCCTTGTCCGGATCGAGCTTGAGAATATGGTTCCAGTCGTCCCAGGGGGTAGTCATACTGCGTCGTTTCCCGACAACCAGCAAAAGCGCTACGAAACGACCCCCGTCTCGAGTTCGACTGTGAGACCCTCGAGACGGGGTCGAAACCGGATTCGACCTGTCGGTCCGCTCGCGCGCCACACGACGAGGCCGGTCGCGTTCGGTGGCGGTTTCCGGTACCGGGCGATCGGTTCGTGACGCGGCGGTAAATCGACAATCTCGAGGTGGCTGCAAGTGCTCGGTGCACTTGCCTCGATTACGCCGTCATCACAGTTGCTCGGCGCTGACGGCTCGCATCGAGCTGTCGTTCTCGACTTCCCAGATTCGCAGTACGAGGTGTGCCTTACAGTAATATTCGGCGGTCTCGAGACCGGTCTCTCCGTTCTCGAGGACGAGCTGGCACGTGTCCCCGTTCGAACACTCTGGTGAATGTTCACACATTGGTACTCGTCTCGTCTACTCCCCTCGCAGGCAAGACCCTGTCGGTGAAAGAGTTCGGCTTTCTTGGCCGGGCCGCTTTCCGCTCCCGGTTCGAGCGACTCTACTCGGCGGTATCACTCGTTACTGCACGGTCGTGGGTGGGTCGACAGCCGATGACGAGGCCCAGCGCGGAGACCGCCCAGCGTTCCCGGTCGGAGTGCGAGACCGCGTTCCCGCTCGGAGTGCGAGACCGCGTTCCCGGTTACTATACGAGAGTGCGCTCCAGATTGTAGTGCGAGCTCGGATCGACCTAGACACCTTGACTCATCAGGTGGCTGCGCAACACGTCGGCCTCCTTGTTCCCGGATCCCGTGTTGACGATGACGACCGTTTCGTCGCCGTCGAACGCGTCGCGTTCCGCGAGCTCCCACGCGCCGCTCGCGGCCGCCGCCGCGCTCGGGATGAGTTCGAGCCCCGTCGTCTGGGCCACCCGGACGGCGGCCTCGAGGATGTCCGGGTCCTCCGTCGCGACTGCACCGCCGCCGCTCTCGCGGAGCGCCTCGAGGATTCGCGGACTCGCCGCGGGATCGGAAATCTCGAGTTCGCCACAGATCGTGTCGGGGTGTTCGACCGGCTCGTGCTCGTCGCGGTCGTCGTCGAACGCCTCGACGATCGGCGCACAGCCGGACGCCTGGGCGGCGTAGAGGGCGGGCAGATCGTCCGTCAGACCCAGCTCCCGAAACTCGCGTGCAGCCGTGGCGAGTCCGACGATGCCGACACCGGCCCCCGTGGGGTAACAGATCGCGTCGGGAACGTCCCACTCGAGTTGTTCTGCAATCTCGTAGAACAGCGTCTTCGCGCCCTCGTGGCGGTAGGGCGTGTCGAACGATCGGAGGGAGTACCAGTCGTCGTGTTCAGCGAGCGCCTCTTCGAACGCGCCGGCGGCGTCGCCGAATCGGCCGCCAACGACGTTCATGTCGCCGCCGTGGACGTTGACCATCGCCTTGTTCGTAAAGCCGGATCGGGATGGGAGATACGCGTGCGAATCGAGCCCCGCTCGGCCCGCGTAGGCCGCGACGGCCTGTCCGCCGTTGCCCGTCGAGGGGAGCGCAACGTCGCTCGCGCCGTGGTGGACGGCCGCGGTGACGGCCACCGACGCGCCGCGATCCGTGCTCGAGCCGGTTGGGTTCCGGCCGTCGTCCTTGATCAGCACGCGCCCGACCCCGAGTTCGTCGGCCAGATCGGGACAGTCGACCAGCGGCGTCGCTCCCTCCGCGGTCGTCACCGCCGACTCGCGAGCGAACGGGAGCAGTTCCGCATAGCGCCACTGGGAGTCGAACGGCCGGTCAGCGAGTGTCTCGCGATCGAGGTCGATCGCGTCGTAATCGTAGGTCGACTCGAGCGCGCCGCCGCAGTCCGGGCAACGGTGGGACTCGGAAGCGTCGACGGCGGCCCCGCAATCGATGCACTCGAGGCCGGTAAAGGCGTCTGTCGTCTTCATAGACGATCCTTCGCGGCGTCGAACTAAGGGCTGTTCATCGGCGGCGCGGGCCGACCGGTACGTGGTGCGTTTCGATCGATGGTCGAAACCGAGACTGTCGAGACTGAAACTGTTGGAACCGAGACTGCCGAACGCGACCCTGCTGAGCGCTCAGTTGGATGCAACGCGAACGGCGAAAAACGAGGGGGAGAAGCGAGAGATCAGTTGTCGCCGGATTTGGACTGCCACTCGTATCCGCGGCGTTTGGCGGATACGCCGAAGCCACACGACGAACACTCTTTCTTCTTGGTATGATACGATTTCTCTCCGCAGCGACGACACTTCGTGTGGGTCGTCTTGTTCTTCTTTCCTTGGCTCGGGGTTCCTGCACCAGTCATGGAGTGATCGAAACGACGTTATCGCCGCGTATAATGGTTGTGTCTTCGGCCGGCGGCTCCGCTTCGACCCCGCCGTCGACGGGAATCGTCACGTCCTCGAGCACCAGATTCATGTGCTGATCGTAGCCGGCGAGCTCGCCGAGATACTCGTCACCACTCTTGAGCCGTACCGTTACGCGTTCGCCGAGCGACGCCTCGAGGACGTCCAGCGGTCGTCCACTCATACGCAACACCGCTGGTGACGGACACTTAATCGTACCGGTCCGGATCCCGATTCCGGTCGGACGAACGACGCTACCGTCTGTCGCGGGAACCGACGGCACAGCACGCCTGTTCTATCCGGCGGTTTTGCGGCCGATACGGGCGAGTGTGAAGGACGGCGAACACCGTAATAGCTCCTTACACACTCACTAACGTATACCTAACCAAACGTCTAAGTGTGCACTCGTGGACCGTCAACCCATGGGAGACAAGAAATTCACCTTCGTAGAGTTGCATTTCGACGGCGAAGCACAGTTCGAACTCGGATCGATCGGCGAGGCGTTGCCGATCGGCAGCACCGAATCGACAGCGGAGACAGACCTCGAGACGGAGACCGAACCCGACGAGGGCGCGGCCTCGGGAGACGAGTCGGGCGGCAAGGGCAAGAGCGCCGCCGGCGCGCTGGTCGCGCTCGTCGTCCTCGTCGGCATCGCCGTCGCCGCCAGAAAGTTCCGCGGCGGCGACGAGGAATCGGACCTCGAGACCGAAGCGGAACCCGACGTCATCGTCAACTGACCGACGGCGTCGGGTTTTGCACCGACACGAACCGAGCCGAACGCTTTTGCGCGTCCTCGTCCTAGCCGGAGTTGTGAATCTCTATCGTAGCGCCCGGGCCGTCGCCGGGGCGTCCGGTGACGACGCGATCGACTGGCGGTCGGCCGCCGATGCCGCCAAGGCGGCGACCGATCCGGGCTCGCTCGACCTCGAGTCGGGCGAGCGCGAGGCGTACGCTCGCGACGTCCGGGACGCGCGGGCCGCCGTGCGGTCGGTTTCCGGCGTCGAGTTCGACGTGCCCGAAACCGTCGAGATCCAGAATCGCCACCACTGGATCGACGCGAACGTCGCCACCTTCGAGCGGGTCATGCAGACCCTCGAGACCCACACCGGCGCGTTCCCGGGCGTCGCCCGGACGATCAATACGGGGACGATGACCGTCCTGCTCTCCTTCCTCGGACGGAACGTCCTCGGCCAGTACGACCCCCTCCTGCTCGCCGACGCCCCCACGGACGACCACGCACTGTATTTCGTCCGGCCGAACATCCTCAACGCCGCCGCGAAACTCGACGTCGACGCCGACCGGTTCCGCCGCTGGATCGCCTTCCACGAGGTGACCCACGCCGCCGAGTTCGGGGCCGCGCCGTGGCTCTCCGACCACCTCGAGGCCCGCATGGAAGACGGGATCGCGACGCTCTCGGAGGGATCGTTCGACCGGGACGCGTTCCGCGATCTGGACGCCGCGATGACCGTCGTCGAGGGCTACGCCGAACTCCTGATGGACCACGCGTTCGACGAGGAGTACGAGGACCTGCGGCGCAAGCTGGACGAACGGCGTCAGGGGCGGGGACCCCTGCAGAAGCTCTTCCGTCGTTTGCTCGGCCTCGGGCTGAAAGAACGCCAGTACGAGCGCGGCAAGAACTTCTTCGAGCACGTCCTCGCCGTCCGCGACCTCGAGACGGCGAGTCTCGTCTGGGAGGGGCCAGAGAACCTCCCAAGCCACGACGAGCTCGACGCGCCGGGGACGTGGATCCAGCGCGTCGATCGCTAGGATCAATCGTTTCTCGAGGAAGAGATCGCTATTCTGCTGGTGTTACGAAATCATAGCAGTGCCGAAGTCAAGCGTCCTGCTATCGTGGCAACACGGAATTGCCACGCCCTCCCCAGCCGATTCGCTCAGTCACTCCGTTCCCTCGCTCATCCCTCGCACGACTTCGTTCCGTGATTCGCTTTCGCTCATCACGGTACAGCGCGCGCCACCGCGCAGTGACTCGACATCGCGGTTCAATCGGTCGTAATCCAAATCAAGTACCAGAGTAACGCGCCGCCGGCGACGATACCGCCGAGTATCGCCGCGCCGATCACCGGCAACGGGGCGTCGCTCTGGAGGGCGACCAGGCCGCCGGAGAGCCCGACCAAGAGGACGAAGACGGCTTTGAGTTGATCGCCCCCGTCCGACAGGTCGCTCGAGCGCGACGAGCCCCGCCCGGAACCGCGACTCACAGCTCGCGGGGTGCGCTGACGTGCATCGAAACGAACCGCCAGTCGCTCGCGCTCGAGTCGTCGGCCGAATCCCGTTCGACCAGCGTCGCGCTCCAGCGGCTGTCGAACCGGTAGCGCTCGCCGGTCGTCGTCTTCGTCCAGGCCATCGTCACCTCGTCGGCGACCGTCGCGAATCCGTCCCGTTCGTCGACGACGAGATTCGTACTCTCGACCGTCCACTCGTCAGTCGTCTCCGTCTGCTCCTCGAGGGCCGCGGCGATCTCGCTCCCGCCGAACAGGGACTCGCTGATCCCGAATTTGACGGTCCGCTCGTCATCGGCGAAGTACGGGGCGAGAGGGTCGCCGTCGCGGAGTGCGTCGTAGTACTCCCGAACGACGGCCTCTGCGCTCGCGCTCTGTGACATGGCACTACCATCGAATCCCGATCCCAAAGAGTCACCGGACGCGGACGCAGGCAGTGACGATGACGGTCGCGGCTGTCGGAGTCCACCCACTCACATGAAGCCCCGATCGACCTCGTCGGTCTCGATCAGGTCCTCGAGTTCGCTGTTGAGCAACTCGTCGGCCTCGTCGAACCGGTCGGCGAGGTCTTCGAGTTCGTCGGGTCGATCGTACTGGTCGTACGCCATTGGCCCGAACGCGGGGCTCTCCATGGCCTCCATCACGTCGTCGAAGAGGTCCTGTGGCCGCGTCGGTGCGTCCGCGTGCGTCTCGAGGACGGTCTCGAGGCGCTTCCCGACGGTTTCGGCCTGCTCCTCGTCTTCGGGCGGGGATTGCACTGCGAAGCGGCCGCCCGAATCCCGTTCAGGGAGGAACGATCCGATCTCGTCGTCGAGGTTGCGGGCGACCCGCGTGCCGACGCCGCGAACCTCGAAGGGATTCTTCGCGTACGTTTTCAGGAAGAAGACGCCGGCCCGTGGATGCGCGAGGTACATGTCTTCGCCGACGCCGCCGGCGCGATCACCGGCGACGGCGCGCCAGTCCTCCGGATCGACGTTCCGTTCGGTGACGTCCTCGAGTACGTCCTGCCACTCACGAATCCGCATACTCGACGGGAGGATCGCCGGCAGAATGAACGTATCGGTCCCACCGAAAGACGCCGCAGAGAGACTATCGTGACCGATAACGGCCGATAAGAACCAAAAAGAATACGAGTGGTCCCCCGAAGATAGCGGTAACCGACGCTTTCCCTATGTCCGGCCGCCACTCACTCTCGTTCGTCGAACTGTTTCGCGCCACACCAGCAAAGAGTGCGTTGTTGACGCTCGCACCGCTGGCACTGGCGCTGGGTCAGTTATGGAATAGTTACGTCAACGGCGTCTCGCCGGCCGTCTCGATCACCTTTGCCGTCGTCATGATCGGCTTCTCCGTCGTCGCGATGGGCCACCACGCCGCCGAACAACGCATCCGCCGACTCGAGGCCGAGTACGGTCCGGATCGGGCGAAGCTCTAGGTCCCCGCTCCGGACTCGGTCGTCACCGACCGCGCCTCGCGGGCCTCGTAGGCGTTGTATCCCGCCAGTCCGGCGATCAGGAGACCGGCAGCGAGTGTGCTCCAGAACAGACCGCCGGTCATCCCGAACAGTGCGGCCGAGACGATCAGCCAGATACCGAGGACGGCGATCAGGGACGCGATGGCGGTGCTGAGCGGAATGTCGTTCGTCAGTCGGTAGTAGTTGTAGCCCGCAGCAATGGAAATTACGAGTCCGACCAGCACGTTGTTCCACAGCGGTGCCGCCGCGGTCTCGAAGACGAGCACCGACAGCGCGACCCACGCGCCGAGGACGGCGACGAGCAGGCTGAGTACCGATGTCTTTCGCCGCCGTTCCTCGTTCGCGACCTGAGTCGACTCGTCGCGCGGGTCCCGTCCGGCGGAGTGCTCCCCGTCACCGACACCGGTGCCTGAGTCGATGTCGGCGGACGCCGCTTCCGCACGGTTGGTCGGCCCGTCGCCGGTTCCGGCCCCGGCGTCGGTCTCGGTGTCGGACCCGCCGTTCGTCCGACGGTCGTCGCCGTTGGGATCACTCATGGAACCGAGGTTCGCGTCCCGCTCGCAAAAACGGTACGTCCGTTCCGCTCGTTCCCTTCCCGTCACTATCCTATTGATATCGAAGACGGACTCGAGTGCCAGTGGGAACGGTGCTAATGTCTAATTACCGCCGTATGAGATCGACGGTTCGTGGGATCAGGAGCGGGAGGTCGAGCGCGGTCCGGCGACCGATAGCGTTTTTGATCGCTCGATCCTGATGGAACACTGTGCACGTACGCGGAACCGTCGCGGGCGAGGTCGACGTGCGGTCGGTGTCCACGAGCTACGGCGAGAGCGAACTCGCGGAGGTGCCGCTCCGGCCGGCCGAGGACGCGTCGAACGGCGAGGCGACCGACGACGAGACGCCACGCCCTCGAGGCGACGGCGGGACGGTGACCGTCGCGGACGGCCGCGAAACCAGGACGGTCACGCTCTGGAACAAGTGGACCGAGTCGGCGGAGTTGCTCGAGCCGGGGATGGAGCTGCTCGTGACGAACGCGAAAGAAGAGGAGTACAACGGCGAGATGCAGTACGCGACGACGGGCGGCTCCTACGTCGTCGTCGAGCCCTCCTTCCTCGTCAGCGTGACGTCGATCCGCAACTGGGTCCAGTGTCCCCGGTTGTATTATCTGAACAAGCTCTCCGGAGTGCCGCTGAACTACCCCGTCGTGAAGGGGACGCTCGTCCACGAGGTCTTCGGCGACCTGCTCCGCGGGCGCGACCTCGAGGAGTCGATCGATGCCCGCGTCGAGGAACGGGGGCTCCAGCTCGGCTTGCTCGGTGAAACGCCCGAGGCCGTCACCGAGGAGATCCGAGAGAACGCGAACGCGATCGAGGGCTGGCTCGAGCAGGGCCGGCTGACCGACGAGGACAGCTGGCGCTCGGAACAATTACTCATCAGCGAGACGTTCGGCATCCGCGGGCGGGCCGACGCCGTCCGCCGCGGTGCCCCGGTCGAACTCAAGACGGGCAAGAACCTCAAGAAAGAGCCGCGGTTCAAGGACAAGGTGCAGGCCGCCTGCTATGCGCTCTTGCTCGAGGAACACGGTGGCGACGTCGACATCGGAACGCTCCTCTACACGAAGAACTCGGCGCTGGATCGCAACGAGGAGACCGGCGATCTCACGCCCGCAAAGGAGTTTACGATGGGCGACGGTCTCCTGAAGTACGTCGTGCGCCTGCGCAACGAGATCGCGGCGAAGGAAGTGTCCGGCGATATTCCGACCGGCTACGAGGCCGACGCGAAGTGTGAGTACTGTTTCGAACAGGACACCTGTATGGTCGTCTCGGGCCGCCTCGATCAGGAATCCAAGGCCGGCCAGATCGGCAAGTCGCTGCCGGACGAAGAACTCGAGTATTTCGACCGGTTTTACCGCGCAATCGAGGAAGAACGCCGCGAGGTCCACCGCGAGTACGCCAAGCTCTGGGAACAGACGGCCGAAGAGCGGGCCGACGACGACCGCGCGCTGATCAATCTCGAGTTCGTCGAGAAGCGGCCGCTCGAGGAAGGGCGCTGGGAACTGCGGGCCGAGCGGACCGGCGGCGCGACCTCGAAGCTCCGCGAGGGCGATCTGGTGCTCGCGAGCGACGGCCATCCGGTTCGCGGCGATTCAGAGCTAGCGTGGGTCAAACGACTGGACGACGAAGTCGTTCTCACGGCGGACGAGCCGGTCGAGGTGACGCGGCTCGACGTCTATCCCTCCGAACTGACGACTGACCGGCTGCTCGTCGCGATGCACGACGCGCTCCTCAAAGGCGACGAGCGGCGCAAGGACATCCTGTTCGGGAGAGCGGATCCCGAGTTCGAGGCGAGCGGGGCGTCGGAGACGCCCCGAAACGGAGCCGGTGAAACCGGCGAAGTCGATGAAACGTTCATCGACAACAACGAACGCCAGAACGAGGCCGTGACGAAGGCGGTCGGTGCGACGGACTGCGCGCTGATCCACGGGCCGCCGGGCACCGGGAAGACCTACACCATCGCCCGGGCCATCCGAGCGATGGTCGAACGCGGCGAGCGTGTCCTGTTGTCGGCCTTCACGAATCGGGCGGTAGACAACGCGCTCGAGGCCCTGCTCGAGCAACTCGAGGACGTGATCGACGAAGAACGAGTCGTCCGCGTTGGCTCCGAGAGCGGGATCCGCGACGACATGGAACCCTACCGCCTCGAGCGCTCGGGGAATCCCGAGGACCGCGTCGCGAAACTCCAGAACGCGCAGGTGGTGGCGGCGACGACGTCGACCTGCGGCTCGCGGATCATGAAAGAGCAGGCCTTCGACGTGGCGCTGGTCGACGAGGCCGCACAGCTCACCGAACCCGGAACCTGCGCGGCGATCAACCTGGCCGAGCGGTTCGTACTGGTCGGCGACCACGAGCAACTCCCGCCGGTCGTTCGGGCCGAAAACGACCTCACCGAGTCGCTGTTCGAGCGGCTCGTCGATCTCCACCCCGAGGCCGGCGTCATGTTGACCCACCAGTACCGGATGAATCAGCGCATTCAGGTCTTCGCCTCGAACGAGTTCTACGACGGCCAGCTTCGACCCGCGACGCCCGAGGTCGCGGGCCGGACCCTGGACGACCTCGAGGGCGTCTCCCGCGACGCACTTCCCGAGACCCTTCGGGATCCGGTCTCGTTCGTCGACGTCGAGGGCGACCGGAGTCAGTACACCGACAGCGAGGAGGCCGCGCGGATCGCGGCCCTGATCGAGACCTACGAAGCGGCCGGACTCGAGCGAACCGATATCGGCGTCATCGCTCCCTTCCGGGCGCAGGTCTCGGAGATTTCCAAACACATCCCCGACGACGTGGCCGTCGACACCGTCGACCGGTTCCAAGGCTCGAGCCAGGAGGTCATCATCGTCTCCTTCACCGCGACCGGCTCGCTCGAGGGACCGATCTTCGAGGACTACCGGCGGATCAACGTTGCACTGACCCGGCCCAAGCGCGCGCTGGTGCTGGTCGGCGACGCGAGCGCGCTCGCGTCCGACCCGGTCTACGAGCGGATGCTCGAGTGGGCGCGGCGGTGATTTGGGCCGCGCCGAGGACGGCTCGGTCACTCGTCTCCGGTCGCGCCGCGACAGATGGCGGCCGCGCTCCTGTCGGTGCCCTTCGACGCGCATCCGTCGACGGTGACGGGGTCGCCCTCGAGGCGGATTCGTGCTGACCGCTCGAGTCGTCGCCCCGCGATGGAGGTATCAGCCGGAATCGCGACCGGGACCGCCGGGGTTTATCTTCGTCTGAGAGTAACGGCCGGTGACATGCGACTCGAGGAGGCGAGCGCGGCGGTCCGAAACGCCACTCCGGACGAGTACCCAGAGCTCGTCGTGTTGATTACCGAACTCGGCGGGACGACGCTCCTCATGTTCCTACTCGCCGTGCTGTTTTGGTGCGCGGATCGCCGCCGGAGCGCGCTCGTGATCAGCTACGCGGTCGCCGGCCTGGCGCTCTTGCTCTCGCTCAAAGCCGTCTTCGAACTCCCGCGACCACCGGCAGACGCCATGCTGGTCGCCCTCGAGGGAGAGCGCGAGGGGTACGGCTTCCCGAGCGGTCACGCGTTCGCGGCGGCGGTCGTCTACGGCGGGCTCGTCTCGGTGTACGATCGGGGCGACGACTGGCGGGCCGTCGCCGGTGCAAGCACGCTCGTCGTCGCGGTCTCGCTCTCGCGGGTCGCCCTCGGGGTCCACTACCTGGGCGACGTGATCGTCGGCGCGGTCCTCGGAATCGCCTTCGTCGCGGTCATGAATCGACTCACGCACGGCGATCCGACGATCGGGTTCGGCATCGCGCTCGCCCTCGCCGTTCCCGCCGCTGCGGTCGTCGGAACGACGGACGCGCTGCTCGGACTCGGGGGATCGATCGGCGGGCTGCTCGCCACGCGGCGGCTCGAGGCCCTGCCAGCACTGCGATCCCGACTCGAGGGCGTCGTCCTCACCGGTCTCGGCGGCGGATTCGTGGCCCTCATCACGAGTGTCGAATCCGTCGTCGCAGCGGTCGAGCCCCTGCTCGTCGTCCTCTACGCGATTCTCCTCGCCGGTATTATTCTCGCCCCGGCCGCCGTCGGCCGACTCGAGGTCGGCGCGCTCGAGTCGCGGCGGGCGTAGGAGCGCTACCGGCGACCGGTCGTTCGACCGCCGAGCGCTCCCAATGACGATTGCAGGCGCAGGGCCCACGTGTAGTGCCGCCGTGCGTGTGGATTACGACCGGATTTGATACTGAGCGGGAGTAACGAGCGCGCGTCGGCCGAGTCGACTCGAGGAACGGAGGACGAACCGATGAGGGCGCTCACCAGGTACGGCGAACAGGACGTCCGTATCGACGACGTTCCCGAACCGGAGATCGTCAACCCGACAGACGCGATAATCGAGAGTAGCTCCTCCGAGGCCATTCCGTCGGGATTCCCGTCTGTGCTCTTCGCCATGACTCTCGGAGGAAATCCCCACCAATAAGTCAGTGCCAATAACTCTCACAGTCCAAAATTCGTGTGCTCCGTCGGGTGGCGGACTCGACCGGGGGTTTACCGCCGCCGTCGGTGTGGAATCGCTATGTTCGAGGCGCTTCACCCGCGTCGACCCGGCGGTCGCGTCGCTGTCTGGATCGTCGCCGCAATCGCCCTTACGTCGATCGCGACCGGCGTCGGCGCGATTCTCACTCGGCCGGCCCTCGAGACCGGCGGCACGCTCGGCGATCTTCAGGCTGTCGCAGAGTTCAGCGGGACCGTCGTCGGCTTCGCCCTGCTCGTTACCGCCTGGGGAATGCGTCGGGGGTACCGGCTGGCGTACGTCACCGCCGTCCTCCTCGTTGCCCTGTCCGGGGCACACGGTATCGTCCAGTTCCGAGCGGTGTCAGTCCCGCTCGTCGTTCTCTCGGTCGGTGGACTCACCGTCCTCGTCGCCACAAGCGGGCGGTTCACGCGCTCGAGTACCCTCGACGCGACGCAGATCGGTGCGTTCCTGTCTATCATCGGCGTCCTCTGTTACGGAACCGCCGGAGCGTACGCGCTCAGAAGCGGGTTCGACGGGGTCACGACCGTCGTCGACGCGGTCTACTTTACCATCGTGACCGCGAGCACGGTCGGCTACGGCGATGTCCACGCGAGCACCGAAGCGGCGCGTCTGTTCGCTATCTCGTTGGTCGTCCTCGGACCGGCGACCCTGGCAGCCACGGTCGGCAGCCTGTTTGGACCCGCGCTCGATACCCACCTCGCCCAAACCGGTCGCCGAGCGACGGCCCGTCTCGGTTCCGATGCTGCCACAGCCGGACACGGTTCGGAGACCGGCACAGAAATCGTCGTTCTCGGGTCCGACGAGACGATTGCACCGATCGTCGACGCCCTCGCGTCCCGCGCGTCGGTCGCGGTCGTGACGAGCGAGGAGCGCTCACGGCATTCGGATGGCGTCGACGTACTCATCGGTGACCCGACGGCCGACGGCACGCTCGAGCGGGCCGGCCTCGACACGTGCGACGCGGTACTCGTCGGGACCGCCGCCCTGCGAGACGCGGACGCGGTGATCGCCGCGGCTCGGTCGCACACGGACGCCAAAATCGTGGCACTCACGGGTGGTGGGGAACTCGAGTCCACCGAACGAACCGGGGCGGACGTCGTGGTTGACCCCGAAACCGTGCTGATCGAGGCGACCGTCGACGCGCTGTTCGGGACCAGCGGGGGCGCGGGTCAGTCGTCCGTGTCGGCGGCCTCCCACAGCGGATAGAGATCGTCCTCGATCGGCTCGGTGATCGACTCACCGTCGAGAACGAGTTCGGGTTCACCGCCCTCGAGGCCCTGCACGGCCCCGATCTCGGCGGCCTCGACTCCTGCATCCGCGAGACCCTCGAGACAGTCCGCCAGTGCGTCCGCAGGGACAGTCGCGACCAGCGCGCCGGAGCCGAAGATCCGTAGCGGGTCGACGCCGGCCGCCTCGCACAGCGCCGCCGTCTCCTCGCGGATGGGGACGGCGTCGCGATCGACCTCGAGCCGGACGTTCGAGGCGCGAGCCACCTCGAGCAGACCGGACGCGACCCCGCCCTCGGTGGGGTCGTGCATCGCCGTCGCATACTCGCGGACGATTCGGGCATCGGGAACGACGCTGATCTCTTCGAGGAACCCCTCGGCGCGCTCGCGAGTCTCAGAATCGACGCCGAGTTCGTCGCCGAAGTCGGCCGCGAGGATGGCCGTTCCCTCGATTCCCGCCGCCTTCGTGAGGAGCACGCGATCACCGGGTTCGGCCCCGGCAGTCGGGACGAACCGATCGGTCGTCCCCATCGCCGTCAGGGAGAGCAGCGGCCGCTCGAGCTGGTCGACGTACTCCGAGTGGCCGCCGACGATCGACGCGCCGACCGCCCGTGCGGCGTCGTCGAGGTCGTGGGAGATTTCCTCGAGAGCGCTCTCATCGGCCCCGGTGGGAAGCAAGACGACGGCCGTCAGCCAGCGCGGGTCGGCTCCCGAGACCGCGACATCGTTGGTAGCGACGTAGATGCCGAGGGTGCCCACCTCGGCGGCGGCCAGAGAGATCGGATCGGAGCTGACGACGAGCGTCCCCTCGCCGTCGGGCCAGTCGATCGCGGCGGCGTCCTCGCCGTCCGCGGGGCCCTGTACTATCGTCTCATCCGTCTCGGCCGCCCCCGTCCGCTCGAAGACGTGCGCGAGCAGGTCGTCCGGGCTCACCTTGCCGGGCATACTTCCTACTGGGACAATGTGCCGTTTGTAGCTGTCGGAGAATTTGTTCGCGACGGTTGGGTATACGACTGACTCGCTTACCAGAACACCCCGAAAGCCCCGACACCCCTTTCATTCCCACCCGAACGTGGCTTGGTAGGGGTGCTATCGAATACCGCTCATATCCACGGAGACACTCGAGGCAATCAGGGGCCGCTTCAGGCGTCGGGCGCGACCGCTTCCATCGTCTGCCGAACCTGGTCCTCGCTCGCGCCGCGCGGGAAGCTGACCGCGACGGCGTCGAGGCCGTCGACCGCCTCGTAGGCCTCGAGTTGCTCGCGAGCGGTCTCGGGATCGCCGGCCGCACAGAGGTCGTCGAGGATGTTCTCCTCGACTAGCTCGAGGGCGCGGTCGCGGTCGCCGTCCTGCCAGGCGTCGTAGATGTCGGTGGCCTCGTCGTAGCCCTGTCGCTCGAGGGAGTCGCGGTAGAACGTGCCCATCCCGCCGACGTAGAAGCCGATGTGCTGGCGGGTGAGCGCGCGGGCCTCGTCGGGGTCGTCCAGCGCACAGCAGGTGACGCCGGCGGTGACCTGCACGTCGTCGGGATCGCGGTCGCCGAGTTCAGCACCGCGCTCGATGTCCTCGAGTCGGTCTTTCGTTCCCTCGGGGGTGAGCATGATGCCGTGCCAGCCGTCGGCGAAGCGACCCGCGAGTTCGACCGCCTTGGGCCCCATGCCGGTGACCTCGATCGGCGGCGGCGTCTCCGGCGGGTCACAGCGGAGCCGAAAGCCCGAGAGGTCGAAGTCGTCGCCGTCGTAATCGACGGTCTCCCCCGAGAGCACCTGACGGACGATCTCGACCGTCTCGCGGGTTCGCCTGAGGGGATTCCCGTACTCCACACCGTGCCAGTTCTCGATCACGACGGGGCCGCTCGGACCGAGTCCCAGCCGGAATCGGCCCTCGGAGACCTCCTGTAGCGTCGCCGCCGTCTGGCCCAGCATGGCCGGCGTCCGCGAGTAGGTGTTGAGGATGCTCGAGCCGACGTCGATCGAGTCGGTGCGCTCGGCCATCGCCGTCAGGACGGTGACGCCGTCGCGTCCCCACGTCTCTGGGAGCCAGGCGCAGTCGTACCCGCCGTTCTCGGCGGTCTGTGCGTAGTCGACGATCGAGTCGATCGTCGGCTGTGCGGCTACCGGCAGGTGGACATCTCTGTCTGTCATCATCAATCACAGACGCAACGGTGCCTTTTGGGTGTATGGGAACCGGGGGCCCGAAGACTATCGTTTACAACTCGGGATCGAACGCGGCCTGAACTCGAATGCGGCCTGATACTCGTGTTGCGCGCACGTCGGGCCGATCCGGAGCGACCGTCAAACCACCCCGGAATCGTCCGGTTTCGGAACGTTTGAGAGCCGTTGTCGGAACTAGTGACTGTGACCCGAACGCGACTCTTCGCCTCTCTCTGTGGCCTCGTCTTTTTGCTCAACCTCGCCAGAGTCATCTTCGCACCGCTGCTGGACGTGTTCATCACCGAATTCGCGATCGGCGAGGCGACCGCCGGACTCATCGTGACACTCGCGTGGGTCGGGAGCGCCTCCCTTCGCCTGCCGACCGGGTGGCTCCTCACGAAGGTCCCGAGACACCACATCGTGGTCGGGTCCGGGATGATTCTCGCCGCGTCCTCGGCGATCGCTGCGACCGCGATGACCGTCCCACAGCTCATGGGCGGGGCCTTCCTCATGGGCATCGCCTCCGGGGTCTACTTCGTCTCGGCGAACCCGTTGTTGAGCGAACTTTTCCCGTCGCGCGTCGGCCACGTCATGGGAATCCACGGGGCTGCCAGCCAGCTCGCCGCGGTGATCGCCGCCCCGTTCGTCGCGCTCACGCTCATCGTCGACTGGCGGCTCTCGCTGTGGGCGATCGCCGTCGGCGCAGCAGTAGTGACAGCCGCCACGTGGATCATTGCGAGGAACACCGAGATGCCGAGCGCGGGAGGGGCCGATCGCGACTTCGTCGCCGGTGCGCTCTCGGAGTGGCGGCTCATCGTCACGGCGCTGGCAATCGTCGGCGCGCCCGTCTTCGTCTGGCAGGGCCTGTTCAACTTCTACGAACTGTATATGCAGTCGAAGGGACTCTCCGATCGGATGGCGGGGATGATGCTCACGATCGTCTTCGCTGCCGGCGTTCCCGCGTTCTACTTCGGCGGCGATCTGGCCGACAGGTTCCCGAAGGTTCCCTACTTGCTCGGAATCGTCGGCGCGTTCGCCGCAAGCCTTCTCGTACTGACGGCAGTCGACGGCCTGTTCGCGCTGATCGCGGTCACCGCGGTCGTCGGCTTCGTCATTCACACGCTGTTCCCGGCGACGGACACGTACCTCCTCGATACGTTACCGGATTCGACGCGGGCGAGCGCCTACGCCGTGTTCAGTTCGGTCTGGATGCTAACGCAGGCGCTCGGTTCGTCCGCCGTGGGTCTCTTCCTCGAGCGCGGCTACACCTACGACGCGGTGTTCAGCGGTGCCGCCCTCCTCCTCGGCGGCTCGACCGTCGTCCTCGTCCTCCTCGAGCGACGAGGCAGACTTCCGAGTTGACCCGTCGACTGCTGCGCAGTAGCGAGCGTCGACGAAAGCTGAGATCGGGGTCCGCCGACGGATTCCCGCGATCGCTACCGGTCCAGTAGTTATTCAGACTGTCGATAAATATACGTGCCATGCTATCAAATGACTGTGTGATAGTTTCATCTCCCCTCGAGTGGAAAGAGAGCATGGGTTTCCGGTCGTCATCGGGGCAATCGGCACTGTTTCCGACGGCGAACGCGAAATCCGGAGGAGGGGATAATGGTATCAACCGAAACACAAGCGGAGATAACGGAGTATCTCGGACGGGTTCCGAGCTGGATCGAGGCGCTGCCGGAGCCGGCCGCGGACCACAGCTGGGGAATCATTCGAGATCTCGAGCTCGGAGAGACGAAGCTCGAGCAGCGGGAAAAGGCGCTTGTCGCCCTCGGCGCAGCGGCGGCGATTCAGTGTCCGTACTGCATCCGCTTCCACAGAGCGGAAGCGGAACTCGAGGGGGTGACGGACGCGGAGATGTCCGAAGCAATCGCCGTCACGAGCGGCGTGCGCTACTTCTCGACCGTGCTCCACGGGGCGGAGGTCGATCACGACGAGTTCGCGACCGAGACCGAAGCAATCACCGAGCACGTCGAAGAACAGCGATCCGCGGCACCGAGCGACGATTGAGACGGTCTGGTGTACCGATGTACCGGAGCAACCGCAGGTCGGTTCGCGGTTGCTCCGGAACTGACGTACAACAGTCCGTATGAGACGGACGACTGTCAGTCAGTTCCGGCGTACTCGCACGGCGGGTCGTGGCTGCGCCGAGACACAGTGACAGTAGACCGTCCGAACGGCCGGACACCCGGTCACGATATTTCAGTTACCGAACGACGATTTCGTTCACCGATCGACGATTTCTGTCACCGAGTGGCGGCCGGTGGATGCTCGAGGGCCGGTATGGCCGCGTCGTGAACCGGGTCGCTCGAGCGAACCGGGGAAGTTCAGACCTCGCGGTCTTCGCTGATCTGCGGGACGCCCTGGGCGGTGATCGTCTCGCCGACGATGTACGACGAGGCGGGGCTGGCGAGGAACTGGGTGAGGTCGGCGATCTCCTCCACGGTCCCGATCCGGCGTGCGACCTCCTCGCGGTCGATGTTATCCGCGGAGACGCCCATCTGGCTCTCGACGCCCGGCGTGGCGACGAAGCCCGGCGCGATGCAGTTGACGCGGACGTCGTCGTCGGCCCACTCGTAGGAGAGCGTCGTCGTCAGGTTGATCACGGCGGCCTTGGCCGCGCCGTAGGGGCTCATCAGCGGCGAGCCGCGCTGGCCGGCGACGCTCGCGAGATTGATCACCGAGCCGCCGCCGTCCTTGAGGTACTCCGCGGCGGCGTGCGTGCACTGATAGGTCCCGTTGATGTTGATGTCGACGATCGTCTTCCAGCCGTTCGGCGAAATCTCGTCGAACTGGGCCATGAAGGACGCGCCGGCGTTGTTGACCAGCACGTCCAGCCCGCCGAACTCCTCGACGGTGGCCTCGACGAGCGCATCGACGGCCTCGCGGTCGGTCACGTCGCACTCGACCGGCAACGCCCGGCCGGGACTGTCGCTTTCGTTGATACCCTCGGCAACCGGATCGACGTTCTCCTGCTCGCGTGAGCAGACGACGACGTCGACGCCGTCCGCGGCGAAGCGCTCCGCGATCGACTTCCCGATGCCGCTCGAGGAGCCCGTGATGATGGCAGTCTCGCCGTCGACGCTGAACTGGTCCGTATTCACACGCGGTCACCTGCGACTGCGACTCGAATTTGGTTCGTTACCATTGTTAGATCCACTCGCCCATTCGAAGCAACTGTTAATAAAGATGGGCATGGATACCGTACCGTTAAGTGAGTGGCAAGCACTGACATAGATATTCACGCGACGGCGGCAGGACGGTCGCCGTCACGGACACGACCATGACACCAGACACCCCCGATTATGGACCAGATCGCCAGGCCGAGGTCTATCTGAACGGAATGCTCGAGGACGAACGCCCCGAGTTCCCCGTCTCCTATGAGGACCTCGAGAAACGCGCCCGTGAGGAACTCAGCGAGGAGGCGTTCGCCTACGTCGCTGGCGGCGCGGGCTCGGAGTCGACGGTCGCCGCGAACGACCGCGCCTTCGACGCGTGGCAGATCGTCCCCCGAATCATGCGGGACATCTCCGAGCGCGACCTATCGGTCGACCTCTTCGGCCGCGAGTACCCCGCGCCCGTCATGCTCGCGCCCATCGGCGTCCAGTCGATCCTCCACGAGGAGGCCGAACTGGCCGTCGCCCGCGCGGCCAGCGAGTTCGGAGTGCCGATGGTCTGTAGCTCCGTTTCCTCGTACTCGATGGAGGCAGTCAGCGACGAACTCGGCGAGAGCCCCGGCTGGTTTCAGCTCTACTGGAGTTCTGACCGGGACGTGGCGGCCAGTTTCCTTGAGCGCGCCGAGGCCGCGGGCTACGAGGCCGTCGTCGTCACGCTCGACACACCCAAAATGGGGTGGCGAGAGCGTGATATCGAACTCGGCTACCTGCCCTTCCTCGAGGCACAGGGTCTGAAAAACTACTTCGAGGATCCGGCCTTCCGCGAGCGACTCGAGGTGGATCCGCGGGACGACGAGGAAGCCGCAATCGCGTCCTGGCAGGCCTGCTTCGGCGACGCCTCGCTGACGTGGGACGACCTCGAGTGGCTTCAGGCCCAGACTGATTTGCCGATCGTCGTCAAGGGTGTCCTGCATCCCGACGACGCTCGCGAGGCGGTCGAACGCGGCGTCGACGGGATGGTCGTCTCGAACCACGGCGGCCGGCAGGTCGACGGCGCGATCCCGGCGCTCGAGGCGCTACCGGACGTCGTCGACGCGGTCGCGGACGCGACCGCCGCCGACCGCGACGTTCCCGTCCTCTTCGACAGCGGCATCCGGCGCGGGAGCGACGTGATCCGGGCGATCGCGCTCGGTGCCGACGCGGTCTTGCTGGGTCGACCCTACGCGCTCGGACTCGGAATCGGCGGCGAAGACGGCGTCAGCGCCGTCCTCGAGAACCTGCTCGCCGATCTCGATCTGACGGTCGGGCTCTCGGGGTGTGCGAGCCTCGACGAAATCGACCGGTCGACGATCCGGAGGGCCGAGCGATGAGCGAGGACGCGACGGCGGACGGCGACGCGACTGCACCAGACGGCGAGTGGGAAGCCGTCTTCTGGGACATCGGCGGCGTCATCCTCGCGCTCGATTCCGTCCAGGCCGCCCACGCCGACTTCATCGCGGACGTGCTCGAGCGCTACGAGGTGGACGCGACGGTCGAGGAGGCCATCGACATCTGGCGGTCGACCGTCGGGGACTACTTCCGCGAGCGCGACGGCACCGAGTTCCGGTCCGCTCGCGACGGCTATCATCGCGGCGTGGAGGCCATCGTCGGCGAAGAGATCCCTCGAGCGGACTGGCAGCCCCGATTCGACGAGATCGTCCGCACGTCGATCGAGCCGATTCCGGGAGCCGTCGAGACGATCGAACGCCTCGCCGAGCGAGACCTCCACGTCGGCGTCATCAGCGACGTCGACGACGCGGAGGGTCGAGAAATGCTCGAGCGCTTCGGCGTCCGCGAACGGTTCGATTCGATCACCACCTCCGAAGAAGTGGGGCGCACAAAACCCGATCCGGCCATGTTCGAGACGGCACTCGAGACGGCCGGCGTCGACCCGGAACGATCGCTGATGATCGGCGACCGTTACGATCACGACGTAAAGGGGGCCGCCGACATGGGGATGCACGGCGTCGCGTTCGGGGCCGACGACGGCCCGGCCGTCTCCTACCGGATCGAGACGCCGACGGACGTGCTCGAGATCGTTGATGGAGATGAGTCACGCCCATCGAGAACTCGGGCGCAGTCCGGCGAGGACACGCGAGACGAGTGAACTCGGTCGGTGGCTCGAGCGAGAGCCGGGGATCGATTCCCCGGATCCGAGTCAGTCGCTGGATCCTGAACTCGCAGAGGTATCCGTTTAAGTCCGATCGCGATTTCGAACCGAGCGCGTAAATCCAACGAGACCGTCTCGAGGAGGGCTGAAAATGGATTCCCGCGATTATAGAATTCACGTCTATTTATATAACGTCTGTCGACATCTATAGACGTAGGTGAAGATCACATGTCCACAGAGAAGATGAGTGTCGGTGCGAACGTGTTCGAGAGCGAGATCGGTGGCGTCAGCGTCCGCGCGAAGGCCCACAGCCTGAGCGCGTGGTTCGTGCTCGCGCTGCGGCTCATGATGGGCTATGCGTTCCTGTACTCCGGGGCCACAAAGATCGCGGAGGGCGGCTTTAGCGCCGGTGGCTACCTGACCCACAGCGCCGCCACGAACGGCAACCCACTCGCCGAAGTGTTCGCCTGGATGGGCTCCACGCCGTGGTTCGTCGAATTCGCGAACGTCGCCGTCCCGTGGGGCGAGCTCCTCATCGGCCTCGGCCTGCTCGTCGGTGCGCTCGTCCGCCTCGCGGCGTTCTTCGGCGCGCTCATGATGCTCATGTTCTACTTCGGGAACTGGGACGTGGCTCACGGGTTCATCAACGGTGACTTCGCGTACATGCTCGTGTTCCTCGCCGTCGCCGCCTTCGGTGCCGGCCGGATCCTCGGACTGGACCGGCTCATCGAGGCGTACGAGATCGACGGGCAGCCGCTGCTCGAGAAGTACCCGAAACTCGACTACATCCTCGGGTAAGTCGCGGCCTCTCTCCTGATTGGGGCGGTCGAACGGAGCCGGCGAGGAACCTCGGGCTGATCGCGTTCCCGACGACCGTCCGCGGCGGTTCCGCTCGAGCGGCCGCTTCCCGTCAGATTCCCGGCCACTATCCGCGCCCATTGGTAACTTCCATCGCACAAACATTGTAAAAGATGGATTACGGCGTAACTATTTTCGTTAAGGGGGGACGTATTGGCATACGACAATGCCCACAGCGAATCACGAATCGCCGGATGACATCGTATCGGCCGCCCGCGCCGACAGCACCGCCGAGTCGCACCCATGAGCGAGAACTACTACGAGCGCCTCGTCGACGAGGACGCGCTGGTCGCGTATCTGGGAGAACACCTCGGCGAGGTCGACGACTACGACATTGCCCGCCATCAGGAAGGGCACTCGAACGAGACCCTGTTCGTCACCTGGGGCGACCGCGAGCTCGTTATCCGGCGGCCGCCGCCGGGCGAAACCGCCGATACGGCACACGACGTCCTCCGCGAGTACCGCGTGACGAACGCGGTCGCCGACACCGACGTCCCCGTGCCGACTCCAGTACTCGCCTGCGAAGACCACGACATCATCGGCAGCGACTTCTACGTGATGGAGCAACTCGAGGGGGATGTCCTCCGCGAGGACGAGCCCGAACGGTTCGCCGAGCCGGACCAGCGCGAGCGGATCGGCGAAGAGCTCGTCGACACGCTGGCGAAGATCCACGACCTGGACTACGAGGAGATCGGTCTCGGCGAGTTCGGCCGGCCCGCCGGCTACACCCAGCGACAGGTCGACCGCTGGGGCAAACAGCTCTCGTGGGCGTTCGAAGTCACCGAGGACGAGCGGGAAGTGCCCGACCTCCACGAGGTCGGCGACTGGCTCCGGGACAACGTTCCCGACGAACACCCCCATACCCTCGTCCACGGCGACTACAAGCTCGACAACGTCATGTTCGCCCCCGGAACGCCGCCGGAACTGATCGGCGTCTTCGACTGGGAGATGGCCACGCTCGGCGATCCGCGCGCCGATCTGGGCTGGATGCTTTCCTACTGGCGCGACGCGAAAGACCCCGAGCCGTCGATTCCCGAACTCTCGACCCGCTTCATGGAGCGGGAGGGCTACTCGAGCCGACCCGAACTGGTCGAGCGCTGGGAGGAGCTGACCGGGTACGAGTTCAAACACGAGCGGTTCTACCGGACGCTGGCCGTCTACAAGCTGGCCGGCCTCGGCGAGATGTTCTTCCGGCGCTACCTCGAGGGGAACAGCGACGACCCGATGTATCCGAAGATGGAAGAGCGCGTCCCGGCGCTGGCCGCGCGGGCCAAACGGATCATCGAGGGCGACGAACCGCTGTAGCGGGATCGATCCACGATTTCTCCGTCCGCCAGCGTCTGCCGCTCGAGTGGCGAGCGAAACAACTGATCCGAATTGGGTGGAAGACGTCGATGGACAGCATTCCGCTCTCCCCTGCGGGTCGGCTGTCGGCCCGCTCGCTCACTGCGTGCCCTGTACCGGGCGATAACTATAGTAGCCACTGCAAGTCACTGCGCACCTAATCGAACGACTGCGTTGCGATCAGTGTGTCAATCGTTTCAGTGGCTACTATACAGGTGCGTACGTATCGCGAGTTTCACGTCTGGCTCTGAATTGACGGAACTGGAGTATCAATTACCGCTGGCCGAACTCCGTTCGTCATTGAATGTCCTATCCGTCCCAAATGGGTACTTTTGCAGTTCGGTCTGTTGTGTCGTATTCCCCGTTATTCGGTAGGTGACTGAGTACGTGAACGCCTCCGACTCAGACAGCTGCGAGGAGTCAGCAACCCCGCCCCGACACGCTAACTGAACCTGAAACGCGCCACTATCGTTCGAGATCCCAAGAGGGGTACACGTGGTTATCACGGTTTCATCGCCGTAGAGCCTGTGGTTATGGCTCGCAACGAGGTCGTTATAGAACAGACGCTCTTCGTACGCAGTAGCGTACTCCTCGACAGTCGAAGCATTCAACGGAGTCGGTTTCTCGGGACCAACTGGAACACTCTCGACATCCGAAACACCCCCACCCGGCGTATCAGGCTGAATCTGGAACACGATGAACATCCCCACTCCAACAAGAAGTACGAGGGCAAGAAACCCGAGAGGGAT
This sequence comes from Natrinema sp. H-ect4, assembly GCF_041894845.1. NCBI lineage: Archaea > Methanobacteriati > Methanobacteriota > Halobacteria > Halobacteriales > Natrialbaceae > Natrinema > Natrinema sp. H-ect4. The sequence continues at coordinate 66,576 of NZ_JBHDYC010000012.1, forward strand.
AACCGCCCAGTCTGGATCCATTAACTTAAATTCCACTTCCAACATGATAAATGTTATGTGCCTTACGGATCGGTGTACCGAGTATCATGTCTACAGCCAGTACATGTCGTTCAGTGACCGGCGAGACACACTCACGGACCGAGACCTGAGTCGGTCTCGAAATCGAACTCGTCCCGTCCCGTCGACCGCTGATTGGCCGTCCGTCCGGAATAAACTCGAGTTTTGATTACCGACGTTTACTCCAAACTCGAGTCAGCGTATGCGCGGTACAACGGCAGACAACGGGCTTAACATTGCTAAGTCGGTTCGGTGGTATTAAGGCGATCCCGAGCAATCACACGACCATGTCACTGGACAGCATCGACCGCGTTGCAGTGCTGGGCGCGGGGAACATGGGGCACGGAATCACCGAAGTAACGGCCATGGCCGGCTACGATGTCACGATGCGGGACATCAAAGACGAGTTCGTCGAGGACGGCTACGAGTCGATCAAGTGGAGCGTCGAGAAACTCGAGGAGAAAGAACTCATCGACGAGTCGGCCGACGAGGTCCTCTCGCGGATCGACATCACGACGGATCTCGAGGAGGCCGTCGGCGACGCCGACCTCGTGATCGAGGCCGCACCCGAGGATCTCGACCTGAAACACGACATCTTCACCTCCCTCGAGGAACACACCAGCGAGGACACGCTGCTGGCGACGAACACCTCGAGTCTTCCGATCTCGGACATCGCGGAGGCTGTGGACACGCCCGAGCGCGTGCTCGGACTGCACTTTTTCAACCCGCCGGTCAAGATGGACCTCGTCGAGGTCATCTACGGCGAGGACACCAGCGACGAGGCCGCCAAAGCGGGCCACGAGTGGGTCGAGTCCATCGGCAAGACGCCGATCTACGTCCGCAAGGACGTCCGCGGCTTCGTCGTCAATACCATCGTCGGCCCCTTCGGCGGCGAGCCCGCCTGGATGGTCTCGAACGGCGAGGCCACCATCCGGCAGGCTGACGCCACCATGGTCCACGAACGGGGCTACCCGATGGGGCCGTTCGAACTCGGCGACCTCACCGGCATCGACGTGGGCTACCACGTCCGCAAGGAGGGCGGCAGCCCGATCCCACCGATCACGGAAGAAAAGGTCGAGGCCGACGAACTCGGCCAGAAGACCGGTAAAGGCTTTTACGACTACGAGGACGGCGACGGCGCCGACTACGAACCCGAGGACGCGGGCGGCTTCGACTGGCTCCGCGTCGAGGCCCGCATGATCAACCGCGCGGCGTTCCTCGTCGGCGAGGACGTCGCGACGCCCGAGGAAGTCGACACCGGCGTTCAGCTCGGACTCGGCTTCCCCGAGGGCATCTGCCGACGAGCCGACAAGATCGGCCTCGACGAGGTCCTCGAGAAGCTCGAGACCCTCCACGAGGAGACCGGCTCCGATCGCTTCGAGCCCCATCCCTACCTCGAGCAGCTCGTCGAGGAGGGCAAGACCGGCGAGGACGCCGGTGCCGGCTTTTACGACTACGGCGACGACGAACTCGGTCCCTTCCACGACCTGAACTACGAACTCGAGGACGGCGTTCTCTCCGTCGAACTCGACCGCCCATCGCGGATGAACGCGCTCTCGGAGGACCTGCTCACCGAGATCGACGAGCTGTTCTCCTCGGTCGACACCGACGAGGTCCGGTGTGCGACGATCGAAGGCGCGGGCGACCAGGCGTTCTGTGCCGGCGCGGACGTCTCCGGCTTCAGCGACGCGAACCCGACCGACCTGATGGACGTGACGCCCGCCTTCGAGACGGTCAACGACTTCGAACGCCCCGTCCTCGCGAAGATCGACGGCTTCTGTCTCGGCGGCGGCCTCGAGCTCGCGCTGGCCTGTGACCTGCGCGTCGCGACCGACCGCTCGTCCTTCGGCACGCCGGAGATCAGCCTCGGCCTGATCCCCGGCGGCGGCGGCACGCAGCGACTCACCCGCATCCTCGGCGAGACCCGCGCGAAAGAACTGGTCTTCCGAGGCAACCACATCGACGCCGACCGCGCCGAAGAGTGGGGACTCATCAACCGTTCAGTCGAGCGCGACGAGTTCGACGACACCGTCGAGGAGTTCGTCTCCGACCTCGCCGGCGGTCCGCCGATCGGCCTCAAGATCGCCAAGAAGGTCATGAACGAGGGCGAGGACGCGAGCATGGAAGCCGCACTCGCCATGGAGAGCCAGGGCTTCGGACTCCTGACGAGCACGGAGGACGTACTGGAAGGGACCGCGGCCTTCGCGGAGGATCGCGACCCCGAGTTCGAGGGCAAGTGAGATGACCGGCGGGCCGGACGAGCCATCCGGATGGCCGGAGTGGGCGTCGTTCGTCCAGCGTCACGGCTACCTCTCGTGGCTCGACATCGAGGTCGAACACCTCGCGGACGGACGGGCTGTCCTCGCCATCGAACGAAACGAGGACTTCGAGAACCCCATCGGCGCCGACGGTCACGATCCGGTCCACGGCGGTATCGTCGCGACGTTAGTCGACACTTCGAGCGCGTTCGCGCTCCGCACCACGTTCGAGAACCCGAGCGAGGCCTTTCTGACGACAACCGATCTCAACGTCTCCTATCTTCGGCCGGCGACCGGCGACCTGCGAGCCGAAGCCGAAGTGCTCCGGGCTGGCGGCTCGACCGGCGTTACCGACGTCACAGTCATAGGAGCAGACGGCGAGGCCGCTGTCGGTCGGACAACCTACCGGCTGTTTCGGGACTAGCGGTCCCGTCTCTCATCTAAACGACCCCGAACGGGACGGTCACCGCTCGTTGCGTTCTTTTCGGAGATCCTCGTAGATCCGCGGATCGGTCTGGAACTTGAGGACGTTGTGAACCGCCGAATTGCGGACGTTCGCGATGACGTCGCCGTATTCGGTATAGCACTTGTGGATCCACTGGGAGACCTCCTGTCGGTCGCGGAACATCATCACGGTCTTCCACTGGTACTCCCCGTCCGAGAGGAAGAAAAACAGGGTGTGTTTGTCCGCCTTGATGTACTCCATCGCGTCGCGCCAGCTATCGGCGAAGTTCTCCGGATTGAACTTGAACTCGAACAGCGCGAAGATGTAGTACTCCTCGTTGGGAATGATCGCCTCACGAAAGACCCCCTCGTCGCGCATCCGTCGGATCGACTCGCTGACGGTGACGTGGGAGACGTCGATATCGTACTCCTCCTCGAGCACCTGCGTGAGTTCCCGAGAGGACAACTGTGGATCGTCCGAGAGTTCACAGAGGATCGCGATGTCGCGATCTTTGAAATCCCAGGTTGGTTGGTCACCACTCATACGTGCGTGAGTGTCGTAGCTGACATACTGTTACACTTCCGTTCCCGACAGGAACTCGCGGAGGCGGTCGGCGTAGGCGTCGGATCGGTCCTCAGGCACCCAGTGGTAGGCATCAGACAGCGGTGTGAGTTCCGCGTCCGGGATATCCTCGGCCAATCGTTCGGCGTAGGCGTAGGGCTGCATCACGTCGTCTTCGCCCCACAGCAGTAGCGTCTCCGCGGTGATCGCCTCGTAGTCGATCTCGGTCGTATGGTTGGTGTTCGTCGCGACGGCATCGCGGACCAGCGAGACGTGGCCCTCGTCGGTCAGCCACGGCGCTTTCATCCCGTCGACGAACTCGGGATCGGCCTCGCCGTAGGCACCCTCGACGAACGCCGAATCGAGGCGCCCCTCGAGTTCCTCGCGCTCGAGATTGGCCGTCGACGGAAGGCCCAGATTCGAGACGAACTCGACCGGCCAGGAGTCATAACAGACCGCATTCGAGAGGACGAGTCGCTCAACCACATCGGGATTGTGCGCGGCAAAGCGCAGGGCGACGCCGCCGCCGATGTCGTGGGCAACGAGCGCGATTCGATCGATAGCGAGGTCCGCGAGCAGGGCCTCGAGCATCTCCTCCTGTGCGCGAATCGAGCGGTCGAAGTCGTCGCTCATCACGGAGTTGCCGTAGCCAACCATGTCGAGTGCGATCGTGCGTCGATCCTCGGCGACCGCCGGCACGATATCCCGCCAGAGGAACGACCAGGTCGGAATGCCGTGAACGAAGACGACCGGCGGGCCCTCGTTCTCGTCGGGACCGGTGTCATGGTAGGCCACCTCGAGATCCCGGCCATCGACCGAGACCGTCGTCGTCGACTGCTCGTCGCTCCAGGTCTCGTGATCGACCATCTATCGCACCCCGTTCTGACGGCTGTTCAGTGGACGGCGGATCACGCCGTTGGATTCACGATACCGATCGTCGGCACCTTCGCGTGGAATTGTCTGGCGCATCATCGGTGATACACCACCACTTCAGTTTCCAACACAAAGTCAGTTTGGGCGAGAGCTACCGTTGGTAACGCAGTCTCCGTTACTCTCCCTCCGGACCCGTCGACAGCCCCGCCAGCGACTCCTCGCCGATCTCCTCGAGAACGCGATCGTGAAACGACTGGAGCGCGGCGCTCTCGTCCTCGGCGAGGACCACGTCGCTGGCCGAGAGCGTCGCGAGACCGAACGCCCGTGGCGTCGGCGAATCGAGGAGGTGTCGCGAGACCGCGAGCTCGCCTGCGTCGATCGCATCGACGATGCCCTCGATTTCCGCGACGTTCAGCTTGTCCTCGAGGATCTCGCGGTAGGTCTCCTCGATCACGGCGAAGTTCTCGAGTTCCTCGGCGAACCCCAGCAGCATCTCGCTGGAGACCTGCTGTTCGCTCGCGGACTTCTCGTAGCCCTTGTAGCGCTTGAGGATCATCAGCGACCGAGTCGCGTTGATCCGGAAGTAGCGCTGGAGGAGGTCAGTTCCCGATAGCGACGCCCGGAGATCCGAACGCACGTCGTCGGGCTCGAGGTCGTCGATGACGCCCTCGATGTCGACTTTTCGGTTGAGCGGCATCGAGAGGACGAAGCCGTTGTCCGCGACCGCCACGCGGACGTTGGCCGTCGCCTCCTGCGCACAGCGGTACGCGAGCAGCCGGGAAAACCCGTCGTTGACCTTGCGCCCGTAATTCGAGTGGACGTAGTAGTGGCGTTCGTACTCCTCGCGGTCGCGGACGACCTCGATCGCGAGCCGGTCGGGCGTGCTCACGCTCGCCGTGCCGGCGTACCGACACTGGTACTCGAACAGGCGGGCGACCGCGCGGACGCTGTCGTCGTCCAGCGGGAATTCCCGGAGCCACGCGCGGACCCGCGGGGGACCGCCGTCCTCGTAGTGTGCGAGAAGTTCCCCCTGAAAATCGAGTATCTCACAGCCCAGGTCATAGGAGAGAGGGAGCCGCTCGGAGTACCACGAGGGGACGGTCGGTCGGGCGCTCGTGCGGTCGACGTAGACCTTCGACCCGCGGCGGTAGCTGTACTCGAAATGATCGCCGCCGAGGACGAAGACGTCGCCTTTCTCGAGGGTGTCGAGGTAGGACTCGTCCAGCTGGCCGACCCACTCGTCGCCCGCGCGCGTCTTGACATCGCAGGTAAAGGAGTCCGGAATCGTCCCGATGTTGGTCATGTAGATGACCCGCGCGAGCCGGCCACGCTTGCCGATCAGGCGCTCGCCGACCGGGTACTCCTCGTAGTGGTGTTCGCCGTCGGGCGGGTCGTTCTCGTCGCGCCAGACCTTCGCGTAGACGTTACGATCCTCGAGGCCGGCGTATTCGGCCGTCAGGTATCGCATGAGCGACTCGTACTCGGCTTCGGAGTAGTTGCGGTAGGGGTACGCCCGCCGGAGGATCGCTTTCAGTTCGGACTCAGGTCTGATCTCGGCGATCGCCATCCCGTAGACGTGCTGGGCGGCTACGTCCTGGGCGTTCTCGGGGATCGACACGGAGTCGACGAACCCCTCCGCGGCCGTCTTGAGCATGACCGCACACTCGATGAGTTCGTCCCGGTCGAGGGCAATCACCCGGCCGGTGACGGTCTGGCCGACGCGGTGGCCCGCCCGCCCGACCCGCTGGAGCAAGGCGGCGACGGACTTGGGCGAGCCGACCTGTACAACCAGATCGACGTGGGGCATGTCGATTCCCAGCTCGAGGCTCGTCGAGGAGGTGACCACGTCGAGGTCGCCGTCTTTCAGCCGCCCCTCGATGTCCTGTCGGACCTCCTTCGAGAGGCTCCCGTGGTGACAGCCCGAGTTCTCCTCGTCGTAGGCGTCGAATCGCTCCCGGAGGTTGTGGAGGACGCGTTCCGCGCCCGAGCGCGTGTTGGTGAAGACGAGTGTGTTCGTGTGTCCCTGGACGTGGTCGTGAAGCATCCGGTAGAATCGCTCCTGGACGACCTCGCGGGACGTGTTGATCAGGTCGTCCGTCGGGCACTCGAGTTGGAGATCGAACTCCCGGGCGAAGCGGGCGTCGACGATCTCGTAGTCGCGGGGCTCGCGGGTCACGTCGGTCTCCGTCTCCGTGCGATCCTCCCGCTCGCGTCCGGGGCGTTCACTCTCACTCTCGTTCGAATCGTCGGGGCGGTCACTTCGATCGGGGCCCTCACCGCTCGCGTGGTCCGCGGGCGGTGCGGTCGGGCTGCGAAAATCGCCGTCCGAATCCCGAACGCGTCCCGTCTCGTCCCCACCGGATTCCTCACAGCCGACCAGAAATTCCGCCACGCGATCCAGCGGCTCGATCGTCGCGGAACAACCGATCCTGGTGATGTCGCACGCGGCCATCGCCTCGAGTCGCTCGAGGCTCACCGAGAGGTGCGTCCCTCGCTTGCCCGCCGCCAGCGAGTGTATCTCGTCGACAATGACGTACTCGACGGTGCGGAGTTTCTCGCGGAACTTGGGCGAATTGAGGAGGATCGCGAGCGTCTCGGGAGTCGTGTTGAGGATGTGGGGCGTCTCCGTGAGCATCTTCTGTCGGTCGCTCGAGGAGGTGTCACCGTGGCGAATGGCGTGGCGGATCTCGCCCATCGACTCGTCGCCGTCGCGTTCGGCGACGATTTCCTCGATTCCCTCGAGTGGCACCTCGAGATTGCGGTGAATGTCGTTCGCGAGGGACTTGAGCGGGGAGACGTAGAGACAGTAGACCGAGTTTTCGAGCCCGCTCGCCTTCTCGCGTTTGAACAGTTCGTTGATGATCGCACAGAAACTGGCCTGGGTCTTGCCGCTGCCAGTCGGCGCACAGACCAAGGTGTTCGTTCCGTCGTGGATCTTCGGGATCGCGCCCCGCTGTGGCGGCGTGAAGAACCCGTCGTTCTCGGGAACGAACTCGCCGAACTCCGCGAGCCACCACTCCTGGACCGCCGGCTCGAGGAGGTCGAAGACGGCGACGTCTTCGATCGTCGCAGCGGCGGGATCGAAAGGGAGGGCGTCGTCGGCGACCGGCAACTCGAGGCGCTCGTTCCCGTCCATTACCGTCGTCTCCGGGACCGGCGTGTAAGAGGGTTTGGACAGCGGGGTGAAAGTGAAACGGCAGGTGGTTTGCGTCCCATCAGTCCTGGACCGCCGCAGGGGTAGATCGGTTCCGCTCGCGAATAGCCACAATATAGTTATTCTTCCGTTCGAGACGTTCAGGAAATGCGATCTTCGCGGCTACTCACTGTTCTCGTTCTTCTCGTCGGATTGCTGACGACCGGAGTCGTCGCCGGAGCGACGGTCGTCGATCCCGACGGCGACGGAGAGCCGATGCTGGTGGAACTCCGCGACGGAACCGCCCCGTTCGACGACGACACCGACGGTGACGGACTCGACGACGGCGCGGAAAAGCGACGCGGGACCGACCCGACCGTCGCGGATACGGACGGTGACGGGCTCGCGGACGGAACGGAGGTGCACGACTACGAGACGGATCCGCTTGAGGCGGACACCGACGGCGACGGACTCGACGACAGTGCGGAGATCAGCGACCACGAGACCGACCCCGCTGTGGCGGACACCGACGGAGATGGTCTCGACGACGGCCCGGAAGTTCGCGACTACGAGACGGACCCGCTCGCGGCGGACACTGACGGAGACGGCATCGACGACGGGACGGAGGTCCGCCAGCACGGGACGAATCCGTTGACGAGTGATTCCGACGACGACGGACTGTCCGATCCCGACGAACTCGAGACGTACGGGACGGATCCGCTCGCGGCGGATACGGACGGCGACGGGCTCGCGGACGGCCCCGAGATCGGCGAGTACGACACCGATCCGACCGCGGCCGATACGGACGGTGACGGACTCGACGACGGCGCGGAAGTCAACGAGCACGGGACGGATCCGCTCGAGTCGGACACGGACGGCGACGGGCTCGCGGACGGCGCGGAGGTCCACCGTCAGGACCTGTATCCCGACGCCGACCCGCTTCGCACCGACATTTACGTCGAACTCAACCGGATGGAAGGGGTCGACCTCGAGCGCGCCGAGATCGAACGGGTCGTCGACGAGTTCGACACCGCGCCGCTCGAGAACCCCGACGGATCGTCCGGCGCGGACCTGCACGTCGTCTATAGCAACACGATTCCCCGTGAATCGTCGACCGACGTCGGCCAACTGACCGAGTACCGATCGCGGTACTTCGACCGGGCGGGGGAGGGATATCACTATCTGGCCATCGTCGAGAACGTCGCCGGCGATACCGCGCGCGGGAACGTCATCGGCAAGGCCGGACTCGGAACGATGATGGTCGAAGACCAGTGGGGCGACGACCACACCGGGTCGACCGTGATGCACGAACTGGGCCACTCGCTCGGGCTGTCGAACACTGACTTCGACGGGATCGACAGCGCCAGGTACAGCTTCCGGAGTTACACGAGCGTCATGAACTACGACGCACCGCGAGCGTTCTACGGCTTCTCCTCGGAATCCGGGCCCCGAACCTTCGACGACTGGGGCTATCTCGACGAGCACATGTTCACGCCGTCGACATCCGCCGTCACCGTGGACGGCTGACTCGCGACGCGGCCGTCGACGGCATCCGATCGGACTCGTCGACTACCGTCCCGGACCGGTCCCGGTCGATTCGGTTCGGTCGGTGTCGTTCTCCGTCACATCGACACGACCCGCGCTATCGACGGACACGTGTTTTCCCCGGTACGTGAACTCGACCGATGACGCAACCGCGTTCGGGTCCTCTGCCGGACGAAACAGCGCGTCGAGTGCGTCCGTATCGATGACCGCGTGCAACGGCGGCTCGAGATCCATCGGATCGGTCCCCTCGTGTGCCGCCACCCCCTGTACCACCCTCATGCTGGTCGGAATCGTTGCTGACATATGACGGGCGGCAACGAGGATCGTAATAATTCGCTCGATACGGTACTGACGGCTGGCAGCCACGCGGCAGACGCGCATCAGACAGCCGAACTCGCCGACTGCTCGAGCGATCGTTCGACGGGCGGGAGTTCGAAGGCCGTGCCACCATCTGTTTCGATCAGGGCCGCTGTGGTGAGCCGTCTCGACGAACGGGACGCACTCGGCCGGGCTCCAGCGGATACACCGATCGCGACGTGTCGATTTGCCACCATAATCGAAGGAACCAAGCCGGTCGCGCGGAATCGGAGGGACAGATGGGGCTCACTCGAAGATCGATGCTCAGCGGCGTCGGCGTGGGGACGATGGCGGTACTGGCGGGCTGTTCCGGTAGCGACGGCGGCGGCGGGATCGGCGGTGGCTTGACCGTCGACGACACGTCCGCGGAGACGACAGCGTTCGGAAACGTTGTCCTGTCCGTCGCGGTCTCGAACACGAGCGGGTCGTCGAACTCCGACACGCTGATCGGTCAGGTCGATATGTCCGGCGGTGACACCTACACCGAACGGCGTGACATCACCGTCGACGGCGAGCAGTCGAACACGTACGAACTCGAGTTCGATATCGACTTCTCGGAATCTCTTAGCGCCAGCGAGTTCGAGTATAGCGCCCGAATCGAGAGTTAATCGCCCGTAGTCGGTCGCGGGTCGCGTTCAAATCGTCGCGTCCGAGATCACCATACATCACCGTGAGCGACGGGTGTGACTCGAGCCCGTCGCCTCGAGTCGGTGTTACTCCCCGAGACCCGGATTCGGGAGCAGTTCGGGCGGCATGTGACAGCCACAGGGACCGACGTAGCCGTCCTCCGGTCCGATGACCGTCAGCGTCGCGACCGGTTCGCCACAGCGCGGACAGTCCGGATGCGAGCGCGAACTTCCGCCTCTGCCGCTGCTCTCATCGGCCATCGGGATCACCGGATCGGGTCGTGAGGCTGGGTGTGGTGGGTGTCGTGGTTGCTCGAGTCGGTGCATGCGTCCGTCGGGCGGGACGTTTATATCCCGGTAGAATGTACGGAATCATGGCTTCGAAGCGTCCGCTTGGAAGCCACGTCTCGGGTGCTATGACACCCGGGGCATTTCGGCGCAGCCCCCTGCGGCGGATGGAGCGTCGCTTCCATTCTGATTGTTGACTTATAGTGCCTTAAAACTACTGCTGTTTCGTAGCGAAGGATAGTGTGGGATCCGTGGATTCGTTGTGGCTCGGTTGCGGCCCGTGTATTCTCGTCTCCGAAATCGTGGAGCGACCGTCTCCGTGATGAGTCTGACCCGCTCGAGGGAATGCTGTCGAGTGGGACAGTTCATATGGCTGTAACCAACAGCTATCGGTATGAGCTATACTGCCGACCGCCAGAACGACATCATGAACATGCTCATCATCCTCCAAATTTCCCTGATTGGCGTCGCTTTCAGGGATCTTCTTTTCCCTGGGCAGCCGGCGATGCACGTCGACGCGGTCACCGCATCGTTCGCACTCGTCGGATTCGACGGGCCGGCTCATCGCGAACCACCGTCCTCGCGATCAGTGTCCGGTTGTAGTGATCGAATTCCAATATTAATATAAAGGTGCTGTGTATACAGTAGCACTCCACAACCGGATCCAGCCCCTCTCATAGGGTGGCGGTCATCAACCGTTTCACCTTCCCAACCACGTGATGGTTCGATGACTGCCGTTCTTTCATCACTCACAGTGCGTTCAGTATCGCTCGAGGGCTCGCTTCGCGTTCAGATACTTCGCGATCGCTTGCGCGTTGTCCCGCAGGTTGTCCCACCGATCGCACGGAACCGCGAACTGCTGGCCTCTGCGTTCGAAATAGACGATAACACCGGGATCGTCTGGATCACGGTCAGCGTACGGTCGATGCGGCTGCGCTTGCGTATGTGGTGCAGTCGTCTCGACCTGCACGTTGCGGGCATCCATCTTCCGCAGCTCCTCGAGGACGTTGTCGAACGCTCGAGTACGAGAGACGCGGAACCCGTGCGGGTAGGAGTCACGTTCGCTGGCCGGCGTCCGCTCGAATCCGTCCGGCCACTCGAGGCGCTCAGACATCGGTCTCACCTCCGTGGCGGCCGGGCGATGTCTCCGGGTCCGGAATCGAAACGTCGACGCCAGCAGCAGAGCCGCGGCTCAGTCGAGCGTAGGTATCGCAGTCACCACAGCGGTGGGCTCGGTTGCGGTTGTCACCGAAAACCCGCGAGAAGTGGTCAGTGACGTGGGCTCCGCAGTGCTTGCACGTCGAGTTGTCGACCGACGGCCAGGGCGCGACCGTCACGCAGACCACCTCACGGTAGTCTGTCGACTAGGTGGTAATATACCGAAACCGAGAATTGGTTTTTCGGCCGTCTCGAGGGTGCGAGACGCTACAAGTTGAACACGTAGATAATTTCGAGTGGGACCACGGTCGCAGCGTAGCTGCTCCCTGGTCCCACATCTTCTCCTCGCATCATTCCAGTCGCTTCGCTCCCTCGTGTGCTGCGTCGAAGAAGTGGGACCGCCGAGAATTGAACTCGGGTCCTACGGACCCCATCCGCAGAGGATACCACTACCCCACGGTCCCGTACCTGAATCGATGCCCGTCTGCCGCTTAAGAGTGTCGTTTCGCGACCGCTCCAACACGGGTTTCCGCCACCCATCGATCGAGACCGCTCAGACCAATACGCGTTCGAGATCCACTACAACACCGCTCTCAGCGTCAACATCGCCGACCAGTTCGCCGAGACACACTGCCGCACCGTCGGGCGTGTAACAGGCCACCAGCGCTCCCCGATCGATCCCGTCGTCGGCCTCGAGCACACCCGGCGCGTAGACCGGCGCGCCCTCGGCTACCTCGCGGGCCGCGTTCCGGGCGATTACAACGCTCGGGATCCCCTCGAGCATGCGCTCTGCAGGCTCGACGACATCGTACAGCGGTTCGGGATCGTCGTCCTCGAGCCAGAAGCCCAGCGCGTCGAGGAAGTCGTGGGTAGTGTGGAGCGTCCGATCGTCGAACGGATCCGTCGCCGTCCGGCGCAGGTGCCCCATGTGCGCGCCCGTTCCCAGCGCCAGTCCGAGGTCGTGACACAGTTTGCGGACGTAGGTCCCGCTCTCGCAGCGCATCCGCACGAGGAGTTGACGGTCCTCGATCTCGAGCACCTCGAGATCATAGATCTCTCGCACGCGCAGGCGACGGGTCACCGCGCTCTTTCGCGGCGGCTTCTGATAGATCGGTCCCTCGAACTCGGCGATGACCGACTCGGCGTCGGCCGGAGCAGGCGCGTGACACTCGAGAACGGCGACGTACTCCTTTCCCCCCTCGAGAAAGACCTGTGCGAGCCGGGTCGCGTCGCCGAGCATCATCGGGAGACAGCCGGTCACCTTCGGATCGAGCGTCCCTGCGTGGGCAGCGCGACCGATCCGCGACTCGACGCCGCGCTCGGCCAGCGTCTCGTCGACGGCGTCGCGGAGCCAGCCGCTGACCTGATGCGAGGACGGACCGGGCGGCTTGTCGAGGTTGACGACGCCGAAGGTGAGCAACTCGGCGGGCGAGCGCTCACCCGGTGGGCCACGGAGCGTCATCAGAAGTCGGTCTCGAGGTCGACGAGCGCTTTCCCCTCGTCGCCGGCGGCGTCGTAGCGTTCGACGGCGGTCACGAGCATATCGAGGACGGCATCGGGCTCCCAGCGGGCCGTGTTCACCGAGAGGTCGTAGATCGTCAGATCCCGGATGTCGATCCCGTAGTACTCCTCGTAGCGTTGGGCCTCGCTGGCCTCGCGGGCCTTCGTCTCCTCGGTCGCGCGGACGGGGTCTTTCTCCTCGCGCTCGGCGATGCGTTCGCCCCGGACCCGCGCCGGTGCGTCGAGCCAGAATCGGAAGTCGGCTTGGTCGCCGGCCAGCCAGCCGGCGAGTCGCGACTCGAGCACCAGATCGTCCGCGTCGACGGCGATTTCTCGGAGCCGCCGGTCGAGATCGCGGTCGATCTCGTCGTTCTCCTCGGCGAGCTTGTTGAACTCGAGGGGGGTGTAGCCGCGTTCGTCGGCGAGGTCGCGGAAGATGTCACCGCCGCTGACGTGGTCGAGATCGAAGGCGTCGGCGAGCAACTCGGCGGTCGTGCTCTTCCCGCTTCCCGGCGGGCCTGAGACGGTGAGTAACATAGTCGATCTGCGAGGGGGCAGGTGAAATGGGTTTTGAATGCGCGAGGCGCGTCGGCCAGTACGAAACGAACGAAAAAAGACGAGAGTCGAGAGCTGACGGATCAGCTCAGGCGTTCGACGGCGACATATCGATGTTCAGCGACTTGCGAATCAGCTGGGAGAACCCCATCGAACACAGGAAGTACCAGACGATCCACGCCTGCATCGGTCCGAGCACACCTTCCTGCCACTCGATCTCGCCGACGAGGGGCATCACAACGGTCTCTTCGGCGGCCCCGATAGCGCCCGTCCGGATCGTCCAGTACATCCAGAGGAACAGCGGGATCGTCAACAGCATGATCCAAACCATCGGGCGGAACTGCTCTTTGAACATGCCCAGGTTGTCCGCCATGGCCTCCATCTGCTCTTCGCGGGCCTTCTCGATCTCGTTTTCGATGCGTTCGATTTCGGCCTCGCTCGCGCCGCGGTCCTCGGCGTCTTTTTTCTTCTGGCGGAGCTCCTTCTGTTCGTTCTGGACGGCCTTCATGCGCTCTTGATACTTGCCCATGACCTCCGTGTTCATCAGATTCGCCTGGAGCAGCGACGAGTAGAGGCCGGTGAGCAGCGCGACCGAGAGGATCACAGCGTAGAACGGTAACGCCGCATCGAGCGGTCCGAGAAAGACGTTGACGGCGTTCCCGACGACGTTCTGGATCGAGTCGAACCAGTACCCTGGCATCAACAGGAGCGCCCCCACGCCGGCCAGCTTGTCCCATTGCGACCAGCTCGATTCCTCCTCGTCGATGTCGACGTCGGCTGCGGCTGCGGCATTGCTACCGTCGCCATCGCCGTCGAGTGCCCGATCGTAGGCCTCGCGATCGGCGATCTCGAACCCTTGGTCGCCGTCGACTAACACACCTTTCTCGATCAATCGCCCCCATTGTCCGCTCGTCAGGTCGTCGCTGACGTCGGCCCACTGGACCTCGCCGCCGTTCCTGTCGGCTTCATCGCGGATCGCCTCGAGGGCGGCCGCCATCGAGGAATCCTCGCGGACGAGGGCGTCGATCTTCTCGGCTGTACGCGTCATCTGGTTTGTGCTAGGGTGGGTCCGATATACAAGTGTTTTTCTTCGATAGCGACGAGGCCGCGTCGGATCGAACGGTAGTCATCACCGGTCCGGATACGACGAAGCAAAAGATGGCAGGCGATGATCGTCGTCTGCCACCCGTATTCGCTCTCTAAGCGGTATCGAACGGAATTGAAGCGTTTGATCAGTCGAACGATTTATAAGTAATGTTGATAATCACCTTCTAATGAATTCTCGAGGCGAGGGACGCGTAACCGTCACTTCGAACAGCGGGCAGTCGGCGGTGCTCAGCCTCGTCATCCTGATCGGGATGGTCGCGACGGTCAGTGTTGGGATCCTGTTCGTTGCCGGCGACATGATGTCCAACGCAGAAGACCAATCGGAAACCGAGCGCGTCGAACAATCGTTCGCGGAGTTGAGTAAAGAGATAACGACAGCATCGTTGAATAGCGATGTTTCGCGAACGATGGATTTCGACATCGGTCAGGACGGAGCAATTGTGCGAAAAGAGACTGGTCATATCAATGTGACATCAGAGGCACTTGAGGAAGACATTGATCTCACGATCGGAACCATCGAATACAAGAGCAGGGATGGGACGACATTCGCTTATCAGGCTGGAACCGTATTTCGTGAAACCGGTAACGAAACGCGAATCGTCTCATCGCCGTCCATTCACTACGATACAACTACCAAAACGCTTAATCTCCCGGTTGTAACCGTCAGTGGTCAACAGGACCTCGGGTCTGGTGACGTGCAGCTCAGTCACAACGGGACGATGTCATTTCAGGAAGCGAACGTCGTCGAAAATGAGAGCATAACGATCACAATCGAGAGTGACTACTATCGCGGCTGGGAGTCGTATTTCCGAAATCAAGCGGGAGATACCTCAGTGCAAGACGTCGATCACGAGAACCGTACCGTCGAAGTCAAAGTCGGATATATTGACCTCGAGAGCGCATACGATTCCGGAGTTACGTATTCAGAAGAGATCGATGACTTCAAAGACGAGTTTGGGGACCAAGGCCGGGTCGGTAATATGCCCGAGATGGATCCCGTTATAGAGGATATGATTGAAGACGTACAGGAGGATATAGAGGATGATCCGAATAAGGATCTCGGTGTGATTGATAGCGATGAACATTTGGAAAATGGAACGTACTACGCTGACGAAATAGATCTTCAAGGCGATCATACGATATCCGCAGATGCCTCTGATGGGAACGTGACCCTCATCGTTGATGGGAATATTACGATGTCCGACAATGATGCTAGGTTAACTGTTGATACGGGCGGCGAAGACAACTCGTTGCGCGTATATACAACGGGAAATTTCGAGATGGATAAGGGAGAAGTAGCCCCGGATCCGTCAACTGGCACGCCGAGTGCAAAACAATTGCAAGTGTACGGAACGTCCGAACTGGACGGAAAATTTTGGAAAGGATATTTCCACGGAACGTTCTATGCGGCAAGTAACGATTGGGAAGGTCCAAATGAGTTAACTGGTGACGACTATCAAGTTGTTTTTCATTCTAATCCTGAATTCAACGGATCACTGGTAGTACATTCAGCAAATCTCCATTCGAGCGCGGCAAAATTCGACTATGATGATAGTCTAGAAGGCAACAAGTTCAATGCGTATCCCGAGGGATACGATCTTCCACCGCAACTCACCTACCTTAACGTCGTGAGACACGAAGTCAAGGTCGAACAGAACTGACTACGCGGCGTCTTCGATCGTCGCCTTCACGTCCGCCCAGACCGCATCGGGAGCCTGCTCGCCGTCGACTCGCTCGAGCACGCCCTCCGCCTCGTAATACTCGATAACGGGTTCGGTGTTCTCGTGGAAGACCGACAGTCGCTCCCGCACGGTCTCCTCGGTGTCGTCGTCTCGCTGCTCGAGGCGCGCCTCGACGTCGGGATCCTCCGGCGGGTTGTACTCGACGTGGTAGATGTCGCCCGTTTCGGGATCCATGCGGCGGCCGGTCAGCCGGTGGACGAGTTCCTCCTCGCCGACCTCGAGGGAGAGGACGACGTCGAGGTCGGTCATGCCCTCGAGTTCCTCGGCCTGTTCGACGTTCCGCGGATAGCCGTCGAGAACGAAGCCGTCGGCCTGCGAGAGGGCCTCGTCGACGATGGCGTTGACGACCTCGTCGGGGACGAGTTCGCCCCGGTCCATGTACTCGCCCGGCGTGTCGTACTCGGTGTCCAACTCGGAGATATCCATCTCCTTGTTGTTTCGGAGCGCGTCGCCGGTCGTGATGTGATCAACGTCGAACTCGTCGGTGATCTTTGCACTCTGGGTCCCTTTCCCCGCACCGGGCGCGCCCAGGATCAGGATTCGTGGCTGAGCCATACGTCTCCGTTCAGGGGCACCGCATAAAGGCTTAAAGAATCGAGGACGTCCGTTCGCCTATGACTCGCTTCGATGCGACTGAACCCGCTGAGCGACGGAAACTGTACGTCGACGCCATCGCCGCACATCGCGAGCGCGAAAGCACTTTTCTGACGTTCGAGGCCGACGACGCCGTCCTCGAGGCGGACGCAGACGGGACTGACGAGACGGAGACGACGCCCGGTTCCGAGGACGGTTTGGACGGTGCGCCGCCCGCGGAATTGGGCGTTCCGTGGATCCAGTTCGGTGACGGAACGGTCAACCTCGACTGTACCGACGCGGAACTGGAGACGCTAAAGACCGTCATCGGGGAGTTTTCGGCGTTCAAGATCGACGAACTGATTCGACCTGAGGAGGCAGAGGGGGTCAACGCCCGGATCAGCGCGAAGGCGGACCCGAATCGGATCGCCCAGTTTGTCGACGAGGTCTTCCTCGAGGTGTATGATCTACCGGCAGGGTTTCGCGTCTGGGTCGCCGAGGTGTGAACGGCCCTCTAGTAGCCACTGAAACGATTCACACACTGATCGGACAGCTGTCGTTCGATCAGGCGTGCAATGACTTGCAGTGGCTACTATAGACGACCAAGCGGGGCCATCGTCCACAGTCACCGCTGACACGAACTTGTTCGCCTGACTACGCCATGATTCCCATCCTAGCGGGCGTCATCCGGCCGAAAGAACGATAAAGAAAAGGTCGTCGACGCCAACGACATCGTGATGAGGGGAACTGACGGCGGCGGACGGTCCGCCGATCGAACCACGAACCGCAGCCTGACTCGAGAAACGGGCGCGTCCGGGCGGTTTCCAAATAGATAAGTGCCCCCAGCAACCATCGTCCGACATATAACTGGCCGACAAAAGAGATGAATACAATCTACAGCGCACTCATTGCCCCGATGCAGCGGACCCGCGTCGACGTGTTCGAGAATATCTTCGTGGTATTCCTCGGACTCGGGACGCTCGTCGGTATCGTCGTTGTCGCGTACACATTGTACAACGCGTACAAGTACCGTGATACCGGCGAGGCCGCCGAGAAAGACGAGGATCTGCCATCCGTGGGGGAGTTACCGACAGGCGGAAAGGGCGGCAAAAAACTGTTCCTCTCATTTGGCATCAGTGCCATCATCGTCATTTCACTGGTGATCTGGACGTACACGATGCTCCTGTACGTCGAAGATCCCGGAGACGCCAACCAAGAAGAGGCACTCAACGTCGAGGTGACCGGCGACAGCTTTGCGTGGTACTTCGAGTACGACAACGGGATCGAATCGACGTCGAGGCTCCGAGTCCCCGCAGACGAGCGAGTCTGGCTCCAGGTGACATCGGGCGACGTCTGGCACGCGTTCGGTATCCCCGATCAAAAGGTGAAAGCCGACGCGATCCCGGGCGAGTACGACGAAACCTGGTTCGAAGCCGAGGAGCCCGGAACGTACGAGATCAAGTGCTTTGAGCTCTGTGGCGAGTTCCACACCTCCATGACCGGAGAGGTACAGGTCATGGAACCCGACGCGTACGACGAGTGGATGAACGAGCAGCTGACGATGTCGATTACGGTTCAAGACGGAAACGAGACTCCCGTCTCCGAAGAAACCGGATACGGGGATGTCGGATACGAGATGAGCCTCGAGAGTCAGGAGTGGGACTTCGAAGAGACCTACACGGACGACCAGTTCGATAACGGGACGATCACGGTTAGCAACGTCAGCGACATCGAACAGGGCGGCGTCTACAACATAACGATCTCACCGACCGAGGGCGGCCAGCAGTTCGAACCGGTCGAAGAGCAGTTCGACATGACCGGTCCGGTCGACGAGTCCTACACGCTCGATCTCAATGCGACGGAAAGTGAAACCAATGAAAGCGACACGAACGACGGAGGTGAGGCCTGATGAGTGATCTCCCGCCGATGAAATCGGTCAAGCGGTGGTTAGTAACGACCAACCACAAGGACGTCGGGATCCTGTACATCACGACATCGCTGTTCTTCCTCATCTTCGGTGGTGTCCTCGCTTTGCTGTTCCGCGCCCATCTCTGGGAGTCGGGCGGCATGCAATTTGGCGGCAGCGCGCTGCTATCGAACGACCAGTACTATCAGTCGGTTTCCGCACACGGACTGATAATGGTCTTCTGGTTCCTCTCTCCGATCGCGAGCGGGTTTGCGAACTACTTCGTGCCACTGCAGATCGGGGCGAAAGACCTCGCGTTCCCACGACTGAACGCCCTGAGTTACTGGTTTTACCTGTTCTCGGGCATTCTCATGGGGATCTCGTTCTTCCAGGGAGGCACGTTCTCCGGCGGCTGGACGATGTACGCCCCGCTGAACGTTCCAACCTATACACCGGCGATCGGGGCGACTGCCGGCAGTAACGCGACGATCCTCGCGCTGACCTTATTCGTCGTGTCGATCACGATTGGGTCGGTAAACTTCCTCGTGACGATGCATCGGTCTCGAGCCGAAGGGCTCGGTCTCTGGAACATCCCGATGTTCTCGTGGTCGTGGCTGCTGACCATCTGGATGATGCTGTTCGCGTTCGCGGCACTGCTGGCAGCGCTCCTGTTGCTGTCGGTCGACCGCCTATTCCTCACACAGTACTTCGCCACTGACCAGGGCTCGAGCTTGCTGTGGGCCCACCTGTTCTGGTTCTTCGGCCATCCGGAGGTGTACATCGTCTTCTTCCCGGCGCTGGGAATCATGTTCGAGACGTTCCAGACCTTCTGTGGTCGACGACTCGTCGGCCGGAAGTGGGTCATCATCGCGATGGTCCTGGTGGCCGTCCAGTCCTTCCTGGTCTGGATGCACCACATGTTCCTGTCGACGATCAACCTCCCGATCAAGACGCTCTTTATGGCGACAACGATCGGTATCTCGCTGCCCTTCGACCTGATGGTCTTCGCGCTGATCTACACGATGGTCAAGGGTCGCGTGCGCTTTACGACGCCGTTCTTGTTCTCGCTGGGGGCGCTCGTGTTGTTCATCCTCGGCGGGATCACCGGCGTCTTCCTCGGTGCCGTCGTCCTCGACTACGAGTTCCGCGGGACCTACTGGGTCGTCGCTCACTTCCACTACGTGATGGTCTCCGGTGTCACCGCGCTGTTCGGTGGCCTCTACTACTGGTGGCCAAAGATCACCGGGAAGATGTACTCCGAACGGCTCGGAAAGCTCAGCTTCGCAGTCTACTTCCTCGGCTTCAACCTGCTGTACTTCCCGATGTTCCTCGCATGGGAGACACCCCGTCGCGTCTTCCACTACGCTGAGAGCGCACAGATCTACCACCAGCTGGCAACCGTCGGGGCGTTCGTCCTCGGTGCGGGAGTGTTGCTCGTGTTCATCACGCTCGGGAAGAGTCTGCTGACCGGCCCCGACGCGCCGGACAACCCGTGGACGTTCTCGAGAACTGCCGAGTGGGCAATCCCCTCGCCGCCGCCCCTCGAGAACTGGCCGAACCGCCCCAGCTACGCGAGCGGCCGACTCGAGTTCGTCGATGACGCCCCCGCAGCGACCGACGGCGGCGTCGCCCACGGAGCGACCGCGACCGCCGAGAGCCACGAAGAAGAACACGCCGACCACGCCAGCATCTGGCCGGCCGGCATCGGTGCCGGGACCTTCGTCTTTTTCCTCGGGCTCAGCGGCATCACACCGTACGTCTACTCGTTCGTCGAGTCCAACATCCACAGCGATGTCGGCGACTTCGTGAGTCTGGCCTCTGCGCCCAACCAGAGCATCGTCTATCCGATTCTGACGGCGCTCGGGCTCGGCCTGATGGGGATCACGCTGTTCCAGTTCGGCCGCGAGCAGTTCGACGCTCCCGAGATGGCGATCGCCGAACGCTGGCCGTTCGAGGGCATCAGCAACGAAAAGATGGGCGTCTGGGTCTTCCTGGCCTCTGACGTCGTCGTCTTCGGAGCCGCGATCGGTGCGTACATCTTCATGCGCATTCACAGCGGCTGGGGTAACTGGCACCTCGATTCGATCACTATGGCAGGGCTGTTCAACACGTACGTCCTGCTCACCTCGAGTTTCACGGTCATCCTCGCACACGTGATGGCAGAACGCGGAAACAAGAAGGGACTGCTCGGCGCGCTCAGCGCGACGATCCTGCTTGGATTCGTGTTCATGGGCGTCAAGGCCTTCGAGTACAGCAGCAAGTTCGACGCCGGTCACTACTGGTTCAGCGGGATCGAGTACTCGTTGTACTTCGTGACGACCGGCCTGCACGCGCTGCACGTCATCCTCGGCCTGCTGATCGCCGGGTTCATGATCTACCGCGTCGTCTCGATCGACGCCTACCTCGAGGATCACATGCCGGTGGAGTACTTCGGTCTCTACTGGCACTTCGTCGACATCGTGTGGGTCTTCCTGTTCCCACTGTTCTACCTGATGTAGCGGCCCGCCGCTACACGGGTTGTTTCGCATTCGGTTGCCGTTCCATTCTTCCTGACGACTACTGAGACGAAATTGCGGCTCTCGGCGTCGCGTTCGCTGACGATACCCGTCGGTATCCGATCTGGTGTATCGATCCAGGCAGTCGATTGTCCGCCCGACAGTTCTCCCGGCCGTACGATTGAGCCATGACTCGAGAGCGCGACGAGACGGCACAAATTCGCCCACCGGCTCAAGCGATGATGTGCGAGACGGAGCGACGGCAACAAAGAGAGCACAGCAATGGCGGCCGGCGCCACGGTATGAGAGCAACTCGAGTCAGAGCGTTAGCCGGCCCAGACGAGCGCGTAGACGAACGTAAACAGGAAGTAGACCAGAAACACGGAGATAGCCGCCTTGAAGTGGAACGTAAAGAGGTCATACTCCTCGTCGTCGCGTTCGGCTTCGAACGCCTCGTATTCGTCCTCGGAACACTCCTCGGCGTGGTCGACACCGATATGGAACGTGGCGTATCGCTCGGATCGGAACGGCCGTCCGCAGTACGGACAGGTCTTGCCGGGTGATTCCTCCGGTGGCACCTCGTACTCCCGCTCGAGTGGCCGATTGGTCGCCATTCGATCGACAATTGCGAGAGCGAGAGGAAGTGTTTGCCGGTTCAGTAGTCCGAACGGTCAGTGGGAGAGAAACCAGTGAGCCGGACGAGTAGTGGGTCGAAAAGGAAAGATGTCGAAGAGAGATGGCGGGCGATTAGCCCGGAACGTATGGCGGGCTCATCGACCCCTTGGAGACGAGGTAGAGGCTTACCATCGTGAAAAACACCATCACGACGATGAGCGGATACTGGCTCCTGATCGACTGCAGCTTGCCGGGAAAGAGATCGAAGGAGACGGTGTGGGCGATCCACACCGCGAGAACGTGGCCGAGCAGGATGCCGGCGATTTCGACGTACCCGAACCAGCCCGGGAGCGCGTACCGGGTCGGGTTCGGCGGCGGGTCGAGCGGCATTGCCAGCGCGTCGAACAACGAGGGCCACAGCGAGATCGCGAAGCCGATGTAGTGTGCGAAGTGATAGCCGGCCGCGATGGCGAGCAGCGGCGCGGCGAAGCGGAGCCCGAGATACTGACGGGAGAGATACGTCTCGGCCCGATCACGGGTCCGATCGATCGCGATCCAGTACACCTTCCAGAACAGGGCGAAGCCGCCCACGAGCAAGAGCAGGTAGACAATCACCGGCGGGATGCCGAGCCCGACGAGCGCTTCGACGGTCCCGACGCCGACGGGGGTGACGATAAACCCGCTGTAGGTGAGTTCCCAGACGAGTGCGAGCACGAACGCCACGACGGAGGTGTCAGTTACCAGATCGTCGTCGCTCAGCCGAGAACCGGGAAATCGCAGTTCGAGCCCGTCGTCCGTGCGCTGAATCGGCGCGACGGCCCCGTAGAGTCGAAACCACAGCGAGAGCGGATCGCCGCGACGGAACCACGTCTCGGGGGAGAAGACGACCGCACTCGAGATCGTAAACAGCGAGTACATGACGAGCACGAACACCAGCGCACGCGCCGACGAGGTCAGCGGGGCGACAACCTCGAGCCAGACGAACGTCAACAGCGCCACGACGGCGGGCCAGGAACCGAAGGCCGACGGGTACGACTCGTAGCCGTTGGGCAGCGCCGCGGCGATCCGCCGCCAGGGGTTGAGCGCCGGCCACGGGTTGCCGACGGTGTACGCGACGATCGTCAGCAGCGCCCGCCCGCCGACGAACGTCACTAGGACGGTCGCACTGACCAACCCGATTGCGGGACCCCGGATTCCGGCGAGCAGGATCAGCGCGAGCCCGAGGAGACCGAGCACGCCGAGCAGGAGCGAGCCCGCAGTCAGGAGTCGATCCATCGTGGTCTCGAGCGTGCGGTCGTGGTAGGTCCCGATCACGTCGCGATCGGTGACGAGCATGGTCAGCAGCGCCGAGGCACCGATGACACCGCCGCCAGTCGCGAGGTAGAGCCACGTCGGAACCGACACGTCGCTGCCCCCCGAAAGGCCGGCTGCCACGTTGCTCGCGGCGACGACGCCGGTGCTCGCGGCGAGGACCGCGAGGGCGAACACGAACCCGATACCGGTCCGGCGACGGAGAGCCGAACGTCCACTCATTGCCGGCGATTCGCACCCGTGATCCATCTACGTGTCGCTTCCGTGCGGTCACGGTCGGTGCCGCGCGAACGTCGATCGAACACTTCCGTCCGACGGGCGCGCAGACGGCGGCCAGCCCGGCGAGCGATCGTATGAGGAAGGTATAAGTATCCGTCAGTCTCATTCCTCACCAATGGCGAGTATTCGGAACTACGCATTGATTTACGTGGCGCTGATACTGCTGGCGACGGGGAAGTTCGTCTTCTTCCACTTCCCGGAAATATTCACCTACGAACTTGCAGTAGGCGGAACGATGATTCTGGCAGTCATCAAGGTATCCCTGATCGCCGGCTACTTCCAGCACCTGAAAGACGAGCCGCGGTCGATCACCTACCTGATGCTCACCGCGTTATTCATGGTGCTCCTGCTCACCCTCGCAGCAGGGTACTCGATCCAGTAACGCCACCACGCACGGACGGCGCCTGAAACCGAATCACGCCTTCTCTCTCCGTTGCAGTCGATAGCAGTGCCATCAGATCCGATCCGCCGGTCGAACGGTCCCGTCGCTCGAGGCTCACCGGTGACGTGACTGCTCGGGGGAGGCGTCCGCAGCACGAACGGACTCGTGGCGACCTGACTCGGCTGTGTCGGCGTCGGAACTGGAGTCGCCCAGTGGCTGCGAATCGACGGAATACTCCATTTGCTGGCGATCGAGTCGGCATCGAATTTCCTCGAGGTTCTTGTAGAGGAACGTCAATCGATCGCACTTCTCCCGCGGATTCGCGTGGAAGCGCCACGGACTGTCAGACTGGAAGTGAACGTCGGTCTGGGTCACGAGCGCGTGTCCGAGATAGGCACCGAACGTCCGCGGGCGAACGCCGATGGCGTCGCAGTACGCGAGCAACTGCTCGTACACGCAGTCAGCGTGGGGCGTGTCCTCGAGCAGCGTGGCCCGGACGCCCGCCTCGAAGCCGCCGAACGCGAACTCAGCGAGCTTCAGGGTGAAGAACCCGGGATCGGCAACGGGGTTGCGATCGATCGCGCTGTACTCCCAGTCGATGACGCGCTCGATCGTGCCGTCGTCGGCGACGAGGACGTTCCCCGGGTGATAGTCCCCGTGCGCGGGGACCCTCGGATACTCGACCGGCTCGGACACCGCCGGCGGTGTCACGTCGAGTTCGTCCGGGGTCAGCTCGCGATGGACCGTCCCCGGTGACACCGTTACTCGAGGCCCCGTGTGCGTTCGCTGTAGCCTCCCGATCCAGTCGAGTCCCGTCTTCGAGGACTCGAGCGAAGGCGTCCGGATCGGGCGGCGTCTCCAGTCGGGCGACAACGTCCATGAGCGGCGTGCCCGCGGCCGGCGATTCCGACAGCACTGGACCGAGCGGGGACTCCTCGAGCGCCACGTCGGGGAGCGTCCCCGTCAGCGGGCTGTCCGCAGCCGCGAGCGCAGAGAGGGTCGACGCCGCGCGTTCGTTGTAGCGGCCGTGGGAGGGAGCGTTCGGTACTTTCCGGACGGACTCGAGGTCGCCGTCGACGAGTTCGAAGACGATCGACCGGTTCGCGCCGCGTCGGAGCACTCGCGTCCGCTCGGTCCCCGTCCCCGATTCGGCGTCCGTTTCCGACGCCGACGGCCGCGTTCGACAGACGGCGACGTAACTGGGATACGATTGTTTGACGACCCCCATCCTGTTGGCGAGGGTCGCACCGCCTCGGAGCAGCCGAGCGGCCGTCGTGTCTGCCTCGATCGTGTCCAACACCCACTCGAGGGCGTCGGGGTCGGCGACCGGCACCGCCCACCGGTATCGCCTCCCACCGGGGAGCAGCCCGAACAGTTCGACCTCGTCGAACCCCCTGTCTTCGAGGGCGGCGACGAGCCGCGAAGGGATCGATCGCCAGACGGTCGCCGGGGATCGATCGCCGGCCATCGCCGACCCGCGCTCGAGGCCGACCAGATCCGTCATTCCGGTCGTTCTGGGCCAGCCGTTTATCTCGGTGATAAGTGTGCCACCGTCCTCGATCGACGGGGCGAGCCCGCCGACGTGATCGAAGAAGTCGCCGTCCGGTGCCCGCGGTCCCGTCGTGACGATCGTCTCGAACGAACGACCGCGGACCGCCGAGGCGAGGTCGTCGCTCGCGATCGACACCACGTCGACCCCCTCCAGCGCCGGTCGAGCCTCGAGGAGCCGATTGCCAGTGTCGGTCGGCTGGTACGTGTAGACCGTGTCCACGAGTCGACTCAAAAGCGGCGTCGTTCGTCCCCAGCCGGGGGTGAGATCGAGGCAGGAGCCGGAGATGTCGTCGGCGACGAGGGCGTACCAGCCGTCGTATCCGACGCCGAAGAGCGACGTGAGTATCGAACGCGGCTCGTCGGCGGTCTCGAGCAGGGTCTGGACCGCCGCGTGTCGCTCACCCCGCTCGAACTGATCGACGAACGACCGGAGGGCTGCCCCGTCGGTATCGGAATCGAGGGGTCGTGTGTTCACATTCCCGATGCCGACTATATCCTATTTTGATATGAGCGTATTACCGGTATATAGCGCTCCGGAAGGGTATTGTTACCACTGGAGACGAGCGAGTCGATGAGGGAGCGGTCGTTCTCGTGAGCGCACGAACGGGACGGAATGCCGCGATTCGAACCGGAATGCCGCAAGTCGAGCGTGAGCGGAACGGAGACAGCACGGGCAGGCGGTCACCCGAACGCAGTCGGTCGCCACTCGCGGGAACGCGACGACCGAAACGGAGTCCCGAGCAAAAATCGTGCGTAGAGAATCGGGAGCAGGGGAGCGAAATAGAGGAGGGATCGAGAACGGGGTACGGAAAGCGCCGAGACCAGCGACCGCCGGCGAGACTAGGTCAATAGGGCGAGCGTCTCTCGCGGATCGACGAGCCCGCTGAACGTGATCAAGCAGCCCCAGATGCCGACGCCGAGTGCGATCACGCCGGCGAGGGCGATCAGGTTCGACACGTAGGGGACGAAAACGAGGACGGCGACGCCCATCCCCGCGGAGATGAGGGAGATGAGCGCGACCGATCGGCCAACGCCGCCATAATTGAACGCGATCTCGCGGTACATCACGAAGACGTTGACCGCCGTGTAGATGCCGTAGGTGATGACGGTGGCGAACGCCGCCCCGGCGACGCCGAATCGCGGGATCAAGAGCACGTTGAGGACGGCGTTGGCGGCGGAGGTAACTCCCTTCGCGATCGCGCGGTCGGACGCCCGGCCGAGGTAATCCAGCCCGTTGGTCGTCACGTTGGTGATCGCCTGGAAGATGACGTAGATCGCCATCAGCTGAAGGACGGGGACGGCGCCGGCGTAGTCCGCGCCGAACACGAGCCGAATGGCCGGATCGGCGACGAGGATCAGCCCGACGGCCGCCGGGATGTAGAGGAGGAGGACGTACTGCAGCGTCGACTCGTAGATCCGCGCCGCCTCCTCGAGAGCGTCGTTGGCCTTCTGTTCGCCGTATGTCGGCGAGACGGAGAAGCCCAGCGAGCCGGCGGGAACGAGCACGAACTCCGAGATTTGCTTGCTGAGCACGTAGTAGCTCACGGCCACCGGATTGAGGAAGAATCCGACGAGAACCGTATCGATCCGATTGTCGAGAATGCTCGCGCTGGTCGAGGCGGTCAACGGAATGCTGTATCGCAGCATTCGATTGCGCAGCGTCTTCTCACCGCCGTCGTCGTCGTAGGTCACGTAGAACCGTCGGTAGAGAAGGCCGATCCCGACGCCTGCCGCGAGCATCGCGCCGACCAGATACCCCATCATCGCGCCGACGACGCCGAGTCCGAGGACGGTAAAGGCGACGACGAAGCCGACCCGCGTGACGTTGTTGACGACGTTGACGACGGCGCTGAGTTCGACCTGATTGAAGCCCTGAAAGACCGTCTGGGTGTAGGAGTTCAGCGACTGAAAGACGAGATAGACGCCGCCGACCAGCAATAGCGTCGCCGCCTCCGGCGTCTCGAGCAGGGCGGCAAGCTGCTCGTGACCGACGACCAGCGTGGTCGAAACGATGCCGATCAACACCAGTCGAAATCCGAGCGACGTCCGGAGGAGGTACGGGATCTTGCCGGAATCGGTCTCCTTGGACTCGGAGATGTATCGGGCGGCCGAGCGAGCGATTCCGAGGTCGGTAAACATCCCCGCGACGCCGATGACCGCGAT
Organism: Natrinema sp. H-ect4; assembly: GCF_041894845.1. NCBI lineage: Archaea > Methanobacteriati > Methanobacteriota > Halobacteria > Halobacteriales > Natrialbaceae > Natrinema > Natrinema sp. H-ect4. Next base: position 94,056 of record NZ_JBHDYC010000012.1, read on the forward strand.
CACGAAGAACAGCAACCCGTACTCGTCGGGTGTGAGTAGTTCTCGCGCGAGCAGTAGCATCAACACCCCGTTCGCGAGGTTGGTGACGAGACGAGCCCCCAGCGTCGCCTTGAAGCCGTCGACGATCCGCTCAGTAACAGACATTAGTCAACGCGAACATCAGGTCAGTCGGAAGGCGACGACAGCGCGACGTCGTCGACTCCACGAGCGCGAACCGGGGATCTGCCGTCGCACGATCCGACCGGTGACGAACGGCGAGCACGTTCCTGATCACTGCGTTGACCGTCGCCGACGGACTGCATTGTTATCAACCTCCTACCCTCAGTCGAGACGGACTCCCCTCCGGAAGGGATAAAATAACCCGCGCGATGCCGCCCGAGAATCCCGTTCGGTGATCGGACGGCTGTTTCCCGGGCGACGGTGAGGAGTCACCCGTCGGTGTCTCCGTCCCGATCCGTCGTCGCCCCTCGAGTTCAGGTTCGGATTCGTCGTCCGGTGCGACGCTTGCCGCCGAAAACGCGGCCCTGAGCCGGACCGTATCGTCGGTTACCTCGTTGATCGCGTCGTCCTCGAGCGAGACATGTCACCGGACGCGGGTTCCCACTCGAGCACGGCCGTGATCGAGTCGGTCATGTCCGGTTCCGGATCGAGGGGTGCACGCTCCGCGTCGGCGGCGACGGAACCGAGCGTCTCGCCATCTGCACTCTCGACGGGCTTGCCGACATCGTCGGTAACAGTAAGACTCATTCCGCCGGCAGTAACGCCCCGCTCCGGAAGCCGTCTCTGCCTGCACGAATCGGGGGATCCCGGTTCCGTCACGCCAACTCGAGGGCCGTCCGCAAGTTCGTCGGGAGGAGGACGCGCCGTGACTCATCGGGACGACGCGAGACCGCCAGTCGATGGCACGCTCGAGACGGATCGTGCGGGCAGACGGATCGCGGGCGGGCATATGCATGCTGTAGCGCTTTGCCTCGAACGGACGGATGGTGAAGAACAGATGGCATTCAACCCGCCGATCGAGTGTCCGATCTGCCGTGACGTACTGGAGCTCGATCGGACGCTCGAGGATCACCTCGTCGGGGCACACACCCACGACGAAGTTGCCCGCTATCTCGCCTCTCTCCGCAACCGAGCCAAAATGGAGCCGGTCTCGGACTGAAGCGCTGGCAGTCGAACGCGGACCGATCGCTCGCGTCGACAGCGGTCGGTCTCTCGGCCCTCGTGTCTCACGAGGCGTTCACAGACTGTCCAACCGGCGTGATGTGATCGCGGGGCGGGCGTTACCCCGTCCCGTCGACCGTGTACTCCGGGATCCAGTCCGGCATCGACCGCTCTTTCGACCACTCGAACAGCTGGCGCTTCTCGTTCGCATAGTAGTACCGATACCTCGACGTAGTCGTCGGCCATCCACTGGCCCGTCACCTGCGGCAGATCCTCGCGGCCCTCGAGGCCGTGAACCCCGTCGTCGTCGAGTGATCGAACGATCGCCCAGCAGCCGTGGCGGTCCGTCGAGTCGTGACCCCAGCGATAGCGCCACTCCTCGTAAGCCGCGTCGGTGTACGACCGGAGGGTGCCAGTTGGTGAGAGACCGCGCCGCCCGGCGAGTTAGCGGGTGGTCGGGATGCGTGACGTACAGCGCGTCGGATTCGGGGTAGCCGTTTCGCTGGACCGCCGTCGTCAGCACCATCGAACACTCGAAGACGCTGCTCGTGACGTGGCGATCGACGAGCCACGTCGCGGCTCGCTCGAGGTCGCGATCGAGCCAGAAGGCGTTGACCATTGTCGAGGTACGTCGTGCAGCAGGTTATAGTAGCCACTGAAACGATTCACACACTGATCGCATCGTGCGATTAGGTGTGCAGTGACTTTCAGTGGCTACTATCGGTCTCTCACCGGCCGGCGGGACCCACAGTTCGGTACCGACTGGTGCAGTTGCGCAACCGTTCACGGTCTGGAGAACTGAAGAGAAAGGAGTCGGCGTTAGTCGCCGCCGCCGAACATGTCGCGCATCATCGGATGCATCTCCATCATCTGCTCCTCGGCGATCTCCTCGTACAGCTTGTACGTGATAGAGACGGCCAGCAGCAGTCCGGTTCCGCTCACACCGCCGATGGTGCCGAGCATGTTGGCCCAGACGGCCAGCAGGCCGACCAGCGCACCGCCAATGACAGTCACCTGCGGAATGTACCGCTCCATGACCTTCTCGATGACACCGACGTTCTGTCGGAAGCCGGGGATCTGCATCCCGGAGTTCTGGATCTGCTTCGCCGTCGATTCGGGACCCATGTCCGTCGTCTCAACCCAGAAGATGGCGAAGATCGCCCCACCGACGACCATGAAGGTGACGTCGATACCGATTCGGATCATTACCTGCCACCACTCCTGGCCGACGTTCGCCGTGAACCACATCCAATCCTGCGGCGAGTAGATCGGGGACACATAGTAGAAGAACCCGCCGTCGGGTTGGCCCTGCGAGTAACTCCCGAGCCACGCGGGCATCCCCGCCCACTGCTGATTGAGGATCTGGCCCATGAACTGGATGTTCGCCTGCACTGCGCGAACGAGGATCATCGGCAGGACGCTCGCGTAGATGAGCTTCACGGGGAAGCGACCGCGAGCGCCCTTGACCCGAGCGTGGCTCAGCGGGATCTCGACGCGGACCGACTCCGCGTAGACGACGATCCCGAAGATGAGCACCGTCGTGAACAGGGCGATAATATGCCCGTCACCGAGCAGCAGCGTCTGCAGACCGCTTCCCGAGACGAGCGACCCCATCTCGACCTGTCCGGTCAAGATGCGGTACCAGTCGAAGAAGAACCCGCCCTGCACCGGGTTGATGAGCCCGGTGACCAGTCGCTGGCTCACGCCAGCGATGATGAACAGGCCGATCCCGCTGCCGACGCCCCACTTGCTGACGACCTCGTCCATGTAGAGGATGAGGATACCGCCAACGACGATCTGGGCGAACATCAGCATCTGTACCTGCGTCTGATCGAGGGTGAGCCCGCCAAGCTGGAGCTGTGGCACTGCTGGCAGGAAGCCGCCGGCGAACACCATCGGGAGCCCGGTCAGGATGACCATCAGGACGACCAGTACCTTCTGGAGGCCCTGATAGAGAACCTGATCCCGGGGATCGTCCGTATCGAGCCCGAGCAGGTTCGCACCGCCGAGCAACTGCAGGACGATGCTCGCGGTGACGATCGGTCCGATACCGACCTGGAGCACCGATCCGTGCGCTCCCGCGAGGATCGCACGGAACTGTCCGAAGAGGTCGCCCGCCCCGCCGGACTGGTACCCGAGCAGCGAGATGTTCGTCAGGAAGAAGTACAACATGAGGATGCCGACCGTCCACATCAGCTTCCGCTTGAAGGGGACGTGCCCCTCCGGACGGCGGACTGCTGGCATCCTCGTCAGAACCGGTTCAGCGGCTTCCTTCCATCCCATAGTTATTCCTCGTCCTGTTCAGCGTCGGCTTCCTCGTCCTCGGCCTCGGCCGCTCGCTCCTCGCCACGCTCGGAGAGAACAGCCTCACCGCCGCCGGCCTCGAGCTTCTCCTCGGCCGTCTCGGAGAACGCGTCCGCAGTGACCGTCAGCTGGTTGCGGACCTGCCCCGATCCGAGGACCTTGACGACGTCGACCTCGTGGCCGTCCTCGACGATATCGCGTGCGTCGAGTTCGTAGCCGTCGTCGGTCTCCTCGGCGAGGTCCTCCGCGACGTAGAGGATCGCGTCCTCGTCTAACTTCTGGACGTCGATCTCCGCGACCGTCTCGCGGATGTCGTGGGGTCGCTTGAAGCCGTGTTTCCCCTTCGGTTCGTAGTTGTGGAACTCGTGTTTGCTGCGCCCGGCACGGCCGCGGCCACCGCGATGGCCCGCACCGCGTCGATTCTTGTGGGAACCGCCGCTGTGGGTCCGCGATCCGCGCTGGCGTCGTTTTTTGCTCGTCATGGTTATCGCATCGATTCTAGGAGGTCGTTAATCTCCCCTGTTGTATGCTTTCCGAGTTGGCCGCCCTCGACGGTCGGCTTTTTGATACCATCGTGACCCCCCCGCGGCGGGTGGAGTCGAAGCGTCGGTGACAGTCCCTCGTCACGAAGTGTCGTCTCCTCGTCGAGCAGCGCGTCGGCCAGTTCACCGAAGGTATCGTACTCGGTGTTGTCGGCCAGCCACTCCTCGTCGACGTCTGCCTGCTTGCCCTCGAGGGGCTCCGCTCGCTTCGCGAGCAGGGTCTCGATCACGTCCGCGTCGGGCTCGCCGACGGCGACGTAGTCGTTGACCTTGGCAATCATCCCCTCGTACGGGTCGGTTTCGGGGACGAGCGTGCAGTGGTTGACGTTGTGGATGTTGAGCATCGACAGGGTGTCCTGAACGTCTTCCTGTCGATTCACTTCGCCACGGATCTGGACGATCGCTTTCATTGGTCAGCCACCTCAGCTTCGTCCCGGCCGCCTCGCTGTCGCGGCTGTCGCGACTGGGAGGCGTTCTCGAGCGCGTTGTACGTCGCTTTCGCGAGGTTGACCGTCGTTCGAGTGTTGCCGTGGCTCTTGGTCCAGGCGTTCTCGATGCCGGCCAGTTCGAGGACGTGACGGACGGTGTCGCTGGCGGCCAGTCCGAGCCCTTCGGGGGCCGGAATGACCTCGACTTCGACGGAGCCGGCCTTGCCGGTCGTCTTCCGCGTCAGCGAGTGGGGCCGATCCGAGCGGTCCTCCCAGGAACCCGAACCGCGGGGCACCTGGATCATGTTCAGCTTCGCGATACCGATCGCCTTCTGGATGGCAGAGCCGACCTGGTCGTCTCGACCCTCGGCGTAGCCGACGAACCCGTTGCGGTCGCCGACCGCGACGACGCAGCGGAACTTCACGCGTCGTCCGGAGTCGGTCATCCGCTGGACCATGTTGATGTCCAGTACTTCGTCTTCCAGTCCGGGGAGGAGCTGGTCGATAATTTCGGGTTCCTTTAGCGGGAGGCCCGAGTTGAGGGCGGTCTCCATGTCCTCGATTTCGCCCTCCTGGACCTTCCGGCCGAGACGGGTGACGGGTTCCCATCCGCTATCGTTGTAGTTACTCATTCGAGAATCGCCTCTCGTACCTCGTCGAAGTGTTCGGGGAGATCCGTTGCGTCGAACTCGCCGCTGTACAGCGGCTCGTCGAGCTGTTCGGCGTAGTCGGCGATATGCTCGCCGCGCGTACGCGACCAGTCAGCGAGTACGCTATCGTTGTGCGGGATCTCGAGGCCGGCGTCGATCGCGCCCTCCTGTACCGCGAACACCTTGTTGCCGGGCGTGGCCGTGTTGAGGCCGATGTCGAGGACTGCCTCCTCGAGACCGGCGTCGACGGCTCGTTTACCGGCCAGGAGGCCGGTCAGATACGCCGCGGAAATGTTACTCGTGGGGGCGTCCCAGCCGTACTCCGCCAGATCGCTCGAGTGCGCGCTTGCAAGCGTCTCGTCTCCCTGAGGTCCGGGAGTGATCAGCTGCGCCGTAGTATGCTTGTTACTCTTGCGAGCAACGAGGCGGGGCTTTCCCGATTTCAGCAGGCGCAACCTCTGGTGGTAGTCCGTCCGGACCTCACGGCGACGCCGCATCGGCACTTTGTATCGTGGTCCTGTCGCCATTATTGGTTACCGTAGTTTTCGTCGATGTAGTTCAACAGGTACTGGACGCTACGGAACTCCCCGCCGCCCGCTTTCTTGTAGAGCGTGCGGTACTGCGTGGGCGTCAGTTCGCCCTTGTCGCGGAGGTCGCGTAGCTTCCGGCGCTGTGCACGGATCTTCTTCTGCCATTCTTCTTTCTCGTTCTGGCGTGCGCCCTTCTTGCCGCGACGCTTGCCCTGGCCGTTCTGGTGGCCGTAGGCGCGTTTCGCGTTGCGCTCTCGGGCGCGGCCGCGTGAGTTGCCGGAGGGTTCGTCGGCCTGAATGCGACCCTCGTCAACGAGTTCGCGGATCTCGTCACGAGTGATCGCTTCGGCGATGTCTCCCTGTGCGTCCGGGTCGAACCAGACGCGGTTCTTGCCGACGTCCATGACGTCGGCCGCCAGTCGCTTCTGTGCGCTCAGATCAGTCATCTGATTCCACCTCGACTTCCTCGTAGGTCGGGTTCAGGACGCGAACGCCCTGGTCTTCGGCTTCCTCTTCGATCCGCTCGCGCTTGCGCGCGCCAACCGCGGAGGCGATCCGGACCGCCTCGCTGTCGCCGTCGACGCCCTCGAGGTCGCCGAGATTCTCGACGTAGACTTCCTCGAAGCCGCTGGGGTGTTTCCCCCGGACGGCTTTCGGCGTGCGGAAACCGGCCTCGACTTTCGGGCCCTTGCCCTTGACGCCGCGGCGCTGCTTGGACAGCTGGCCGCGGGGTCGTCGCCAGGATTCCGGCGTCCGCTTTTTCTTGTGGTAGTCCTGCCGTTTGAACTGCGGTTTCCCCTCGCTCCGTCGGCGGTTGAGGAGCCGCTCCTCGTTCTCGGAGAGCTCGGGCGTCTTCTCGGTCAGCCCGCGGGGCTGCAGTTCCGTCTCGACGTCTTCGTCGAGCGCTTCTTCCTCTGCACTCTCGTCCTCGATCTCGGCTTCGGTCTCGTCGGTGACCTCGAGGTCGCCGACGTCGGCCTTGATACGGGCCGCGAGCGCGTTCCCGACGCCGTCGGCATCGGCCAGGTCGTCCTGGTCGGCTTCCTTGATGTCCTCGATGGACTCGAAACCGGCATCGCGCAGCGCGTCCGCTTTGCTCGTGCCGACGCCGCTGATGTCCTCGAGGGTTCGGGCGTCGTCCGAGGCTTGCTCGTCGTTCGATTGATCGTCTGCCATCTTTTAGACGCCTCCTTTGGCGGGTTTGGTGGTGATGTAGACCCCGTCCTGGAAGACGCGGGTGTCCTTGCCGCTGACCTTCGTCAGCTGCTCGATGTCGGCCGCCGTCTGTCCGACATCCTCCTTGTCGGGGCCGGACAGGACGAGTTGTTCCTCGTCGACGGCGACGTCGGTCTCACCGTGGATAGTCGTTCGTCGCGGTGCCTTTTCGCCGAGGAAGTTCTCGATGACGACCTCCTCGCCTTCCACGCGGACCTGCATTGGGAAGTGAGAGTAGAAGACTTCCATCTCGTACTCCCAGCCCTCGGTCACGCCGTGGAATGCGTTTCGGATGTGGCTCTCGAAGGTGCCGACGGTCGAATTCGTCTTCGCGTCCTCGGCACCGCTTTCGATGACCACCTGATCGTCGTCGGTTTCGACGGTCACGTCGGGGTACCAGAGGCGGCGCGTCACGCTGCCTTCCGGCCCTTCGACGGTCACGTCGAACCGATCGACCTCGACGGTTACGTTCTCGGGGGTTTCCAGTTCTACTCGCATGGTCAGTAGACGTATGCGATAACCTGGCCCCCAATACCCTGCTCACGAGCCTCGTAGTGGCTCATGATGCCGCTGCTCGTCGTGACGACGAGCGCACCGAAGTCTCGAGCGGGGAGATAGCGCTTCTCCCACTTCTCGAAGTCCTCGGAGCCGACGGCGTAGCGGGGCTTGATGGGGCCGCACTGGTTGATCGCTCCTTTCAATTCGACCTCGAACTGACCGGCTTTACCGTCGTCGACGTACTCGAAGCCGTCGATGTACCCGCGGTCATAGAAGACCTCGAGCACGCTGCCGATTTCGTTCGAGGCGGGCGTTACCTCGTGGGTGAGATGGCCCACACTCTCGGCGTTATCGAGTCCCGAGAGCGCGTTGCTGAGTGGATCGTTTCCGGTCATGTTATCGATACTTCCTGAATCCCATGTCGCGGGCGATCTCGCGGAAGCACTGCCGGCAGAGGTTGATGTCGTACTTCCCGACAAGTCCCTGCTCGCGGCCACAGCGCTGACAGGACTCGATCTGTCCCGTCCGCTTTGCTGCGTGCTCGCCCGTGCGGTCGTTTTCTGTTTCGCTTTCACTCATCGTCTGTGCCCTCTACGGTCACGTCGAAGTTCGCCTCGAGGAAGCGAATCGCGTCCTCGGGGGTCAGTCGGTGGCTCGAGGGGATCGATCGGGTGGCCTTATCGCGCTTGGCGATGCGGTAGCCCGGACGCACCAGGTTGACGGTGACGTCCAGCCCGTAGATCCCGACGTTCGGGTCGTACTCCTGGCTGGGGAAGTCGGTGTGTTCTGCGACACCGAAGCTGAAGTTCCCCGTATCGTCGAACTGCGACGACGAGATGTTCGCCAGGGGAAGCGCCGTCTCGAGGAAATCGCGTGCGTCCTGATCGCGAAGGGTGACCTTCGTGCCGATCGGATCGCCCTGACGGATGCCGAAGTCGGGTTCGGTCCGTTTTGCCTGCGTACGGACGCTCTCCTGACTCGTGACCTCCTCGATAATGTCCTCGGCCTTGCCGAGTTCGCGACCGCCCTGGCCGACGCCCATGTGGACGACGACTTTCTCGACGCGGGGCTCGCGCATTTCGTGGAAGTCAGCGTTGTCGGCTTCGCTCATTCGTCATCACCTGTAAAGTTCTCGTCGATGACGACGACGTACTCTTCGACGGTTTCGAAGCCGCCGTCGTCCATCGAGACGCCGACGTTGTTCGATCCGCTGCCCGGCGTGATGTCGATCGCGTCGATCTCGCCGACCTTGCCACCGTGGTTGCCACGGACGGCCGTCACGAGCGCACCCTCCTCGTACGGGAAGTGCGCGACGACGGATTTGTCGTCGTTGTCGATGACGATCGAGTCCTTCGGCCGGTACTCGTCGGAATCGGTGAGGACGTTCGTTCCGTCGTGGAGCGTCAACTGCGTGTCGCCGCCGGGAACCTGCTGTTTGCCCTCGATCTTGCCGAGGCGGCTCCCCGCTGCGTCCTCGTCGATTGCGGTCAGCGCGAGCCGACCACCCTCGTCGGGGAAGACGCGGTAGTACTCCTCGAGAGCGGGGAACGCGACGATGTCGAACATGCCGATCGGGCGCTGTTCGTCGTTGATCGCGACCCCGTTAATGAGGATCGAATCCTCCGAGAGTGCGTAGCGCGCTTCCTTGCGCGAGTCCACGTAGCCGAGCACGTCCCGCAGGAGGACGACGAGCGGCACGCCGTCCTCGCCGTGCGGGCCGGCACCGGCCTTTACCGTGAAGGTCTCGGTCTTTCGCTCGACCGGCCAGGACTTCGGAACCGACAGTCGCTTCTGGTGTTTCGTCATTCGGTATCACCTTCGAGACGCGCCTCGCGACGCTCGTCCTCGAGGTCGAGCTCCGTGATGCGGACGTTCGACGGGTCCAGCGGCCGCGGCACTTCTTCGCCGTCGGCCGTCTCGACCGTCACGTCCTCGACGTGGATGGTCCCATCCTCGAGGATCGCGCGCATGACCTCGCCTTCCTCGCCGGCGTGGTCGCCGCGCATGACCTCGACCGTGTCGCCCGCGTTGACGCGGGTTCGACGGGTGTCGTACTCCTCGCGGAGGTCGTCGGACAGCGTCGCGTGCAGCTGCTTTCCTCGCTCGTGCAGCGGCGCGTTTCTCGTCTGCGTTCGCTGTTTGTGTGGTTGCGTGGTCATATCTATACGATCATCGTCGCCGTGCTGGCGATTGCTCCGAAGCGTTCCGCGACTTCGCGGGCGATGGGCCCCTTAATCTCCGTGCCGCGGGGCTCCTCGTTCTCGTCGATGATGACCGCCGCGTTGTCCTCGAACTTGAGCCGCGTGCCGTCCGGCCGGCGGATCGACTTCCGCTGGCGAACGACGACGGCCTCGAGGACCTGTCGGCGCATCTCCGGGGTACCCTTGGTGACCGAGACGGTCACCTTGTCACCGATCCCCGCCTTCGGCTGGCGGTTCTTGGTGCCGTGGTAGCCCGCGACGCTGATGACCTTCAGCTCACGTGCGCCGGTGTTGTCGGCACACGTGATCAGGGATCCCTTCTTGAGGCCCTGCGTGACGTCGGCTTTCATCGCCTCCATCACTCGTCACCCTCGTCTTCGTCCGTCGCGAAGTCCTCGTCCGACAGCTCCGGCTCAGGCTCGGCCTGGCTCGTGAGTTCGGCGAGGTCCTCCGCGGTCGCTTCGGCGGTTACTTCGACGACCACGTGCGATTTCGTCTTCGACAGTGGTCGGGTCTCTGCGATCTTGACCGTGTCACCGACCGAGAGCGGCTCGAGCACGCCCGGTACGTGTGCCGGGATGCGCGAGCGTCGTTTCATGTGCCGGTCGTACTTCGGGACCGCCACATCGTACTCTCGCTCGACGACTACGGTCTTGTCCATGTCCGTCGAGACGACTGTCCCCTCGAGGATCTGTCCTCGAACGGAGAGGTCGCCGTAGAACGGACACTTCTCGTAGTCGTATTCCTCCGGATTGTTCGGTTCCGGAGGGGTTTCAACGTCTAGTCCTATTGCCATGGTGAGTCACCATTCGTTTCCGTGCGTCGGGCGGGCCGTGAGAGCAACCGCGATCCATCGACCGTAACGTAGGCTACATCCTCGCCAGCGCAGTCCGCAGCGGGTGAGGATCGTTCCTCGGATCCCGCGGCGGGTTCAGTGTCGGCCAGTTTGGACGCAGTCCCCGATCCCTTCGCGAGATCGGCGGCGTCATCTGTGATCGCGAACTCGAACGTCGAGCCCGACTTCGGCACCATAACGACCCGGGACTCGCCGTCGGCGCGAACTTCTATCGAGAGGGTCTTGGTCGTCTCGATGACGACCCGTCCCTCGAGGCCGACCCGCGAGGAGTCGTCGCTCTCGACGACTCGCACGGGGAGCCCGTTGAGTTCGTGTCGCGGCAGGGTCTCGGGTGTCAGTGCCATTGTGTTGTTTCTTATTCTTCGTCTGCGAGGTCGCCTTCCTCACGCTGGATCGTCTTGATCCGCGCGACGGTGCGACCGAGTTCGCCGATGCGACCCGGATTCTCCGGGGCACCACCGGCGGCGAGAACGGACTTCTGGTTCAGCAGTTCCGTCTCGAGTTCCTCGAGTTCTTCCTCTCGCTCGGCGGGAGTCATGTCGCGGATCTCTTCGACGCGGAGGATCGCCATCAGGCGTCACCTCCCCCGTCTGGGTCCGCTTCGTCGGTGTCTGCCTCGTCCGCATCGTCCGAGGGGCTTTCCGACTCCTCGTCCATCTCTTCGACGAGCTCTTCGGCTTCCGCTTCGACGTCTTCCTCGAGCTCCTCGAGCTCTTCGTCGACGTCTTCATCGCCGGGGACTTCGACTTCGTCGAACTCCTCGTCGGCGTCAGCCTCGACCTCTTCTTCGATGACTTCCTCGACGACGTCTTCGTCGAGGTCAGCTTCGTCGGTTTCGACGGCTTCGTCAGCAGCAGCTTCGGCATCGCCTTCGGCGGCCTCGGCCGCCTCGGGTTCGCCCTCGAGGAGTTCCTCGACGCCGCCTTCCGCGTTGACTTCGACGGCGTCCGGAACGACCTCTTCCGGATCCATGTCCTCGCTGACCTGGAAGTCGTCGGGGAGTTCGGCTCCCGGCGGAATGATCTTGACATCAACGCCGATAGTGCCGAGTTTCATGACCGCGACGCCCTGGCCGTGGTCGACGACCGTCTCGGCGGGCTCGCCGTTGTGCTTGATGTAACCGCGGTTGAACTTCTCGACGCGCGATCGTGCGCCGGTGACCTTCCCCGACAGGACGATCTCCGCGCCGAGCGCGCCGGCGTCCATGATCCGGTCGATCGTCGTGTGACCGGCCTTCCGGAAGTACCAGCCACGCTCGAGCGCGTTGGCCAGTCGGTCCGCGACGATCCGTGCGTTGAGGTCGGGTTCGTCGACCTCCTGCACGTCGATCTGGGGGTCCTCGAGGTTGAACTTCTCCTCGAGAGCCGTCGTGACCTTCCGGATGTTCTCGCCGCCTTTGCCGATGACCATCCCGGGCTTCTCGGCCTTGAGGACGATCTGGGTTCCCATCGGCGTCTTGGCGACGTCCATACCACCGTAGCCCGCGCGGCCGAGCTCTTCTTGGAAGAACTCGTCTATCTGGGACCGCTGCAGGCCGTTTTCGATGAATTGGTGTTCGTCAGCCATTAGCTATCGTCCTCCTCGTCTTCGACTTCTTCGACGACGATCTCCACGTCGACCTGTGGCGTATTCCAGGCCGAGGCACGCCCCATCGCGCGGGGCTTGCGGCCCACGGACTCGCCGACCTTGTGGGCGGCGACGTGGACGATCTCCATCGACTCGCCGTCGAAGCCCTGATGATCCGCATTTGCTTCGACGTTCTCGAGCAGATCGATGAACTCCTTGGAGACCTTCTCGGGGTACTTGCCGGCGTCCCAGCCGTCGATATCGGAGCGGTGACCCGCGCCGGTATTGTGGGACTTGAACGGCACCGACTGCTTCTTGTCGATTACGTCCTGAAGGTACGCCCGAGCCTCGCCGACGGTCTGGCCCTTGAGTTGGCGTGCGACCTCCTTGCTGTGCTTGTTGCTCATATGACGCTCCCGAAGCATGGCTTTCGCCGTGGCGTCGGGATCCGCGTCGACTGAGTAATTGATTCCCATGCGTGGATCACTTCAGTGGGACGAACTTGGACGATCGAGTCGCGCCGATACCGGCCTGACCGTGCTCGACGGAGGTTCGCGTTAGCTGGAACTCGCCGAGGTAGTGGCCGATCATTTCGGGTTCGACGCGAACGCGCTCGAACGACTGTCCGGTGTAGACCTCGAAGGTCAGTCCGACGAACTCCGGCAGGATCGGCATATCCCGCAGGTGCGTTCGGATCGGGTCGTTCGCCGTCTCTTCTTCGCCCTTCTCGCTGGCCTCCTCTCGGAGCTTCTCCTTCTCGACGGAGAGGCCGCGTTCGATACTTCGCCGCTGTCGTGCGGGTAACAGTTCCACAACCTCGTCGAGCTCCATCGACTGCAGCTCCTCGAGCGTGTGACCGCGGTAGGTAAACTCACCTTCGCGGCCGGTTCGGTACTCCTGACTCATTTCTTGCCACCTCGACCGGTGCTTCGGGACGCGATGTCACCGACCTTCCGTCCCGGCGGGGCGTCCCGCGAGACGGACTTGGGTTTGCCGGGGTGCTGTCGGCCGCCGCCACCGAAGGGGTGGTCGACGGCGTTCATCGCGACACCGCGGACGCGGGGCCACTTGGTGCCCCGGGACTTCATCTTGTGATACTTGTTGCCGGCCTTGACGAACGGCTTCTCCGTGCGGCCACCGCCGGCGACGACGCCGATAGTGGCGCGACACTGCGGATCGAGGCGCTTGACCTCACCGCTGGGAAGCTGGACGACCGCCGCGTTGCGGTCGTGGGTGATCAGGTCGGCATTGGTCCCCGAGGCTCGGGCGAATCGACCGCCGTCGCCCGGGTTCGATTCGACGTTACAGACCGGCACTCCTTCGGGAACCTCCGCGAGCGGGAGCGTGTTGCCGGGCTTGATCTCTGCCGTGACACCGACTGCGAGCTCCTCGCCAACAGTGATGCCTTCAGGTGCGAGGATGAGGCGCTGATCGCCATCGTCGAACTCGACGGCCGCGATCGGTGCGGAGCGGGCCGGGTCGTGTTCGATGTCGACGACCGTCCCGCGGACGATATCGTCGTCTTCCTCTTTCTTGTGCTCGAGGTCCGCCTTGTATCGGTGCGACGGGGCACGGAACGTGGAGGTCCCGCGGCCGCGTCGTTGTCCTTGAATGCGTCGTCCCATTCTCAGAACACCCCGATTCGCGAAGCGACTTCCTGTGCGTCGTCCTCCTCGGAGAGGCGGACGATCGCTTTCTTTTTACCCTTCATCGTTACCTGCGTGTTGACGTTCTCGACCGAGATCTCGAAGCGCTCTTCGACCTCGTCCCGAATCTCGGGCTTGGTCGCGTCCGGGTTGACGACAAACTGGAGCTTGTTCTCGAAGTCCATGTCGTTCATCGCCTTCTCCGTGACCAGCGGGTGTTCGATGGCCGAGCTCATCGGTCGGCCACCTCCTCGAGTGCGCTCTCGGTCCAGACGGTGAGTCGTCCCGGCTGTGCGCCGGGGGCGAGATCCTCCGCGTTGACCTCGGCGGCCGTCGTCACGTCTGCACCGGCGAGGTTCCGGGCCGCTCGCGACGGGCCGGTCTCGCTGGATGTGACGAAGAGGATCGATGTCGGCGTCTTGTACTTGCGGCCACGGGCTTTCCCCTGACCGGAGCGGACGCTGCGACCCTCGTCGGCGCGTTCGATGTCGTCCGCGAGGCCCGCTGCCTCGAGGAAGTCGACGACTTCCTGCGTCTTGTGGAGGTCCTCGAACTCGTCGTCGACGACGACGGGAGTCTCGACATCCTCGTCGAACTCGTGACCGCGCTCGGCGACGAGTTCGGCGTCGGTCGTCGCAGCGATCGCGCTGCGGACGGCCAGTTTCTTTGCTTTCGTGTTGATCGATTCGGACTGGTCCTTCTCGGCTTTCGGCGGGTGCGCCTTGCGTCCCTTGACGGCCTGGGGAACGCGGCGTGCGCGCCCCTCCTGTCGTGGAACGTGGGCCATCCCGCGGCCGCTACCGAACGATTCGGCCGGCGTTCGAAGGCCGGCGAACTCGTCGGCACCGTAGTCCTGTTTTCGGTTTGCCTGCGCGGCGCGCACGGCTCGGCCGATCAAGTCCGGGCGGTACGTGGTCTCGAAGACCGCCGGGAGCTCGACCGTGTCCGCGTCGTCGCCGTCCAGGTTTCGTACTGTTGCGTCCATGTGTTATCCCTGGTTGGATGCGGTGGAGACGTAGCGTACCTCGGGATCGAGGCGCGGCTGGTCTCCGGGTCGGATCGCCGGGCGGAAGCGTACGAGACGCTGTTGCGGCCCGGGGAGCGAGCCCTTGATCAGCGCGTGCGGTCCATCGACTTCGCCGTAGTTGACGAAGCCGCCGTCGACCGTCGCGTCTGCGCCGTCGCCGATGTCGACGAGGCGCTTGTTCAGTTCCGTCCGCTGGTGGTAGCCGGTCTGGCCCTGCTGGGGAACCGTCGACCGAACGCGGGACGGGTTCCAGGGGCCGAGGTTACCGATGCGGCGGCGCCATCCCTGCCGGGCGTGCTTGCCCTTTCGTTTCTGGACGCCCCATCGCTTGACGGGACCCTGGGTCCCTTTCCCTTTCGTGACGCCGCTCGCGTCGACGTACTCGCCGGCGCGGAACACGTCGTTCATGACGTGTTCGCCGCCGTTCTCGATCGTCTCGAGGGCGAAATCGACGCGATCGTCGACGGAGCCGCCGCCGACGCGCGTTTCCATCACGTCCGGTTTCTTCTTCGGCATCGAGGGCAGCTCCCCCGGTACCGTGTGGGTGATGACGCGAACGTCATCGACGCGACCCTCCTCGTGGAGGGAACGGAGTTCGTCCGTGGTCGCGCCGGTGTCGGTCTCGTCACCGGGAAGGTCGAGAACGCGATCGAGTTCGGGAACGAACTCGTCGGTCCAGACCTCGGTTATCGGCTTCATACCGTACGGCGTGTCTTCGTATGCTCGCAGAGCGACGGCGCGCATCGGCGGCGTCTCCACGATCGTCACGGGGACGGTCTCTTCCATCCCTTCGGTCGGCGAGTTCGCTGTATCGTCGACCATGACGACGTGGGTCATGCCGGCCTTGTAGCCCGCGAAACCCTGGAGCGTCGGCTGTCCGTCAGTGTCCGGCCACGAGTTAAAGCGTGGGACCTCGCTGGTCGCACGCTGTCGTGGGCCGAACCCGAGTGAGCCTTTGCGTGGTGTATTTGCTTGTGGCATTCTATCACTCTCTCAGTGAGAGGGGCGCGAGGGTGGCGAACAGAGCTTCTTCCGTTCGCACGACCTCGCTTCCCTGATCCGGAACCGTATTTAGCCAGAGGTCGAACCCCGGATCGGCAGTGGGTTCGACTCCGTTATCCCCGTCGACGGCTGCGTCCTGTGCAGCACCGACGGCGGATTCCTCGATTTCGAGGATAGCCGGCAGCCCTCTCTCGGGCGCGCCGAAGGCGACGGTCATCCCGTCGCGCTGAACGCGTCCGGCCAGCGTCTCGAGCCGCCCGACGGTGAGTTCTTCACCGAATCGGGAGGCCGCGATACGAACGCCGGCGTCCTCACGGCCGAGTGCTGCCCGCAGGTCCGTCTGCTCGATCGAAAGCCCCGGAAGGGGTTCATCGACGAGCTTCGCCCGGACCGGTCGTCGCGAAGAGATCCTGACGGTCACGCGCTCCCCCTCCTCGACCGCCATGTTCGGCGGTATGTTGAGGGAGATCGGGTGTTGCAGTCCGCAATTGACCCGGACGCGCCCTTCAGGTCCGACCTCGGTCACGATTCCTTGTCTTGACGACCCCGAACCGGTAGATTCGGAGCCGGTCTGTGACATGGCGCGGAGCGGCGGTAAGATGCCCGCGTACTCCAGTTCGTCCCGCATCCCCCACGCCTCGTTGCGGAGGTATGGGGGCGTTGCGGCGTACCGCAACACGATGCTGACGAACCCGCCGTCAAATCGCCCGGTTTCCCCATCCCGATCGGGATAGACGACCAGGCGATCGGCCCGGAAGATCGTCGCCGCGCGGGCGACGTATCCAAGTTTGCGAGTTGCCTCGCGTTTGTCCTCGGCTTCCCGGCAGGTTGACGACGGCACGAGTACGCTGACAGTCATACCGAAACGCTTCGACGCCGCGTCACTAGACTGTAGCGATGTATTGCGGAGAGGGTCTTAAAAGAATAGCGGATTCGATCCCGGCTGTGAACGCCTCACACCCCCGAATTCGTGCTGAACGGACACACATTCGCCCTTGATAACTTGTTGCATTCGATATGCGCGCTATCCGGAGAAAATTGCCGGATATGCGCTAGATTTATCAGTGCAATTACTCGAGAATCGGCATGCTGCGGCATGCCGAAGGCGGGTCGATTCGCAACCCTTATACATCCGTCCGGCAGTAGATATGAGTGCAGCAGGGCGCTGGTAGTGTAGTGGTATCACGTGACCTTGCCATGGTCACAACCTGGGTTCAAATCCCAGCCAGCGCATTTTTCGATGAACAACAACGACGAGCGTAGCGTGGCGCTACGCGCCACGGAATAGTGAACGGCGAAGCCGTGAGCGGAGCGAGGAGTCTGTTCATCGAAAAATCGTTCTGGATTTGAACGAGAGAAGTCGCAGCCTGTGAGCGAACGAAGTGAGCGAGCAGGACCGTCTTCGCGTTGTTCAAATCTCAGCCAGCGCCTTCTCCAACGACCAATTCCGGAGCACCGATCGCGTCGGCTCGAGCCGAGTCGCTACTGCTCCGATGCAGTCGAGCGAACCGTCAGCATGGGGACCGGTGACGTTCGTACGAGGCGCTCGGTGACGCTCCCCAGAAGGTATCGCTCGAGACCCGTCCGCCCGTGCGTGCCGACGGCGACGAGATCGACGTCGTGATCCTCGATGTACGAGCGGATCGCTCGAGGAATCGACGGGCCGTATTCGACTGTCTCGGTCACCGACCCGACGCCAGCGTCGGTTGCGAACGCCGACGCGTCCTCGAGGATGTCGGTTGCGGTATCCTCGATCATCGTCGCCTGGATATCGCTCCGAACGTCGACGCCGAGACTCGTAGTCTCGATCGCCGACAGGAGGTGCAACGTTGCACCGTCCGCGTTCGCGATATCGGTTCCGACCTCGAGCGCGTCCCTCGCACAGTCGCTCCCGTCGGTCGGAACCAGGACGTTCCGATACGGATAGGTGACCGAGTCGTCGGTCGGCCTGATCGTCAGGACGGGGACATCGGCTCGCCTGACGACGCGTTCGGTCGTACTCCCCAGCAGAAATCGCTCGAGGCCCCGGCGTCCGTGGGTCGGCATGACAATGAGATCGACGTCGCGCGAGTTCGCATAGTCGACGATCGTGCTGTAGGGCTCGCCCTGGCGGACTTCAGTAACGACAGCTACTCCGCGCTCCTGTGCCCGATCAGCGGCATCTCGAACGATCCGCTCGCCGTCTCGTTCGAGGACGTCAACGACATCACCTTGCATCCTGACGACGGTATCCTTCGTCGTATTCGCGACGTTGAGGATGTGAACCGTCGAATCGTGGGCGGTCGCGATATCCAGGAGGTGGTCGAGCGCGTTCGATGCACCCTGGCTCCCGTCGGTCGGAAAGAGGATCTGCGGGAACATAACAGGCTGTCTGAACTCGGGTTACTCTCGAACGTCGAGCGTTCCCTCGTCGGCCGTGCGGGCGTCGCGCCACCAGACGAGTTCGAATTCGATGCTCTGTTTGGCTTCGGTGTCTCCCTCTGACCAGTCGGATTCGCCCTCAAGTTTGAACGTGACCGGCTCCGTCGGGTTCAGGTCGACCGCAGCGCCACCGAGTTCGAGCGTTACATCGTCACCGCTATCGAGTTGATCGGCCAGGTTTCGAAGGTATCGAGCGATTTCCGCACGTGACTGTTCCGCTTCGGTTTCGAGTTCACCCATGCGAACCAACACATCGAAGACGGGTATAAACGGAGGGGGGACTGCCCACGATGGGAGAGGTTCGGTGCGACGGGTTCGATTCGCTCGGACGGATTGCGTTATGGATTCCCGGCGCAACAGCGACTGTCCTTCGGGTGGGCCGTCGCCGACTGACAGCGGTCCGTCTCAGTCGATGAGTACCGATTCCGGTTCGTCCGTCGAGTCGTCGCTCGCCTCCGCCAGATCCGTGAGGGCCAGTTTCAGGTTCCACTTGTTGGCCTTCCAGAAGGCGTCGAAGATAACGCCGAGGAGGGGGACGGAGCCGATAACGGCGTCGATGCCGACGTTCGCGAGCATCCGAGCGAGCGTCGACCGGGAGACGCCCATTCGAGCGGATTCAGCCACGAGATACAGCGAGACGACCGCTGCTGCGGTATCGCCGGCCCCTGGGAGGATCCCGACGATCGGGTCGAGCCCGATCTTGAAGTCCGTCCCCGGGACCCGGACCCCTTCATCGAGGGCGTGCGCGACGACGCGCATCCGCTCGATCGCCGCCTCATCAACGGCGGCGGGGAGGTCATCGCGAAGTTCCTCGAGTTCCGAGCTGAAATCGTCCGTTGAACCGGTTGCCATATTGTCGAATTGGGTGCGTGTGTGGATAAGCCCGCGGGCGGCCGTGGCAAGCGGTTCGCAGATCGGTCAGTCGCCATCGCCATCCGAATCAGTCCGAGCGTCTCTTGGCCTTCACAACCGGTTGGAGCGCTCGATCCAGTACACACGAATCACGTCTGTAGGGGTCGACTATCGAAGCCCCCCGTTCGAACGACCACGTCTACTGGCAAGTGCGACGAAGCGGCCCGTCACGCGGCGGTCGGGGAAGCACGATCGCCGCGACGGGAACTGTACTGTGGAGTGAGGGCTCGAGTTTGACCGGAAATAATCGATTGTCGTTGCAAAAGCTCGTATTGTCGCGAGTGTCATCGCTGTGACGCTGGCGATGAGACGCGCAACCAGCCGCTGTCAGTGGTATTTGATGTATTATACTAATTGAGGATGGTATCTCACATATACATACTATTGTCGGCGACGAGTGGCTTTTATACTATGAGTAACTACAGTCTAATACACGATTGAACGATCAGATATAGCAATGCAAACTGAACTCTCACCCGCAGACGGCACGGACGACCTCCAGTACGACCAGCCCAACGACCGCTACGTCTTCCACCACGACGTCGACGGCACCGCCACCATCACCACCACGATCGTCCACGCGCTCGCATCGATCGCGGACACCGACGTCTCGCAGGGGGAATTCTCCCTGTACGATAGCGTCGACCCGGACGCGCTCGACCGTATCTTCAGCCAGAAAGCGGACGGCTCCGATCGTGCGGGCGGCCACGTCGCGTTCACCGCCCTCGAGCACGAGGTGTACGTCTATGCGAACGGCGACGTCATCATCTACCCGCCCGCGGAGACGCCCCGGACGCCGACCACGAACTGACCGCCGTCAGTCACTGCCCCGATCCCGATCCCGATCCCGATCCTGGTCCCGGGCCCACTGGTCGTTTTTCTCCGCTCACACTGCCGACCGACCGTGAGCACCGCATCCGTTGGGCGCTCACGAGCAGTTGACGGAAACCCGGTGAGATGATCCGTCGAACGCGGTATTTAGGTTCCGCCCGGCTATCAGTGGTCCGTATGACGGTAGTTGCACTACTGAGCGTCGCACCAGTGATCGAGGACAGCATGGCCGGCGAGGTCGCGAAGGCCGTCGACGCCCTCGAGGCGTACGACGTCACCTACGAGACGAACCCGATGGGAACGGTGATCGAAGCCGAGACGACGGACGAACTCTTCGCGGCCGCGCAGGCGGCTCACGACGCCGTCGATGCCGACCGCGTGAGCACGGTCCTGAAAATCGACGACAAACGGACGCGGGACGTCGACGCCGCGGCAAAGGTCTCGGCCGTCGAAGAACGGCTCGGACGACCGGCCCGAAATCGCGAGATGTGAGACGAGGCCGTCTGTCGGAACCGCAAGCGAGGCGCGGAACAGGGCAGTCCTGTCAGACACCGGTCAGACACGAACTGACAAACGGTTTTACTACGGAGGGTGAATTCGGTGCCATGGAAAGTCTCAATCGAATGGCGATCGAGTTGGTCGACGAGGCCCTCGACTACGCCGAGGAGTTGAATATCGGGGGCTACGACCTCGAGAACGAATCGACGGTACTCGACTTCGGCCTCGAGTTCGACGGCGGTATCGAGGCCGGGCTCCTGTTGACCGAAATTCAGACGGCGGGGATGGCGACGCCGAGCTACGAACTCGGCGAACTCGGCGACGCGTCGATCCCCTTCGTCGAGCTATCGACGGATCAGCCGGCGCTCTCGTTGCTGTGTTCCCAGAAGGCGGGCTGGGAAGTGCTGACCGAGGACTTCGAGGGGCTCGGTAGCGGTCCCGCTCGGGCGCTGGTGGCCGAAGAGGAGGAGTTCCGCCGAATCGGCTACACCGACGCATTCGACCTGACGGCGCTGGCCATCGAGACGGATACGGATCCGACCGAATCCGTGGCCGAGCACGTCGCCGAGCGCGCCGAGGTCGAGACGAGCAGCGTGTTCCTGCTGGCCTATCCGACCGCGAGTCTCGTGGGTAGCATTACGAACGCGGCCCGCGCGGCCGAACTCGCGACGTTCCGGCTCTCGGAGCTCGGATACGATCCCCTCGACATCGTCTCTGCGACGGGGCGCGCACCGGTCGCACCCGTCGCGGACGACGAGCGAACGGCCATCGCGCGGACGAACGACGCGATCGCTTACGGCGGGCGCGCACATCTCACGGTCCGTGAGGACGCCGATATCTTCGACTCGGTGCCCTCGAGCGCCGCCGAGGATCACGGCCGGCCGCTCGGCGAGGTCTTCGACGACCTCGAGTGGGACTTCTCGGAGGTCCCGTCGGATCTCTTCGCGCCCGCGACGGTGACGATCGACGTGATCGGCGGGCCGACGTACGTCCACGGCGAAACGGACGAGGACCTGCTCGTCGACTCCTTCGACCTGTAGCCGTGCGGTTCAAGCCGGTCCCCGAACCGCCCGCGGATCTCGACGCGGTCGAGACAGTCCGCCGCACCCTCCCCGCGGCCGCCGGCGACGCCGACGACTGCTGTCAACTCCTCGTCGACGAGACGCCCCTCGAAACGCGCGACAAGGCGGCGACGTGGCTCACCTTCCTGCGCGCGCTCGAGCTCGCGACCGAGGAGCCGGCGGGCTTTCGCCGCCGTGATCCAGGCTCGAGTGCGGAGACCGATTCGGACACCCCATCAGCGCTCGAGCCCGACCGGCTCCGTCGCGCGTTTCGGAAGCGGGTGGACGGAGCCGACGCAGTGCTTTCAGTGCTCGAACGAACCGACGGCTCACTGACTGCCGCCGAAGTTGTCGCGGCGATCCGTAAAGCGCGACGACAGTCCGACAAAGGTGGACGACGCTCGAACGCCACCGAGGGAAATCGGCGCGAACGGATCGAACGGCTGCTCGAGTGGGCCGTCCTGTTCGAGGCGGCAGAACGAGACGGGGAAGGCAGCTATCGGTTCGCGCCCTCGCGCGGGTAGGCGTGAGAAAAAGCGATAGATTCGTCGGCGGGCGGACCTATTCGTCGGAGAGGCGACCGGGAGACCACTCGCCGTCGAACTCCTGGTGCGTGAACGGTTTGGCGTCCTCGCCGGCGTAGGTGGCGACGAGTTGGCCGTCGCCCTCGAGGTGGTACTTGTAGGTGGTCAGTCCCTCGAGACCGACGGGGCCGCGGGCGTGGATCTTGCCCGTGCTGATGCCGACTTCGGCACCGAGACCGAACCGGTAGCCGTCGGCGAAGCGGGTCGAGGCGTTGTGGAAGACGCTCGCGGAGTCGAGACTCCGCATGAAGGTGCTCGCGCGCTCTTCGTCCTCGGTCACGATCGACTCCGTGTGCTTCGAGCCGTGGGTGGTGATGTGATCGATCGCGGCCTCGAGCGAGTCGATGACCCGGATCGAGACGATGAGATCGCCGTACTCGGTGTCCCAGTCCGCGTCGGTCGCGGCCTCGACGTCGACGATCTCGCGGGTGCGCTCGTCGCCGCGGATCTCGACGTCGGCGGTCTCGTAGCGGTCCGCGATCGCGGGAAGGAACTCCGCGGCGATATCGTCGTGGACCAGCAAGGTCTCGACGGCGTTGCAGACCGCGGGATACTGGACCTTCGCGTCGTAGGCGATCTCTTCGGCCATCGAGAGATCCGCCGCGTCGTCGACGTAGACGTGGCAAATGCCCTCCGTGTGGCCCAGCACTGGGATGCTCGTGTTGTCCTGGATGTAGCTCACGAAAGCGGAACTTCCCCGGGGCATGAGGAGGTCGATCGCGTCGTCCATCTCGAGCAGGGCGTCGACGTCCTCGCGGGCCTCGACGTGCTGTGCCCAGCCGTCGGGGATGTCGGCATCCGCCGACGCCGCGGCTTCTTCGATGATCTCGAAGAGGATTCGATTCGAGTGCAGGGCCTCGCTTCCGCCCTTCAGAATGACCGCGTTCCCTGATCTGAGTGCGAGCGCGGCGATCTGGACGAGCGCGTCGGGACGTGACTCGAAGACGGTCCCGACGACGCCGATCGGGACGGCGACCTTGTACAGTTCGAGGTCCTCGTCGAGTTCTCTGGCCGAGAGCGTCTTCCCGAGCGGGTCGTCCTGTCCGGCGACGCTGCGGACCATATCCGCGATACTCTCGATCTTCGATTCCGAGAGCTTCAGTCGGTCGACGAGGGCCTGCGTGTACTCGCCCTCCTCGAGCAGCCGCTCGCCTTCGTTGACGTCCCGCTCGTTTTCCGCGAGGATCTCGTCGGTTCGCGCTTCGATCGCGTCGGCGATCTCGTGAAGCGCCCCGCTCCGCTCCGCGTCGGACAGTTTCGCGAGCTCGAGGGCCGCGGTCTGTGCCTCGTCGACGTCTCGTTCGATGTCGGTCTCAGTCATCGCGCACACCGTTGATGGGGAGGAATAGGGTCCCCACGGGCTTGGCAGTAGCGATCTTTGTGAGGATGTCGGGCTCGGTTGACTTCGCGATGACGGCCGGAATTCCGTGCTCGCTGACGTCGCGCGCGCCCTCGACTTTCGTCTGGATGCCGCCGAACTCGTCGGACGTGCTCTCGGAGATAATCTCCTGGACCGTGTCGTAGTTGGTGCCGACCGCTTCGATGCGTTCGGCATCGGGGTCGTGCTTCGGGTTGCCGGTGTAGACGCCGCCAACATCGGTCAAGGTGACGAGCAGGTCAGCATCGATCCCGATCGTCGTCGCCGCCGAGAGCATGTCGTTGTCACCGATCCGGATCTCCTCGGTCGCGACCGCGTCGTTCTCGTTGATGATCGGAACGACGCCCCACTCGAGCAGCGTCTCGATCGTGTTCCGGAGGTTCGTGAACCGCTCCGGGTTCTCGAGGTCGTGTTGGGTCAGCAGTAGCTGGGCGACCTTCCGGTCGTAGCGCGCGAAGCTCTCGGTGTATCGGTGCATGAGGTGGCTCTGCCCGACGGTCGACAGCGCCTGGGACTCCTCGACGGTGCCGGTCGACGCCCCGACCCGGCCCGTACCGGCCCCGATCGCGCCCGACGAGACGAGGATGACCTCCTTGTCACGGGAGAGGAGGTCCTCGAGGTCGTCGACGAGCTTGTCGAGTTTCTCGTCGTCGAGATTGGAATCCGCGTCGGTCAGGGAGTTCGTCCCCGCCTTGACGATCACGCGATCCGCGTCGGCCGCGAGCTGTCGCGCCGCCGCGACGGCCCCTTCCTCGAGTTCGCTACTCATCGTCCTCATTGGCGAATTCGCTCGCCAGTTCCGCCGAGCGTTCTTCGGCCGCCGTCACCGCTGCGGCGACGTCGGCGTCGGCGTCGCTGTCCCAGAGGACTTCCATCCCTTCGATCGTCGTCCCGTTGGGCGAACAGACGGCGTCGATCAGTTCCTCGACGTTCCGGTCCGACCGGAGGACGGTCTCGGCGGCCCCCTTGAACGTCTGGGCGGCCAGCGTCTCGGCGTCGTCGGACTCGAGGCCGCCCTCGACGCCCGCGTCCGCCATCGCCTGAATGAGATAGAAGACGAAGGCCGGGCCGCTCCCGTTGACGGCGGTCGCAATGTCCATCTTCGACTCGTCGATTTCGGCGAACTCGCCGACGTCGTCGAGCAGTTCTCGCACCTCATCGGTGACGCCCTCGCGAGTCACGGCAGCGGCCATATCTCCCGTTTCGGCCGCGAGGTTCGGCATGATCCGAACGACGTTCGCGTCGGTCCGCGCGTCGACATAGTCGGTGGAGACGCCCGCGGCGATAGAGACGAGGGTTTGCTCCGGCGAGAGATCCAACTCCTCGAGAACTGCGCCGACGATATCCGGTTTGACCGCGACGATCACGACGTCGGCCTCGGCCGCCTCCGAAACGTCCGACGTCGTTCGATCGACGTAGTCGGCGACCGACTCGAGTGCGTCGGGATCGAGATCACACGCTGTCACCGTGTGATTCCCGGCCCGCCAGAGCCCCTTGATCAGGGCGCTCCCCATGTTGCCACAACCGATAACGCTCGTCTGTACCATCTTATCTAGGGTGTGGAGCCGAGGCGGACATACCAACTTTGGTTTCGATCGGCCACCGCGGACTCGATCTCAGGGGTCGGTAACGGTGTGACTGGAGCAGTTTCGGTAACGGTGTGAACGGAGCAGTTTCGGTAACGGTGTGAACGGAGCAGTCGGGTCTGATGGAGATGACGAGACGACGCGTCTGCGAGGACTTCAGTCTCAGCGACAGCGCACGCCACTGCATATCTGTCGGTCGATCCGAGTGACACGGCGGTCGTCTCTCTCGATCGGCGCGCGTATTCGCTCGAGGACGTTCCCGACGTGATGGACCGACTCGGCGAGTACGAGACGATGGGGATCCCGGTCTGCACCGAGTTCTGAGCCGGGCGATCTCACTCGAGTCGTCTCATCCGAGACGCGCGACCGGCCTGTAGATACATACGAACGGCTCTCGAACCGAGACGGTATGGCCGCAATCGAACTCGAGGGACTCACGAAGGACTACGGGGAGGTGCTCGCCAACGACGGTGTGACGTTCGACGTCGAGCGGGGGGAGATCTTCGGCTACCTCGGCCCGAACGGCGCGGGGAAGACGACGACGATCCGGACCCTGCTGGGGTTCATTTCGCCGACCGCCGGTTCGGCGCAGCTGCTGGGTCGCGACATTACCGACGAGGGGGACCTCCTCGAGGCCAAGCGGCGACTCGGCTACCTCCCCGACAGCCCGGCGTTCGACGAGACGGCGACGGGGCGCGAAATACTCGACCTGCACGCGTCGATCAAGGGCGACGAGCGCAGCGGGGAGCTACTTGAGCTGTTCCAGCCGCCGCTTGACCGGCTGGTACGGGAGTACTCTCGGGGGAACGTCCAGAAACTGGGGCTCGTGACGACGTTCATGCACGATCCCGATCTAGTGATCTTAGACGAGCCGACGAGCGGGTTAGATCCCCTGTTACAACAGCGGTTTGCGAAGTTCATCCGCGCTGAACGAGAGCGCGGGCTCACGGTGTTTTTCTCCTCACACATCCTGAGCGAGGTGCGAAAGCTGTGCGACCGCGTCGGCGTCATTCGGAACGGGCGGCTCGTGACCGTCGAACCGGTGGAATCGCTCCTCGACAGGAGCGGCAAGTTCGTCCGCCTGCACGCCGCGGAGTCGATCCCGACTCGCGCCCTCGAGATCGACGGCGTCCACGGCCTCGAGTCCGAGCGCGGTGCCGGGTCGAGCGCCGGATCGAGCGACGGGACCGAATACGCGTTCACGTTCACCGGCGATATCAATACCCTGCTCGAGCGACTTCGTGAATACCGACTGCTCGATTGCACGATCGAGGAAGCGCCCCTCGAGGAGGTTTTCATGCGGTTTTACGGCGACGAGGGGACGGACGCCGGCTCAGCTGCTGGCGATCGAGTCCCCGCCGGTACCGGCGCGGCGGACGACGGTGTCGGGGGTGACGGCGATGTTTGAACTGACACGGTACGACGGTCGTCATCGGGTTCGCGGGGGAATCTATCTCTCGATCGGGTTGTCCCTGCTCGCCGCGATGGTCATCTGGGTGTACCCATCCTTCGAGGCCGAGGTCGATCTCGATCAGCTGCTGGCCGCCTATCCGGAGCCGGTCCTGCAGGTGATGGGCGTCCAGACGATGGCGAGTCTGGGCGGCTTCCTCTCGTTCGAACTCTACACGTTCGGGTGGATCATCCTGCTCGGCCTCTATCTGGCCTACGCCACGGCGGGGGCGATCGCCGACGATGTCGATCGCGGTCGCATGGACGTCCTGTTGTCGATGCCGATCTCTCGATCTCGAGTGGTCGCCGAGCGCTTCGCCGCGATGACCGTTCCGATCGTCGGCGCGAACGTGCTGCCACCGATCGTCGTCTACGTCGGCGCGCGACTGATCGACCACCCCCTCGCCGCCGCGGACGTGCTCGCGGTCCACCTGCTTTCGATCCCCTATCTGTTCGCCTGCGCCGGGATCGGCCTGCTCGCGTCGGTCGTCTTCGACCGGGCCGCGATCGCCCAGCGGGTGGCCCTCGGCGTTACCTTTGCGCTGTTCCTGTCGGAGTCGCTGTTGTCCGGGACCGACGCCGAAGCCGTCGGGGCAATCGCACCCATGCGCTACTACGATCCGAACGCGGTCCTGCTCGAGGGGACCTACGACCTCGCCGGTGCGGGGGTTCTCGTCGCCATGACTCTCGGCCTCCTGATCGCGGCCCAACTCTGGTTCAGCCGGAGCGACATTCCGTGAGACTCGCGAATCGATCTCGCGGCCCGATTCACGCCTCGGCGTTCCGACTTCCGTCTCGCACCCTCGATCCACTCCTCGATTCACGTCTTGGCAGCCCGGTTCACTCGAGCGACATAGCCGTGCCGCGTCATCGACCGAGTTCGACCCGGCTGAGCGGACTCTGCCGATGCGCTATTACGATCCGTCCACCAACGGTCGGATGATGCGTTCCACCGAGTGGTTGCAGCGCCACCAGATTCTCGTCTACACGGTCGCGGTCGCACTCGCCGTCGGAATCGGTGTGGGGCGGCCGTCGACTGCGCCGCTCTTCGAGCGGCTCATCACCCCCGTTCTGGCGGTGTTGCTGTACGCGACCTTCCTCGAGATCCCGTTCGGCCGATTTCGCGATGGGTTCACCAACGGTCGGTTCATGGCCGGCGCACTCGGGCTGAACTTCCTCGTCGTCCCGGTCGTCGTCTACGGGCTCACCCGGTTTCTCCCGCAGGAGCCGGTGATTCTCGTCGGCGCGTTCATGGTGCTGTTGACGCCCTGTATCGACTACGTGATCCCGTTTACGGAGCTCGCCGACGGGGACGCCGAGCAGCTCACCGTCGCGACGCCGGCGCTCTTGCTCCTGCAGTTGCTCCTCCTGCCGCTCTACCTCTGGCTGTTCATGGGGGGTCGAATCGCGACAGTCGTCGATCCCGAGCCGTTCCTCGAGGCGTTCCTCTTTCTCATCGCCCTGCCGCTGACACTCGCGTGGCTCACCGAACTGGGTGCGACGCGCTCGGGGATCGCTCGCGGATGGCAGTCGGCGATGGGATGGCTTCCCGTCCCGATGATGGGGGCGACCCTGCTGGTCGTGATCGCCTCACAGCTCCCCCGCGTGCAGGATTCGATCGGGCAGATCGCGGCGGTCGTCCCGGTGTACGTCGCGTTCCTCGTCGTCATGCCGATCGTCGGCCGAGTCGCGGCCGGCGTGCTCCGACTGGAAACCGGTGAAAGCCGCGCGCTCGTCTTCACCGCCGTGACGCGGAACTCGCTGGTCGTGTTACCGCTGGCGCTTGCGCTCCCGGCGGGCTACGAGCTGGCACCGGCGGTCGTCGTCACGCAGACGCTCGTGGAACTGATGGGCATGGTCGTCCTCACTCGAGCGGTGCCGGCGTGGCTCGTCCCGGAATCCCCTGACGCGATTTCGGTCCCCGGTATCGCACCGGACGAATGACTCGCGCGTTACGGCGACCGGCCGTCCGGGTACACCGTGTGCTCGATGAGCGTCTCGACGCCGCGCCGGAACCGTTCCGAGGTCGCGTTCGGCGAGATGTCGAGTCGCTCGCCGAGCTCGGCGAGCGAACACGACCGCGGGATGTCGAGGTAGCCCGCGTCGACGGCGGCGACGAGCGTCTCGCGCTGTCGGTCCGTTATCCCGTACTGCAAGCGAGAGTCGGCGGTGAGCTCGCGCCCATCGTGCAACTGCTGGAGTTCGACACCGATGTCCCGATCAACGAAGAAGGCGTGAAACCGCTCGAGCGCCTCGTCACTTGGGAACGCGGCGCGAAAGCACCATCCCTCGTGCGTCGCGGTCACCTCCCGTAAGACACTGG
This sequence comes from Natrinema sp. H-ect4, assembly GCF_041894845.1. Classification (NCBI taxonomy): domain Archaea; kingdom Methanobacteriati; phylum Methanobacteriota; class Halobacteria; order Halobacteriales; family Natrialbaceae; genus Natrinema; species Natrinema sp. H-ect4. The sequence continues at coordinate 122,725 of NZ_JBHDYC010000012.1, forward strand.
CTTCTTCGATCACAGTCGGATAGACGCTCGCCTGCTCCCCGTCGTCCGTCAACTCGAGTTGGTAGAGGCGGCGGTCGCCGAACTCGACCACCTGCAAGGGGGGTTTGACGGTCGGATCGGCCTCGAGGCCCGCGTCGAACGCAGCCATCTCATCGTCGCCGTCGACCCAGACGAGCATCTGGTGAGTCTCGTCTCTGGTAATATCTGACTGTTCCCACGTCACTTTCGTATTCGGAGCGCGCGACAGCGTCTCTCGGAGAATAGGGTAGTCGATCACGAGCGTCGCAAGTAGCATTGCCATGAGATATCACTGATACGTGTCAGTAGCGCTTCTCAGTTTCGGCCCGGATCCTGACGAACGATCGTGACCGTCGTAAAAAGGCCGTGAATACTTACGCCTCGCCCCTATCCGATGGGACCGGTACTTGGGAGGTAATGACTGACCAAGACGGAGCGGAGAGCGAGGACCCCGCCCCGATCGATTCGTCTTTTACCGCGTTGAGTAATCCGTACCGTCGGTCCCTCTGTCGGTACGCGATGCGGACGGAGACGGAGCGCGTTTCGTCCGAGGAGCTCGTCGACTACGTCGTCGAACGAGCGCCGGAGCCGGTCGCGGCGGACGCCGACCGGCAAACCGTCGCGTTGGAACTCCATCACGTCCATCTGCCGAAGCTGGCCAACGCCGGACTGATCGAGTACGATCGGCAAAATGACGTCGTTCACGTCGATCGCGCGACGATCGCGGACCGCCTCGAGCGGGCCCGTGACACGATCTCAGACTTACAGGACGCGTAAGGTATCGGGACGACGACGTCAGACCACGTCGCCGCGTACCGTCACGCCGTCCTGTTGCTCGCGCCAAGTGTGGAGCTCTCGGGCCGCCGCTTCGGACTCGTCGCCGTCCAGCCCGAGCATCTCGAGCGCCGCGGAGAGCGTCGGCAGGGCGAGCTCGCTCTCGCGAAGCTTCCGGAACGCCTCCTCGCTTCTGGTGCCGTCGGCCCAGAGACAGACGCCGCGGGGATCGAGCAACTGCGTGTAATCATCGCGCAACTGCGCCCCGCGAAGCCGCTGGGTCACGTTGTCCTCGAACGACGAGTTACAGACCTCGAGGTGGATCGGCTCGTCGTCCCCGAGGAGGTGGGCCGCGAGACACTGCTCGGGGGCGGCGTGACCGTTGGCGTTGGCTCGCAGGTGCTGGGGGTACTCGCGGGCCCAGTCGGCCCGGACGGTCTTGCCGACGCCCTCGATGCCATGGGAGTCCCGAAACCGGGTCTCGAGATCCGAACCGTCACCGTCGCCGTCCGCGCTCGAGGCCGATGGCTCGCTGTCGTCGCGCAGGAGGATGTCCTTCGTCACGTAGACGTCCAGTCGCTCGACGGGATCGAGGCCGAGCGCCACGTCGCCGAGGGCCCACACCTCGCGAACGGGCACCGGCATCCGCTCGTCTTCGACGGCGTCGACCAGCCCCTCGAGACGGTCGACCGCGCGCTCCCGTTCGAATCCACTCATTACGCGATTCTGGGGTCTCGAGTCGCAAAACGGTTTCCCGTTCGCGCCTCGGTTAGGCCGGAAAGCGGTTGAACCCAATCTCAGAGAGACGGGCGCGCACTGACTCGAGCATGTCCCACTTCTTGCAGGGATTGCCGAAAGCCGTTTGCAAACGCTGCGCACGTGTTCGACCGTTGGATCCGACGCTACCGGCACCACTTGTGTCACGCAAGCAGATTTTTACCGTCTCCCGGCGAACGAAACCCCATGCGACATCGGATCTTCAACGAGGACGGCGACGAAGAACTCGTCTTCGTCATGGGCTGGGGCAACCGCTGGACCCACGAGAACGTGAGCTGGCTCGTCGGGCAGTTGACCGAGGCCGGCTATCGGGTCCACGCGTTCGAACTCCCCACGAACATCGACGACTTCAAAGCCGACTGGCTCGAGCCCGTCGCCGAGTACGTCCGCGACCTCGAGGAGTATCAGCTACTCGGTCACAGCGCGGGTGCGCTCGTCGCACAGGCCCTAGACGGCGCGGACAACCACGTCTACCTGGGTCCGTGGTGGGGGTACGGCGAAGGGTTCCCAGAGCCGCTGCTCGAGGCGGTGGCGAAACTGCCGACCACGTTCCCGTGTCTCCCCGTCGGCGACATGGATCGAGCGGCGCTCGGCTCGAAGGCCACCGACCACCAGATCGCGACGACCCCGTCGTGGGTCTCCCCGGCGTTCGTTCGGGAAACCCGCCGCGCGCAGGATGAACTGCTGACGATCGATCACGACGCCGTCGTCTTCTGTTCGCTGCGGGATCCGGTCGTCAGCCTCCGGGCGATCGGCGAGCGCGTTCCCGCCGAACACGTCGTCCTGTACGACGGCGGCCACGAACTGTTCTCGTCCGGGAGCCGCGAGCGACACGTCGACACGCTGCTGGCGGCGCTCGAGGACGGTGCCGAGGCCGTCGAGGAACCCGAGGACGCAGCCGAGGAACGACCGCAGGTTTCCGCCTGAGCGAGCGGACCAACTGGAACGGTTTCCGCACCGATCGAACGGTCCGCGGTTCGGAGAGCAACGTGAGCGAAAATCGCACCCCCGCCGTGCTCGCGTGTGCACTGCCGATTAGGGGCTACGATACTGACCGCGGTCCCGATTACTCGAGGCCGTCAGGGTAACGTATCGCAGGCGGCGCGGTCGTAATACATCGTCGCGGACGCCCCGGCACCTCGCCAGACGAAACCGTGATTGGCGGGGGACGACAACGCCCTGCTAATGGACTGTAACCGGTGCAACGAGGAGGCGATCATGCACGCCGCGTACTCCGGAGCCCACCTCTGTCCGGACCACTTCCGCGAGTCGGTCGAAAAGCGGGTACGTCGCCGGATCCGACGGGACGATCTCGTCCCCCACGATATAACGCCGGAGAACCCACAGACCTGGGTGATCGGCCTCTCCGGCGGGAAGGACAGCGTCGTTCTCACGCAGATCCTCCACGACACGTTCGCCGAGGACCCCCGCATCGAACTCGTCGGCCTGACGATTCACGAGGGGATCGAGGGCTACCGCGACAAGTCGGTCGAGGCCTGCGTCGAACTCAGCGAGGAGCTGGGAATCCGCCACGAACTCGTCAGCTACGAGGAGGAGTTCGGCGTCCAAATGGACGACGTCGTCGAAGACGACCCCGAAAACATGGCCCCCTGTGCCTACTGCGGCGTCTTCCGGCGAGACCTCCTCTCGGAGTACGCCGAAGCGCTCGAGGCCGACCTCCTCCTGACGGGCCACAATCTCGACGACGAGGCCCAGACCGCGCTGATGAACGTCCTCGAGGGCGACGTCGAACAGATGGCGAAACACTTCGACGCCAGCCTCGGCCCGCTGTCCGACCGCGAGGAACAGGATGAGTTCGTCCCCCGCGCGAAGCCGCTTCGGGACGTCCCCGAGAAAGAAGTCGCTCTCTACGCCCACGTCAACGACCTCCCGGCTCACATCACCGAGTGCCCCCACGCCAGCGAGGCATACCGGGGGGAGATCCAGCAACTCGTCTACGACCTCGAGGAGAACCACCCCGGAACCCGGCACTCGATCCTCTCGGGATACGAGGAACTGGCGGAAATCGCCGCCGAAAAGTACGCTGGCGACGACGGTGCCGACCTGCAGGAGTGCGTCGAGTGTGGGTCGACGACGACCCGAGAGGTCTGTCGAAAGTGTTCGTTACTCGAGTCGCTCGCCTGATCCAGTACGTTCGAAAGCCTGCGCGTTTAGCGCGTTTACATCGCGTTTTCGTCGAATTCCCGTTCAGTAACTCGCTGCTCAGTCGTCGGTGGTCGAAAAAGATCGTTTCGGAAAGCGAGACGAGCTGACGGTTCGGGTGAGTGCCGTTAGCGGATCACGTCGACGCCGTTCTGTCGGTCGACGGTTTCGCGGCCGCCGTCGCTCTGCGCGCCGTATTCTTTGCCCGTCTTTTCGACGTTGTTGCTCGCGTCGAAGTCGGCATCGTTCAGGCCCTCAATGCTCTGTCGAGATTTGTCAGCCTGCTTCTGGGTGGTCGGTCCGAGCACCTGTGCGCTCTGGACGCCGGTCATGATCGCCATGACGCGAACCTTGCCCTTGTAGCTCTCCTGAATTCGGGCGCCCCAGATGACGTTTGCGCTGGCCTCGAGGCGCTCGGTGATGTTGTCCGCGATTCCCTCGGCCTCTTTCAGCGTGAGGTCCGGGCCGCCAGTGATGTGGACGAGCCCACCGGACGCGCCACGGTAGTCGACGTCCAGTAGCGGGTGGTTCATCGCGTCCTTGACGACCTCGTCGGTCTTGTTCTTGTCCTGGGTCTCGCCGACGAGCATCACCGCGACGCCGCCCTGGTTCATGATCGTGGACATGTCCGCGTAGTCCAGGTTGATCAGCGAGGGCTGGGTGATCGTCTCCGAGATACCCTTGACGGTTTCGGCGATGATCTGATCCATCACCGAGAACGCCTTGCCGATCGGCAGGTTCGGGACGTAATCGAGCAGTCGGTTGTTGTCGAGGACGATGATCGAATCAGCCTGTTCGCGTAGCTTCTCGAGGCCTTCCTCGGCTTTCACCGTGCGGGCGCGCTCGACGTTAAACGGCGTCGAGACCATCCCGACGACGATCGCACCCTGCTCTTTGGCGATTTTCGAGACGACGGGGGCGGCACCCGTGCCGGTGCCACCGCCCATCCCCGCGGTCACGAACACGAGGTCCGCATCGCCGAGGACCTCCTTGATCGTTCCCTGGGCCATCTCGGTCGCGCGCTCGCCCATCGAGGGGTCGCCGCCGGCGCCGAGCCCGTTCGTGAGCGATTTGCCCACGAGGATCTTCGTGTCGGCCTCGATCATCTTGAGGTGCTGTTTGTCCGTGTTGATCGCCACGGTGTCAGCACCGTCGACGCCGATGTTGTACAGTCGGTTGATGGTGTTGTTACCGGCACCGCCCGCACCGACGATGACGATTCGGGGCTCCCCGAATTCGTCGTCATCGTCCATCGAGGCGTCCATCTCCCGGGCTTCTTCCTCCGCGTTCTCCAAGGCGTCCTGGACGATATCCTGCATCGTTACACCTTGGCCCAGTTGCGTTTGCCGGATTGGTCTGTGGGGCCGTCCCCTTGTTCATTTATCATCTCACGGACGGCCGACCGAATCGCTTCGCTCCGGTTCGGGAATTCGCCCGAGTCGACTAATTGCTCTACTTCATCGATCTGCTGTTTCGGGATTCGCAGTGTCACACGCTCCATGGTTGTATTCCCCGTTTGGGGTAAGACGGTGGCGCGCCCCTGTCAGACGCGGCGTGTCTTACGTTTGAACCGCCCGTCATCGGGCGATTTCCCGTCTTTTCGACGAGTGTAAGACAATCCGTCTTACGCGAATAACCCGATGTTCGGCATATACAATAAAGCTTTCGTCGACAGTGACTATCTTCGTCTTACACCGGTCAGAACTGCGTACTGTCGGACTCGAGGACATCCGCCGCGGGCGTCCGACGACCGCAGCTGGGACAGAACGACCAGTCGGATCGTACCTCGTCGCCACACTCACAGAACAATCGTCGGGAGGCCTTCTCCCCACAGTTGGGGCAGTACATGTGGTCGCCGTCGATTCGGTCACCACACTGGTTGCACTGCCGTCCGCTCTCTCGTCCGTCGGGGGACTGCGTCTCCGCGCGTTCGCGAGCCCCCGCTGCCTCTCCGTCGTTCGGAGTCGGATCGCGTGCACCAGTCTGGCGCTGTCCGCTCGACTGCGAGTTCCGTTCGCTCGCCTGGACCGCCGCCCCCTCGAGCGAGATGGAGACGTTGACGTCCTGTGGGTCGGGCGACGGCGTCGGATCGCGTGCGCGAGAGTCCGCGCGATCGATGCCGAGTTCCCGGAGTCGATCGTCCACACGCGTGCGAATCAGTTCGTCGATCACGTCCGTCCGTACCCGGTCCGATTCCGAGCGGTCCTCACCGCCCGCAGCCTCGTCGCTCCCCTCGAGGTACGATCTGAGCGCCTCTCGCATCGCTTCGCTCTTGGAGGCGTCGAGTTCCTCGAGTTGCTCGACGAGGTCATCGTCCGCGCGGAACGTGATCTTGCTCATGGCCGAAGTACCTCTGTGTTATCACCCCTCCTATATCAATCATTCTGCCGTTCAGCCTCAGTTACACGTTTGTCCAGTCTCGAATAATAACCCTTATGTGTACCACGGCGGCTACGTTTGGGTGCCCGCCCTTAGCTCAGACTGGTAGAGCAGTCGACTGTAGATCGACTTGCCCCCCGTTCAAATCGGGGAGGGCGGACTTTTACGACGACCAACACCGCGAGCGGAGCGAGCGGACTGGTCGTCGGAAAAGGAGACCGCGACACGATTTTGAACATGGAAGTCGCACGCCCACGCAGCCGAGCGAAGCGAGGCGAGTCGGAACGTCTTCCATCTGTTCAAATCGGGGAGGGCGGAGTCGAACTGGATAACGACGTTTTCATCGTTTAGAGGGGTCTACTGACGGTTTCACTTTCTCGAGACCGGGACCCAAATCCGGTGTGGAACTTGTTTCCAGTGCCGGGTATACGCCTGCGGGCAGATTTCGTAGTCGGCCAGCTGAAGGACCCGGACGCAGTTTCGATAGATTACCCGAAAGTGGTGGTGTTGGTCAACAAGTCGATGAACGAGGATGAGGCATGGGCGTGGGCCGATCACCACACGGTCACCGAACAGATTGAGGAGACGCTGTTGAACGCGCTCCACTGGGAAAATATCCCGCTCGGTCCCGATAGCAATACGTTTACATCGCTGACAATCACTTCGATGCGGTCGCTCGAGTTCGACGAGAACAGCGAGCCTCGTCGGATGCGAATCGATACAATTTCTCCCGGCTGAAGGTCGACGGCTTTGAGAACGTCGCGACGATCGCAAGCGAGGCCCTCGAGAAGTGGTCGAAGTTGGGGAACGATCCGACCACGCTCCGCGGTGCCGAGCTGACCTGGAAGACTCTAGGCGGCACTGAAACTCGATTCGTCGGCGCTGTCGCTGATCGCTGAATCGACCCAGATAATGGCAACACTGTCGTTTCATCTATTTTCTGACGATTTTCTTGACTAACACCGCTGCGTATGAAACCTAGGTTGTAGTCGGTCCCTCGAGGGCTGGGTCGGCACCGCGATCGCACCCCAACCCTGCGGGGCCGTTTCGCGCTTTGCGCAAAAGCCCGCTTGGCGGGTGTCGCCAAGGCGACAGCGCCAAAAAATCACAGCGACCCACCTCTACCTCCATACGCAAATCTTCAGTTGATCCATGGGAAACAGAGGCTATCGCAGCAATTGATTAGTCTAGCCTCTCAGTCCAAGTGAGGATTTATTTGGTTGCAGTTTTCCATTCTTTGACAGAGATGGTCCTGGTTCTTCTTTATTAGAGTGGTTAGCCGAGTGGTCACAGACAATCAGTGCGATCGGATCTGTGTTCCTCAGTTTAGCACTAGTATACCTGTATTACCAGCAAAAGAACATCTCTAAGGAGCAAGCGTCTATCCAAAGACGACAAGAGAGACTACTCGAGAAAGGCCATCGTCCTGTTATTGTGATTAGTTGTGAATTGAACTCTAACATCCCTAAATTGGTGATACAAAACAGTGGTGGCGGCACTGCTGTTGATGTATTTGCGGAGATAGCAGTTGAGAACGAAATACGGACATGGGCTTGCCCAGTAATGTCATCCGGCGAATCTGCTACACTCCCGCTATTGAAATCTCAAAAACCGAATAAGACATATTCATACACGGAAGAAGTATTCGACAGAATAAACCATTCTACTAAAATGAAAGTTACACTTTCATGCGAGAATACCCTCCATGAGAAAGAAAAGTTCGTTAAAGAGTTCTCCATTAAAGAACGGATCGAAAAACTCCAAGACACAGAGGATGCTACCACCAGATCTGAATTAGACTCAATCGATGACTCTCTAATCAACATTGATAGGAACCTTGGACGTATAAAATCGGAATTGAAACGGTGAGAATTGATCAGTAGATGACTCTATCAAACATCCTCGATTTCTTCACACCATCGCGCGATGACATATATACTCCGCTACTTGCCTCACATCTCGTGAATAGTTGCTCGAGCATGCTAGCGAAATCGTCGCCACCGACGAGTACGATGACCCGCCGGTGAGCGTGGTCATCGACGCCGCACTCACGAACCGCCACTGAGAGTCAATACACACCTGATCGCACGACTGCTGTGCGATCAGTGTGTGACTCGTTTCAGTTGTTACCATAGTAGAGTCGAAGCAGAACATCGACAATGCCCGTGGTGAGGTCGACCTAGAGACGATCAAGACGGTAGTAAATACCTAGGTGGTCGGATTGAGATATCGGACCTCAGTCGATAGCAGGTACCGCTTTTCCTGCTTCAAGGTTCTCATAGGCGAAGCATTTACGTTGTAAGAGTTGTAAGGATTGCACACGAACTCTGAATAATGACGTACGGGTGGCGCTGGCCGCCAAAAAAGGTGTTCGTCCCTCTCCCCGAATAACAGGTTCACTGGATAATGGGTTCACGCCTGCTAAAACGGGGAAGAATTCAATGAAAAAGTCTTTAACGCCATGTCGAACGCAAACAAGCGAATTCCAGTCACGGAAGAACGATGGAAGGAATTGAACGAACTGAAAGAAGCGGGCGAAACGTACGACGACCTACTTGCAGGGTTGATACAAGAACATCAACGGTACGAACTAGCCGAGCGGACACGCGAGGTTCGCGATGCCGACAGCGAGGAGTTGACATCGCTTGATGAGTTATGACGTTCTGCTCGCGGACGAAGCTCGCGAGTATGTTGCTGTCCTTGACCAGAAAAGCACTCGAATCGTGAAAGAAAATCTACGGAAGCTGGAAGACGATCCGTATCCCCGACCCGGATCCGGCTCCGGTGACAAAGAGAAGATCGTGGTCGATGGAGAAGAGGTCTATCGGCTACACATCGGCCGGACGCATACCGCGTTTTACACCATCCTTGATCACACGGAAGAAGTCCGCGTGATCGAGGTTTTGGACATTGACGACGCACACAAACGGTACGGTTTTTAGCTAACTATCGTAGACGCTTCATTCCAGCCTGTACTTGCTTCGTTACGTCCGAATTTCCTCATCTGACGCTACTCAACCTCGTCCGTTTCCAGTTCACCCTCAAGAGAGCCCCCGGCCCCGGTCCGTACTCTGATATCAATCAGCCCCAATTTTATAACGAGATCATGGTCTGTGAACCGGATATCTGGGAGATCGTGCCCGCCGATGCGGTACGCCGACGGTGAGGACACCGTCGAGTCGGGAGCGAACGCAGTCGCGTCGCGGTCCTCGCCGATTTTCTTTCAGTTGGGTTCTCGAGCGGTATCCGATCTGCGTTCGACGGCAACTCACTCGTCGATGAGCTGGTTCGCGCGGACGATGACATAGAGCAGGACGAGTCCGGTGCCGATTGCGAGAATGAACTGGCTCGCGAGCATGTACAGAAAGCCGAGTCCGGACGTCAACCCGAAGAGGCCGCCAAAGACGGCCCGAAAGAGGAGCGGGACGAGAGCGACCAACACGATGGCCCCGATGAGTCTCGTCAGGGGGATCGCTTCTTCGATGAGCGGATCAGTATCGAGTTCTCCGGTATCGGGATCGAAGAACGGTCTGGAGGGCGGCATCTGCTAGAGATGACTGTCTCGTAATAATATATTTTTCGACCGATAGTATCCGAGAGAGCCGCCCGTACTGATGGCGCTTCCGGCGGGCAGTCGTGTGACTCGCGCGCAGCGATTGAGTTCGTCTTACGGACTTCAACTGAGAGCCGACTCGACCGTCGCCTCTGTCGTTTACACAGAGATTCCGAGTATTTCGTTTCTCACTCGGTCGCGTGACCCGCGCGGTTTCGAGAGCACCGCCAGGACTGTCCGGGGAGATTGTAACGTCTCGAGTCGCTGCTCCTCACGACAGCGGTGGTCCGCGTGCTCGTCGCGAACGCCGCCGGACGCCGCGTTCGATCCGAACTCGAGTCAGTCCATCGATCCGGCCTAGTGACATTGTGGGTGAGCTGACGGTTTGGCAGTGTGCTCGAGTGGCTGTCGGAGCCGCCGGCCGGGTCGCTCTACTGGGGTAGTGAGTGCTCGAGGACATCAAGGCCGGGAGTGACGTGCCAAGATTTCTGGCCGGTGGGGATATTGACCCAGACGACAGGCCATTCGTCGTGTCAGTACTAGCCGGCGGTGTTCGGCCCCCAGGTGAGCCACGTGAAAGATCGGCCAGTTCGGGTGTCACGGACCGATACAGAGACTTGGGAAATTGCCGTTATTGGTCCAGATGAGAATCCCGCTTCAAACAGATGAATCACAGTCGGTCTCACTTGCTCACAGAAAGCAGGGGTATGTTGAGAAGTTTTATTTCTACCAGTCCCGTAAGCATTCACAGCAACCATGACCCTACAAGAAGCTGTTCGCGATGTCAGTGAACAGTACGATATCCCGGATAACGAGCGTCTCCGGGAGCTGGCGCGATCGAACGCGCACCTCCGCGACTAATTCTTATTCCGCTTCAGAGCTACCGTTTTCGGTGCGCAGGAAGTCGATAAATCCAGCTTTGGATAGTGCCGGCTCCTGAACGAGGTTTGCTTCCTCACCTCGAATGGCCAGTTCCTCCACGAATTCGATGCAGTGTGCTTCGTGCAATTCGGCGTATTTCTCCCAGGCTTCGTAGTAGTACATATCGAGGTCGTAGTCCTCGAGTGGGATCTCGATTCCATGCTTTCGGTGGACGATCTCACACCCGTTCTGTTTCAACGTGAGGAAGTACAGGTTGTGTCGCCGAACGGTCAGCAGCCGCTTTGATTCGACGATATAGGGATCGACCCACTCACGCCATTCGTACTCTTCGGTGTGTGTTTTTGGCGTTTTAAAATCGGCCCCTGCCGCCTCGAGATAGGTCTGTGCCATCGTGATCCCCGTTCGGTGATTCGCGTTCGGAAGCGAGTGTCTCAGGATCAGATTCGACATCAGACTTCCAGCAACGTCCGTCGCCGACCCGTCCCACGAAACGTGATCGACCGCTTCGGGGACTCGTTCGATCTCGAGGTTCTTGTAAATCGCAAGTTCACTCCCGTTTTCCTGTTCTTCCTGTTGCATCTCGACGAAGAACTGGAGTAACCAGATAGCGATGACTCGGCTCGTCGGGTCCATCGGCTCTACGTCTTCCTTCAACTGAGCGGGGCTGATTTCCCGATCGAGGTCGTCGGTCGTTCCCGACACACCCGGCGTATAGAGTACACGCACGTCTCCGCCCGAGAGCGAGTAGTCCATCACCTTGACATCGTCCGTTGGATCGCGGAGTCTGTCCTCGAACGCATTCGGGTCCGTACTGACATCCTCGAGCGAATAGGTGATATCATCCGGATGGTGTTGATGGACGACTCGAGTCGGCATCTGATTGAGTAATCACTACGAGGAGAGACGGATATATCCGTTGTCCTTAGCATTCCGTGGTGTCCGCAAACGCACTCCTCGAAAACAGCATGTGGATAATGCATAAATAGTTGGAAGCTGTAACAAATCACGTCGAGCGATATCAGGAGAGCCGTTCTGGCTGGTGAACGCAACCGATGCCAAGAGGGGTTCAATTCCCCACCGAGGACCTTCCAAAAGGAAACGGACCTTGCATCGGTTGAAGGTAGTCTGTCAGAATATCTCGAAGGAAATGTTGAAAGCGTATTTCACTGAACTCCTGGTGTCGCACAGTCTCGAAATCATCGGCCTAACATCCTCCATTATGGGTGTAATCCCCGGCGGGCTCTTGATGCTCGCTGTGGTAGTCCTCGGAGTGGTTCTGTGGTCCGTCAGTTGATGAGTGACAACCAGCCACTGAGACTAAACCTGTGTCCGCGAACCAACTCTTCGCGGACCTTTGAGTCCAGTTCGGACTCTACTCCCGTACTGATGTCCCGATTCCTCACGGTCTGTAGAGACAAATATGAGAATCAAGGACAATGATTGTTGGGCCGATGGTATTAATTTACCCATCTTCATATGACAGTATCAGGTGACAAAGCAATAGTTATTTGACTACATAGTGTCCAGTTTCTTACGTGCCTCCGAAGAAGTCCCAACACTACGTCCCTCGCCACTATCTTGCCTTCTTCAATAACGGGGATCGAACCGGACATCTTCCGATTTACCACCTCGAGAGTGGTAGTGAATTCGAAGAGCGTATTGCGAACCTCTGTACACGGAACTACTTCTACGAGGAAGGACGCAACCTCGAGGATAAGTTTACTAAAGTCGAGAACGAATACTTACCCGTTCTTCAGAAAATACGGGAAACTAAATCCATTGATAACCTCTCTAAAAGTGATCTCCAGAATCTTGGTGGATTCCTTCTCTTTCAACATGCACGAACCCGTGGAATGCGGATCGCTCTTGAAGAAATTATTCGAGAATTCGGTGAACGAGTTGCAAAGGGAGAACTCGAACAGGATATGCCCGATGAGTCGCTCAAATTAATACGATCGGATCCAAGCCAATTCAGCCAAAAATTACACTTGCGAAAGCTCTTTGATGCATTTTCTCAAAGCCTACTACTCAAAGGACTCGATTTGTTGTTATTGAAAAATGAGTCCTCGTCGGAATTCATTGGAGGTGATCACCCGATTGTCCTTGACAATCCATATTTTCGGGATAAGCCGGACTATGCGATTAGTCAATGGGAGAGTCCTGGACTGCAGGTCTTTTGCCCACTCGGTCCCGATCTATTACTAATCCTATACGACCCAGAGTGCTATAACCCCCGAAGAGAAGGAAACCGGATCACTGTAACTGATTCGGCTGTCGTTGAACGAATCAACGATTTGCAACTAATTCACTGTCTCGATCTAGTGTACTACAGTAATCCTGGCCGACTCGAACATCTACAAGAAAGGCAAGAAGCACTATCTGAGTATATCAGCCACCCAACGCACTACTTTGATGAATTCAACGGTGATGACCTCTTCGGCAGCGATGAAGAGGCATTGGAGATGCCCTGCAATTATATATCCGAGTACTGTCCGCGGTTGCCGTTTTTTCGCTTCCGTACTGGAGTCGACTTCAGACCAAGTCGTCATCTCGAGGCACCGTTTGTTCGGAGTTCGAGCCTATTGATGTGGGATTCGATGACCTAACCACATTCAGGCCAGGGTAGTTACTGAAGGAATGAACATCGCAGAGCAGTATCGATTGATGCGAGCTCCAGGAAGATAGACCATAGTCACTGTCCGAGAATCACAGTAGAATCGGACAGGAGATCGTGAACTCCATTAGACTGGCGCAGTCGCGTAATGAGCGATGAAACTAATGAAAAAGTAGAGAAAAGCAGCCCCGAGGACACCTGCCCGAATTGAATCTCGGGCACCCTTAACCAGTCCCACGGAAGCCACAAGTGCCGCACCAATATCAATAGCTAATGCAAGTTTCGAGGTCGGGGCAATTGTCATAATTCCTGCATAGAAATATCGAGTCACCTTCTCAGCGTTCTGAACTGTATTTGGGTCAGAATTAATAGAGAAATCAAATGTAGAAAGCCAGAGAGCAGTAAAAAGAAGCAAAGCGAGTGATGCTCCCGTTTTCACTGTTTCTTCTGCGTCCATGTGAATTGTTGACTGTCGATTAGTATGAATGTGTCGTCGAGTGTGAATTCTGTGTCCGAGAAATCGGAGAAAAACCGGACAAGAAGTCGTGAAACTGCGTTCAGTACAGGGTCGTCAGTCCGCTCGCTCGTTCCGTTTGCTCGAGGTGAATGACACTGCTCCGCCTGTATTGGTCACAGGGGAACTCAAGTGGGTCCGAATTACTCGGAAA